>JAAYYU010000149.1 GCA_012515235.1 Candidatus Anammoximicrobium sp.
ATGGAAGTTCTCGGTCAAGATCCCCATCGCTCGCGACTGCAGGACGTGTTCAACGTGATGGTGCAACGCCTGGGAACAGCCGTGCCCGATTTGGGCGTCGACACGGCGGGCGACTCCACTTGGCTCAACGCGCGTCGGCTGCGAAGCGATGCCGCCGCCGCGAAGGCTGCTGCGGAGAAGGCTGCTGCGGAGAAACCGGCTATCGCGAAGGCCACCGCCGCGAAGACGGCTGCCCAGAAGACGGCTGTAACGCAAGCCGCCGCATGCCAGGGCGCGAGCGAATCGGGTGGAGCGGACTCTTCCTCGCCGCCGAAAGAGAAGATCGTCCTGGATGAACATGGTCTGCCGCAGCCCAGCGGTGGGCGCAAGGAATACACCGACGATCAAGGCCAGGTGACGCGCGTGGTGGAATGGTTCGGCTACAAGCTGCATCTGTTAGTGGATGTGCGGCACGAGGTGTCGCTGGCGTATCGCATCAGTTCGACCAAAGCGGGCGATAACGAATTGCTGCCCGAATTGGTCGATCAAGGTCAAGCCAACCTGCCAAGTGAACGGATGAACACATTGGCTTATGACAAGGCTGCCGACGATATCAAGGTGCATCAGAAGCTCCACGCCGCGGGCATCCGGCCGCTCATTCAAAACCGCTCTCTGTGGAAGCAAGAGACGGAACAAATGTTGCCTGGTCACGATGGAAACTCCAACATCGTGTATGACGAGGCCGGCACGCTGCACTGCTACGATCGCGACAGCCAGCCGATGGTGCGCCACCCCATGGCTTACATCGGACACGAAGCGGACCGCGGCACGCTCAAGTACCGTTGTCCCGCCAAGCACGAGAAGTGGGAGTGTCCCATGTCCTCGGTCTGCAATGCGGGCAAGACCTACGGCCTGACGGTGCGGGTCAAGCAAGAACTGGATCTGCGCCGCTTTCCTTCCATCCCGCGCGCCACGAAACAATTCGAGCGGCTGTACAAAGGCCGCACGAGTGTGGAACGGGTCATCGCGCGGCTCAAAATATTCTGGGGCGCCGACGATGGCAACGTCACCGGCGCCGCGCGTTTCCATGCCCTGGTGGGAACGGTCATGATCGTGCATGAAGCTTTCGCCACGGTCTTGGCCAGTCTGCCGCGGCACGAAGGAACGCTGGGCAAGATGCGGTTGAGTCCGATCGCCAAAGCCTTGGACGAACAGATGCGTGGCGTCGCGCGGGCTCCGGCCCAACGTCGCGTCCGTCGGACGAGTGCTCCCCCGCGGCAACCGCGTCTGTTTCGCTAATGGACTCCTGAGGAGACCAAGGACCACGTCGCTCTCTTGACATCTCCCGCGCAGCGATCGTCGACGCCGCGATCGCTGACGGCTGGGATCTGAGGACGGCTCCGCCAGTCGGTGGCCTGCCATCCTTCCGCCCTGAGCGGTCGTTGCGAAGCACTCGTCGCTCGCGCCCACCTCCGCTTACGGTCGCGGGCCATGCCTCGCGCTGCGCGGGCCACGGGCTCATCCGCCGTGGTTCGTTGCGAGCCGCTCTGCTATTCCGCGCGGTCCCACGCTACTCGCGATTCCTCGATCGCATCTAATACCCGCAACCCGTCCCGTTCGGGCGGTACTATTTCAAGGATTACATCGCATTCGGCTCGCTGGGCCGCGCCCGTCACGAATTGGCCGTTGCCGCCGTACACTTGGTTGTCAAGGATTTCGACCCCCGTGCAGTCGGGCGTCGCCAGCCGCACCATCGTCGCCTTGGGATCGCGCAGCAGAAACACGTTGCCGCGGAGGATGTGATCAAAGCTGGACGTCTTGGCAGCGGCCCCGTCTCCCTTCTCTACGCGGAAGCGGTTGTGCAGGATCAGCCAATTCTCGTTCATCCCGCCCATCCACAGTCCCGTTCGGGCCGAGCGGATGTCGCAGTTGTAGACCACGTTCCGCGGGCCGTTGGGTCCGTGTGCGCTGTCCTCCGGCGGCGAGGCCCACATGCCGTAACTGTAACCGCCGTGGCCCGGCAGCGATTCGACCACGCACCGTTCGATCAGGTTCTCGTTCGTCCAGCCGGCGTGCCACTGCGCGTCGCTCTCGTGAAAGACGCTGTCGCGGATCACGTTGCCGCTGGCCGCCCACTGGAACAGCGGCGCGTGACGCAGCTTGAACGTTTCGACACGCTCCATCAAGCAATCCCAGCACGCGTCCCAGCCCGCGTAAGCCGTTCCGCCGCCGCCTTTGAACCAGGCGTCGTCAAACGTGCCATCGCGGATCTCGCACCACTTGGCCTGACTGCCGTAGACCGGAAAACGGCCGCATTTTTTGACGTTCACCCCGCGGGCCCAGCAGTTCCAGGCGTGGCTGAACAGCACGCTGGTGATCCACAGGTTCTCGGTCTGCTCCAAGGAGAAATCCTCGACGCCGCAGCGCTGAATCGGCGCGATCTTGCGGACGAAGGCGCCGTCGGCCACGGGAAACTCGATCC
This sequence comes from Candidatus Anammoximicrobium sp., assembly GCA_012515235.1. Taxonomy (GTDB): domain Bacteria; phylum Planctomycetota; class Planctomycetia; order Pirellulales; family Pirellulaceae; genus Anammoximicrobium. Next base: position 2,462 of record JAAYYU010000149.1, read on the forward strand.
GCAGCGGTTGGCTGGCGGTGACGACGTTGCCTTCGACACGTTCGATCTGCAACTCGTACTCCCGGTACCGGCCCCAGGTGCAGGCGTTCTTCGTCAGCCGCTTCCACGCGGGCGTGGCCGGCGCTTCCAGATGGATGCCATCGCCCGGTCTCAGGCCCTCCGCGTTCCGCAAGGCCAGCGTCCGGTCGCCGCGGCGACCGTCGCGAGTCAACTCGATGGCCGGGCCGTCGGATCCGCGCCCGGCGAAGACAATCGCCGCCCGCGCATCCGGCATGGGCCGCGGGTCGTGGAAGGTCGAGTCGAGCACGACCGGCAACTCGGTCGTCACAGACGCGCCGTCTTGATAGCGGGCCACGCCCCGCAGCATGGCCGGGCCGTCGGGCAGCCGGCCGACGATCGAACGGGCACTGACGCTGGTGGCGAACGTGTTGCCGGAATGCGTGCTGCGTTTCCACTCATGCACCACGCGGCCGCCGGCCTCGATCGTCATCGCCGCCAGGCCGGTGGGCCGGGCGTGCAGCTGGATTGGCGTGTTTTTGCCCACGCGATCGCCGGGCTTGAGGCCGTAAAACGTCACTCCGCCGGACGGCAGCGCGTAGCGAAAGACGAGCTTGGTCTTGTCCGCCCCGCGTCCCCGAATTACGACGCCGTCGTGGCGAACGGTCACCGGCCGATCGAGATGGTACGTGCCCTCGTCGAGCAGGACCGCGCCGCCACCCTGCTTGCCCACGGCTTCGCAAGCGCGGTCCAACGCCGCCGAATCGTCTAGGCCGTCGTTGGGCCGGCCGTCAAACGCGGCGAGGGTCGTCTTGACCGCGACCTGGGGGATCCCGCCCTGCACGCCGCATTTCGTCCAGTTGGGATAAACGATTCCGTCCGGCCCCACGACATCGGCCTCAGTCAGCCGCTCCGTCTCCGTCGGCTTGATCTTGTACTGAGCCGGCCACGGCGTTTTCGGCTCCGGGGAAGCGGCTTCACCGCCCATCGCCGCAACCGCCCACAGGCACCACAGAAGACTCCCGGCGTTTCTCGTCATCACCGTCCCTTTCGCCTGCGGACGATTTCAAGTCACTCCGACTGCGTCTCCACTTCACCTTGACGGCCTTCGTCCGTTGCGGCAAGTCTGCGAAGGGAGAATCGCTGCAGCCCCGCCCGACGGAACCGTAGCACCGTTCCGCTAGCATAGTGTGACGCGGCGACAAGCCAGCGTCAATTACGGTTCGGCACGCTGAATTGCCGGCCGGCAACGAGCGAGAGACGGACGATTGGCGCACCCGTCAAAACGAAAAAAGGCTGGCGGAGGCCCTGGACGCGTCAAACCCTTGGGCGTGCCGGATGGTCAGGGGCAAGGCAACCATTCGACAGAACGTTCGCATCAGGCCCCGCGGGCTTGGATTTCTTCGCGGGTTACGGACAAACGCGGTTGCGGGTATACTCGGTTATGTCCGGACGGCCTCAGCCGCCGGTTGGATGCGAAACCTGTTTAGCCGCCACGCCCAGGGCGTGTGCGAGGAGTTTGTCTGCGTGCCTAACAACCCTGCCACCATCGGCCCGTACCGCTGCGGCGACGGGCAGCCGCTGCTGTTGATCGCCGGCCCGTGCGTGATCGAAAACGAGACCTTGACGCTGGCCATCGCGGAACGGTTGAGGCAGCTGACCGCCGGCCTGCCGCTGCAGCTGGTCTTCAAGGCTTCCTTCGACAAGGCCAATCGGACCAGCGTGGAGTCTTATCGCGGGCCCGGACTCGGTGCGGGCTTGCGCATTTTGGAGCAGGTGCGCACGCAGATCGGCTTGCCGGTAACGACGGACATTCACGAATCCCACCAGGCGACCGCGGTGGCCGAGGTTTGCGATCTGGTCCAGATTCCGGCGTTCCTTGCCCGGCAGACGGACTTGTTGTCGGCCGCCGCACGCACGGGACGCGCCGTCCACGTCAAGAAAGGCCAGTTTTTGGCTCCGTGGGACATGCAGCACGTGGTAGCCAAGTTGTCGGCCGGAGGTTGTGAGAACATACTATTAGGCGAGCGGGGCACGTTTTTCGGCTACGGGCGTCTGGTGAACGACATGCGGTCGCTGCCGCAACTGCGGTCGCTGGGCACGCCGGTGATTTTTGACGCCACCCACAGCGTCCAGGAACCCGGCGGACTGGGCGGACGGACAGGCGGCAACCGGGCGCTGGTGGAACCGCTGGCCCGCGCGGCGGTCGCGATCGGGGTCGACGGGCTGTTCTTCGAGACGCACCCAGACCCGGATCAGTCGCCCAGCGACGGACCGAACATGATCCCGCTCGACCAGATAGCCGGCGTCCTGGCCCGGCTCCTGCAACTGCGAGCGGTCGTGGAGGGATTCGAAACCCAGCCTGCCCAGCATCCAACCGGTGTAACGGAAACTGCCCGATGAAATCGAACCTGCTGCTGACGGTGATCAGCATCTGCCTGTTTGCGGCTTGTCAACCCACGCCTCCGCCTTCCGCGACGTCCTCGGCGTCCGCCGGTTCCAACGCGGCCGAGCGGGACTACTTCGATATTTCGCGGGATTATTTGGCCAAGCTCGACGAGTACGATCCGAAGCAGGGCATGGTGCAGACGGCCTACTATTTAAACCGCTGGCTTGCGCGCTCCCAGGAGCAGGTTGCCTGGCAACGCGACGCGATGCTCGACGAACTGCCGACCGAATTGCGTTCGATCCCGCCCCTTCAGGCGCTGGACAAGCGGGAGTTCACGGTCGAGGACGTGCGTTATTTGCGGCAGGCGTCCTGGGCGCGGAGCATCTCGAAATGGGTTGCCCAAGGGCCGAATCCTCTGGAGTTGTCGCGTTGGCTGAAACAGCTCGAGCAGGCTCGCGGCGAACCCCACGCTTACGAGGTCTCCTTGGCGGCGCGGCTGTTCGATTGGACCGTGCGGAACATCCAGTTGTCTCCCCTGCTGCCGTTTCCTGCCCAGACGGCCGGCCCCGTCGGAACCCCGAACGCGTCGCCACTCCAGCAGGCGACGCCCGGGCCGGGATACACGGCGTTCCCCTGGCAGACGCTGCTGTACGGCCAAGGCGATGCCTGGCAGCGGGCGAGGATCTTCATGCTGCTGTGCCGGCAGCAGCAGATCGACACCGTGATGCTCGCTTTCGACGATCTCCGTTCGTCCCCCCGGCCCCGGCCTTGGCTGCCTGCGGTCCTGATCGACGATCAACTGTACCTGTTCGATACCCGACTGGGTCTGCCGATTCGCGGTCCGGGCGGCGCCGGGATCGCCACGTTGGCCCAAGTGCGGCAGGATCCCGGCATTCTCCGGGCGCTGGATGTCGGCACGGAACTGCGGTATGCGGAAGCCGACGCCGATTGGGCTCAATTGGTGGCCTTGATCGACGCCTCGCCGGAAGCGTTGTCGTACCGTGCCAAGGCGTTTGAGTTGGAGGCGGCGGCGGGTGAACCGCTGTTCGTCACCGTCGCGGCGGAGGAACTGGCCAAACGGCTGAAGAGCCAAGCGCAGATTACGGCCGTCGATCTGTGGCGGATACCGTTTCAGGCGTGGGTGTATCGCGAGGCACTGGGCGCGCGGGCCCAGGAAGACCCGGAGGCGATGCGCCGGCTGTGGTACGACGAAATGATCCTGGAAAACGTCCATCCCTTGACGCAGGGCCGCACCCAGTATTTCCGCGGCAACTTCGAGAAGACGGACGACAATCCGGGCGCTAAAGGCTATTTCGTCGAGGCCCGCGTGCCGGACACGTTCATCAGTCAGATCGAGTCGTCGCCGGAGGTCCAAGCCAGCTTGGGAATGGTCCGCACCCGCGAAAACGACCAGGAATGGAGGTACCGGCTGCAGATCGCCAAGGGCATGACGATCGGCATCAAGCAGACCGCGACCTATTGGCTCGGCATGATCCACTACGAGACCGGCCACTTTGACACGGCCGTGACCTGGCTCAAACAGCGCACGCTGGATGCTTCCGACCAGAATCCATGGAAACCCGGAGCACGCTTGAACCTGGCCCGCGTGTACGAAGCGCAAGGCGACCTGGAACTGGCCCGCAAAACGCTGCTGCTGGACGATTCGCCCCAGCGGCACGGCAACCTGCTGCTGGCCCGCTACTTGCGGGAAAACATGGAACGGCAGGCCAAGTCCAAGACACCGGACAAGTGATTTGCCACCCGGCGGCCCGCGGCAAGCGGCTGAGGCCGCCCGGCGGGATCGCCGCCGCGAAAGATGAAGTCCGTCGAGATCGCCGGCGTCAGTCGATCCAGTCGCGCCATCCCGACGCCTCTCCCGCGAAACGCGCGGGCAGCAAGAACACGAGAGCCACGCTCGCCGGGGGTTCCGCCGTGCGTCGCGTCTGGTGCGGTTTGGGGCTTTTTCGGAATTCCCCCGGAACGTGCGGCGGGTCTGCCGGCTCAATCCGTCAAGCTGAAGGTGAAGTCGTTTTCGCCGTCCGCGGTTACTTCGGCGGTCAGATTGGAAGTGGCCAGGTTCTTGTACTTCTCCGGCAACAATTCCCGTGTCGTGACCTTCGGCGGCTTGCCGTGCTTTTCGGCATAGGCCAGGGACTCTTCCTCCGACATGGCGCCGACCGTTTCGGTCTTGGAGACGGCGACCTGGTACTTGCCGGCCAGCACGCCGTCGCTGGCCATCAGCGTCGTCAACTCAAAGCGGCCGTTGGCGTCCGTCAATCCGCTGGCCGCCCGCCCGGGCCCTTCGGGGGAAAAGACCACCGTCGCGCCTTCGACCGGTTGGCCTTGATACGTCACCGTGCCGCTGGCGCCGATCGTGCCCTCAATCCCGCTGCGGGTCCCGCAGCCGACCAGCCCGCTGATTGCCGTCAGCAGCAACACGCCCATCATTTTTCGCATCGTGAAGCGTCCTTCCTTTTGCAGTGGTCAACAAGGGAAACAACACTTGCCGGGAAACGGACCGTTGGTTGCCGCTTGCGCGCCCTTCTCTGCACTCCCAGGTTCTTCTCTGGCCAGCGGCCGAAACCACGCTCGATGGCCCGACCGCGGCACTCGGCGATCAGGGCATTTGGGAGCTTTCCGTACCGTCCTTCGACCCCAGCCCGCCCCAGACCCCGTAGGGCGAAATGCTGACACTGGGACTTGGCAGCGCCAGGTTGCCCGTATCGACCGAGTCGCTGACAAAGGACACCGCCCCGTCGCAAAACGCCACGTGTACGCCGCCAGGATGGTAACTCGTGGGCGGGACCAGCATGTTGTCAGCCCCGTCCGCCGTCCTCAGGCACGTGGGTCCGTTCGGCGGCAAGATCGTGTTGATCATCGTCGTGGAAGGAAATCCCGCAGCCCAAAACGCGCCCCCTCGATACGCCGAGTAGGTCAGGCCGTCGCGATACATCCCGCCGACGCTGCCCAGCGTGCTCATGCAGCCAATCGGACTGTTTGCTGTGGACGCGGTCGCGACGGAACTCTGGTTGGCGACGCCGCCTCCTTTGACCAGCTGACCGCCGGCCGTGCCCAGGCAGCGTTCCCCCATCGCAATCGTATTGCTCAGGCCGTCGGTGATCGCCCTGAAACTGAAGCCCTTCCGGCACGCGAACGGCCCGCGCGTGGTGTTCTGCCAGACGCTGGGCGTCCAGTCGCCGACGCTGAAGCAGTAACTGTTGCGGCCGCATCCCGCGATGCTGCCGGTGCTGCTCCGTTCGCTCGCCTCGCGGTCGGAGGGGCAGAGATAGGACGCAATCATCGCGTGCCACGGGGTATAACCGGCACTAGGTGGATACTTGTCGTAGGGCTGGTAAACCGTGCCGCCGATGGTGCTTCTTTTCGTGATCTCGTCGTACAGCGCAGCTTGCTCGATGAAAGGCAAGATGCCGACCAGGCCGCTCAAGTACTGGTGCGCCGCGCTGACCTGAATCGACAGGTAGGGCAGCGACTGGTACGTGTCGTGGTAGTTGTGCAGGGCGACGCCGAGTTGCTTCAGGTTGTTGGAACATTGCGTCCGCCGCGCCGCTTCGCGGGCCGCTTGGATGGCCGGGAGCAACAGGGCCACCAAGATCCCGATGATGGCGATGACCACCAGTAATTCCACCAGGGTGAATCCCCGTTGCTTTCCAGCATCTCTCATGTCGGACCTCCGAAAAATGAGACCGTACCGTGAAATCGCTATAAAACGTGTTTTTCGCCACTTGGAACGGCTAACTCGAGGCGACTTGGCCGTGACGTTTTCCATCAAAGAGCTTCGCTGCCTTCCCTCGAGCCCATCCCGCCCCAGACGCCATAGGGCGACACACCCGCACTGGTGCTTGGCAGGGCCAGGTTGCCCGTATCGACGGAGTCGCTGATGAACGACACTGCGCCGTCGCAGAACACCACGTGCACTCCGCCCGGATGGTGGCTGGTCGGCGGAACCAGCATCTGTTCGGCGCCGTCCGAGGTGCGGAGGCACGTCGGGCCGTTTGGTGGCAGGATGGTGTTGACCATCGTCGTGGAGGGAAAGCCGGCAAACCACAAGCTGCCGCCGCGCCAGGCGCTGTACGTCAACCCGGACCGATACAGGCCGCTTTCTCCCAACGTGCTCATGCAGCCGATCGGACTGTTGGCCGTCGGCGAGGTCCCGATACTCGTCTGGTTGTTGACCGCGCCTCCCTTGACCTTCTGTCCCTGGGCGGTGCCCAGGCAGCGTTCGCTCATCGCGATCGTGTTGCTCAGCCCGTCCGTGACCGCGCTGAAATTGAACGTCTTGCGGCAGGCGAACGGCCCGCGAGTGCCCGTGTCGTAGACGCGAGGCGTCCAATCGCCCACGCTGAAACAATAGCTGTTTCGACCGTAGCCGTCGGGGTTCTTCTCGTTGAACTCGGGGTCCGACGGGCACCGGTAGCCGGGGATCATTGTGGTCCAGGGAACATAGGCGGTGGTTTTGCTGAAGTAGCTCTGGTACGGCGGGTAGGTGACGGTGCCGTACGTGGTCGTCGAAGCGATCTCGTCAAATAACGTCCCTTGCTCGACGAACGGCAGCATCCCGACCAGACCGCTGACAAACTGGTTGGCCGCGGTGGCCTGGACGGACAGGTAAGGCAGGGCATGATACGTGTCGTGATAGTTGTGCAACGCCAGCCCCAACTGCTTGATGTTGTTCGCGCACTGCGTGCGCCGCGCCGCCTCACGGGCAGCTTGGATCGCTGGAAGCAACAAGGCCACCAGGATTCCGATGATTGCGATCACGACCAGCAGTTCCACGAGCGTGAAACCGCGCTGCTGTTGGAAAGTCTTCATCGCTAGGATCTCCCCAGAATAGTGGAAGGGTGTCTTTCCAGGCACGCCTTACGGCCGCGTTGCGAGAGGCCGATGAATGATGAGAGAATGCGGACCGGACTCCTTTTGATCTTACCCGTTGCTCCTTGGAAGAAGTGACTGCTCGCTTTCACTACCGTTGTCAGCGTGTCCGGCGATTAGCTTGGAAACGCCGCCGCTGGCACTGCGCGCGCCGCAACGAAACGACCTGTTGTTGAAGAGTGTCTCGCCGTACCACTTCAACGTCGCACGGATGGAACTTCGTGTCAACCTGCGCCGCGGAAAAAAACGTCGTGCCACACACCGCAACGTGCCGCCCTCGACAGCGCCCCAGGCCACGGGACACGGCCATTTCCCGGCTCGAGATCGGACCGCCGTCCACCGAGACGACGGTTCCGCGGAGACCACGACCGTGCCTGTTGCCGCGACCGTGCTTGTCGCCGCGGCGGCGGCGCGCCCGGCGACGGGGCCCGGCGCGCATGCTCCACCGCAAGGGTCGGCCGCGCGGATCACCACATCGCCTTGATCCGAGCCAGCGTTTCTTCCACCAGCACCTGGCCGCCTTCGGGGCCGACGGCAATGCTCTTGACGATCGCGCTGTAACCGCCTCCCCGATACGCTTGAGCGGTCGGCAGATACCCGGCGGAACTGGAGGAACCGCAGATGGCACAGCCATCGGTCAACTGGACGACGAACGTCTGCTTGGCACTCGACCTGGCTTTGATCTGGATGCCGTAGCTGGTGAACAACTCGAACGGATTCGTGGCCAGGGCCGTGTCGCCGATCCGCAGGACGTGGATCGGAACGTCAAACGCGGCGTCCGGATCGGTCTGCTGGGCTTCGTAGCGGGCGACCACGGTATTGGCCCAGTCGAACAGACGGACCTTGTTCGGGTCCTTCTCCATCGCTTTCTTGAGGCTCTCCGCCTCGGCTTTCGTCTGCTTGTATTCCGCTTCGGTGATGCGGTATTGGGGCACGGAGATCATGGCGTACTCATGCTTCAGGAGCACGTCCGTCGTCTTGACGGACTTGGCGGGCTCGTAGCTTTCCTCCACGGCCCAGGTGATCCGCCGACCCATTTCCTCGATGCGGGAGAGCTTCCGCAGGGCCGACATGCGGTCCTCGGCCGCCTTGCGGTACTGGGTGTGCGGAGACATGTCTCCCGCCGCTCCGCAAAGGCCGACGACGCAGACCTCCTCGCCGAATTTGCCGTGCAGCATTTGCCGCGTCGGATGCCAGTAGTCGGCATGAAGTTCGCTTAATCCTTCGACCTCCTGGGCGGGGCAGGAAACGTTGACGACCATCGCCAACAGCTTGTCGGACGCGTCCCAGAAGAACATCGTGTTAACGTCGTGGTCCTCCACGCCTTCGATGCCCCGAAACTCCGGGCGGTTCGTCTTGCCATACATTGCAGCCGAACCGTTGGCATACACGCTGCGGCGGTTGTACGCCACGACGGCGTGCCCCAGTCCGTACGAGAACTGGCCGGGCGCGCGACCGTTCCAGGCGCGGGCGATGGCCGGAGCAATTTGCTCGGCCGCCCAGAGCACGAACTCCGCCGGCCGCATGCAGTCGGCATTCTCCGGGATGTAATACTTTTTGGCGTCCGCCACCGGGGCGGTGTGCGTGTGCGTGGCGGACAGGATCAGGTTGGTGACTTCAAAATCCGGCAGCTGCTTTTTCACCGCGGCGCGGATCGGCGTTTCAAGCTCGGGTCGGATCCCGACCATGTCCAGCGAAACCAGGATGCAACTGGCCAGCGATCGGTCCCCGTCCCGGCTCTCCAGGGCGATCGCGTTGGCGGTAATCGGCGTCAGGGCTCCGCGGGAAATCCGCGTGCCCATCTGGCCGTCGAGCGCCACCGGCTTGGGCGGGGTGAAATCACAGCTTGCCGCCCCCACGTAGAATTGCGCGGCGGGGCAAGGCAGGACTAGCAAAAACCAGACGGCAACGGGATACAAGCACTTCATGATGTCCTCCTGGGAATGGGGTTAACAGCGATGCCACGACGCCTGTTCTCTTGCACCGCAGGCGGCGTCACCACATGGAATTGATCATCTTGACGGTTTCTTCGACCAGGATCTGCCCGCCCTCGGGACCGACGACGTTGCTTTGAATCACCGCGCCGTAGCCGCCGCCCTGGACGGCCCGCTCGGAAGGCAGGTAGGTTCCGCTGGAGCCGTAGAGCCAGTAGTTCTGAACCTCTGCCGACGCCTCGGCCGGCGGCTGGGGCTTGGCGGCGCCGTTGGCCAATTGGACGACAAAGGTCTGCACGGCTTTCGAGCGGGCTTTCATCTGGACTCCAAAGTCCGTGTACAACTCGAACTGGTTCGTACACAGCACCGTGTCGCCGATGCGGAGCACGTTGACCGGCGTGGGATGCAGCGGACGGGGATCGGTCTTCAGCCGTTCGTAGCGGGCGACGACGCGGGCGTTCCAGTTGCCGCGGCCATCGTCCGGATTGGCCTTCAGACGTTCCGCTTCGGCCTTGCAGGACTGGTATTCCGCCTCCGTGACAAGCCGTTCCGGCAGGTTGACCACCGCAGACAGGTGCTTCACGACCACGTCTTCCTGCTTGTCGTTCTGCACGGCCTCGAAGGTCTCATCGACTCCGCGGACGATCCGGCGGGCGATCTCCTGCAGGCGCTGCAGATTCCGCAGTTTGGTCATGCGATCATCGGCCGCCTGGCGATAGCGGAGGTGCGGCGACTGGTCGCCGGCGGCTCCGCACAGCCCCAGGACCGTGACCTCCTGGCCGTATTTCTCCCTGAGCAGTTCGCGGGTCGAGCCCCAGAAGTCCGAGGACAGCAGGCGATTGCTTTCCACCTCTTGCGACGGGCAGGAGACGTTGACGACGATCGCCAGCAGCTTGTCGCCGGCGTCCCAGAAGAACATCGAGTTCACGTCATGGTCTTCCATGCCTTCGATGGCGCGGAAGTTGGGATCGTTCGTCCGCCCGTACATGACGGCCGTGCCGTTGGCATAGACGGCCCGGCGGTTGTAGGCCACCACCGCATGGCCCAAGCCGTAAGAGAACTTGCCCGGCTTGCGCTGGTCCCACGCCTGTTTGGCGGCGGCGCCGATTCGGGCGGCTGCAAACTTGACATACTCCGACGGGACCTGGACGCCTTCCTGCTGCCTGTAAGCACCGTCCTTGGTGGGCGGCGCGGAATGGGTGTGCGTGGCGGCGACAATCAACTTGCCCAGGTCGAAATCCGGCAGTTGCTGTTGAATTGCTTCCCGGATCGGCAGCAGAAAGCTGGCCCGCACGACCGCCGTGTCGACGCTGATCACCAGCGCCGAATCCAGCGGTTTGTCGCCCTCGCGCGATTCCAGCGCCAGGGCGTTGGCCGTCAAGGGGTATTCCACTCCCTGGGACACGCGCGGTGAAAACTGGCCCGCAAGAAACGACGGCACGTCGGGCGTGATATCGCAGCTGACCGCGCCGACGTGCAGTGTCGCCGCGCGGGCGCCGGCCGCGGGAAACGCCGCGACGATCGCGACGAGGGAAACGAAAAGGCAAGGCAAAACGCGCATGGCAGACTCCTTCTTCATTCACGGGTGGCACGGAACAGACTGACCGGACGGCCCGCCGCCCTGCGGCTGGGCGCGCGACGTTCAAAACATGGCGTTGATCATCTTCAGTGTTTCTTCGACGAGCACTTGCCCGCCTTCGGGGCCCACCGTGTTGCTCTGGATCACGGCGCCGTAGCCGCCGCCCTGGACGGCCCGCTCGGAAGGCAGGTAGGTCCCGCTGGACGAATAATGCCAGTCGGTCTTGTCCTCTGGCGGAGCCTCGGCCGGCGGCTGGGGTTTTCCGGCTCCGTTGGCCAACTGGACGACGAAGGTCTGCACGGCCTTGGAGCGGGCCTTCATCTGGACTCCGAAGTCGGTGTACAACTCGAACTGGTTCGTACACAGCACCGCGTCGCCGATGCGAAGCACGTTGACCGGCGTGGGGAACAGCGGGGCGGGATTGGTTTTCAGCCGCTCGTAACGGGCGACGACGCGGGCGTTCCAGTTGCCGCGGCCGTCGCCCGGATTCGCCTTCAGGCGTTCCACTTCGGCCTTGCAGGACTGGTACTCCGCCTCCGTGACAATCCGCTCGGGAACCTGGACTACGGCAGACTGGTGTTTCACGACCACGTCATCCTGTTTGACGTTCTGCACGGCCTCATACGCCTCGTCGACTCCGTGGACGATCCGGCGGGCGATCTCCTGCAGCCGGTCCAGATTTCGCAGTTTCGTCATGCGGTCGTCGGCGGCCTGGCGATAGCGGAGATGGGGCGACTGGTCGCCGGCCGCTCCGCACAGCCCCAGGACCGTGACGTCCTGGCCGTATTTCTCCTTGAGCGACTCGCGGGTCGGGCCCCAGAAGTCGGACGAGATCAGGCGAAGTCCTTCCACCTCTTGCGACGGGCAGGAGACGTTGACGACGATCGCCAGCAGTTTGTCGCTGGCGTCCCAGAAGAACATCGAGTTCACATCATGATCTTCCATGCCCTCGACGGCGCGGAAGTTGGGATCGTTCGTCCGCCCGTACATGACGGCCGTGCCGTTGGCATAGACGGCCCGGCGGTTGTAGGCCACCACGGCATGGCCCAAGCCGTAGGCGAACTTGGCCGGCTGACGCGTCTCCCACGCCTGTTTGACGGCGGCGGCGATCCTGGCGACGGCAAACGTGACGTACTCCGACGGGACTTGGACTCCCTCCTGCTGCTTGAAAGCGCCGTCTTTCGTGGTCGGCGCGGTATGCGTGTGGGTGGCGGCGACAATCAACTTGCCCAGATCGAACTCCGGCAATTGCTGCCGGATCGCCTCGCGCAGCGGCAGCAGGAAACTGGCTCGCACGACACACGTGTCGACACTGATCAGGATCGCCGAATCCGCACCGCGGTCGCCTTCGCGCGACTCCAGTGCCAAGACGTTGGCGGTCAACGGGTGTTGAACTCCCGTCGAGACGCGCGCCGAAAACGAGCCGTGGAGAAACGACGGCATGTCGGGGGTGATGTCGCAACTGGCCGCGCCCACGTGCAGCGTGGCAGCGCGGGCGTTTGCCGCGGGAAGCCCCGCGACGAGGGCGACGAGGCCAACAGACAGACAACGCAAGACGTTCATGGCGGACTCCTTTTTTGCAGTTTTGGGGTGAGGGTGGAAAGCAATCAGTCGGCAGGACTTTTGGCCGCCGCGCGGCAGGTCCTGCTTCATCGGATGGCAGGCAGTGCTGGGGGAGTGAGGTCCGGCCAGTTCGTCCGCTTCCGACGCTTCGGCCCGAGGTTCGGGCAAGATCGTTGTTGATCTTGGGAAAGCCCGTGACGAAGAACCGGCCCTCGGGACGCTGGGGACTACGGCTGCCCGGCCTTGTTCAGCACGGCCAGCGTGTACGGTTTTTCGGACTGGGTGTTGACCGAGCCGGGAAAGACCCGGTCAAAGTTGGCGGCGATCAGTTCCTGGCCGCGGACGACCGCTTCGCTGGGGCCGTCCAGTTGGCCGGCGGAACCGTCGTTGTCGCCGCTCTGAGCCACCGTTTTCACGCGGCCGTCGAGCGTCACGGCCCGAATCGCGTTGGCCAGGACGTCGGCGACGAAGATCTGCTGCGTGGAGCGGTCGTAGAAGATGCCGTCGGCGGATTTCATCTGGCCGGAAGCGGTGAGCGCTGTCTGCTGGACGACGCGACCCGCTTGGTTCAGCACGAGTTTCTCGATGACCGCATCGCCACAGTTGGCGACGTACAAATTGCCGTGTTCGTCGAAGTCGATTCCATCGGCGCCGACGGGGATCTCCTTGCTGACGGTCTTCAGCGTGGCGACCAGATGCGGATCGCCGCCCCCCTTCTGCACTTGCACGCCGCGGTCGGACAGGCGGAACCGGTACACGGAACTCGCGACCGCGCCGTCGGCGGTCTTGCCCGTCTCCGAATCGGTGACGTAGACATAACCGTCGCGGATCGCCACGCCGTTGGCGACGTTCAGCCCGTCGGCCACCACTTCGACCTGGCCCGATCGGCCGTCGGTCACGCGGACGCACAGCAGCCGCGAGTTGTCGGGCGTTGTGTCCAGGATCTGGCAGTCGGCCACGTACAGGTCGCCCGACGGCGCCTGGCGGACACCCATGGGAAACACGCCGCCGGTCTGCGGATGCGGCGGCAGCTTGCAGAACAAAGAGACGCGGTCGTCGGGCGCGATCTTCATCAGCACGCCGGGCGACGTGGGATCGGTGAAGTTCGGCACCGAGAGGATGAGCGTTCCATCGGGCAGCACGGCCATGGCGTCGGGCGTGTTGCAGTTGTCGGGCAGAACGATTGCGCGCGGGACCGTTGCCGGTCTCGGCGCCGGCGCGTCGGCCGCGTGCGTTGCGGACAGCCCCAGGAATCCAAACATCACAGCCAATTGGAGCGTTATTCTTGTCATCATTTCTCCTTTGCGTGTGGTTCGAAAGGGCGCGGCGGCGGAGTTGTCCCGCTAGTCCCCGCGGTCTTGCCAGGTTTCCGCCAGGAACATGGCCTGGGCGGTCTCGCGGATCTGATCGGGCCGTTTCGCGCCGCACAAGGCCACCGTCACTCCGGGCCGCGTGATCGTCCAGCCGACCGCCCACTGGGCGAGCGAGTGCCCGGACGCCGCCGCCCGCCCGCGCAGCCGCTGGACCTCGTCCAGGTTATCGAGCCACGCCTGTCCCGCGAACAGCGGCGACCGGCACCGCCAGTCGTCTTCCGCAAAGACGTGATCGCGGGTGAATTTGCCCGTCAGCAGGCCTAACGCCAGCGGCTCGTAGGCCACCACGCTCACGCCGCGCGCACGGCACCACGGAAGAACATCGGCTTCGATCTCCCGCTGCAGCCGGTTGTAGCGCACCTGGCAGGCCGCGATCGGGCACTCGGCGGCAAAGGCTTCCAACTGCTCGACGGTCAGGTTCGACACGCCGACAGCTCGCGTCTTTCCCTCGGCCAAGACCTCGCGAAAGAAACCCGCGGTTTCGGCCAAGGGAGCATCCTCGGCCGGGGCGTGCAAGTACAGCAGGTCGACCTGCTCCACCTCCAGTCGCCGGCAGCTTTCCTCGAAATGCCGCCGGAGCAAGCCGGGACGGCCGGTCCGCTGCAGTCCGCCGTCCTGGTCCCAGTAGATGCCCACCTTGGTCGCCAGGACGACCTGCTCGCGCCGGTTGCGCACAGCCCGCGCAATGCGCCGTTCGCTTTCGCCGTTGCGGCCGTAGGCGTAGGCCGTGTCCAGATGGTTCACGCCCGCTGCCAGTGCCGCATCCATCACGGCCACCGCCGCTTCGTCGCTCATCGCGCCGCTGGTGATTCCTGCCAGCGGCCAACAGCCCAAGGCGACGGGGGAGATCCACAGATCCGATTGTCCCAGCTGTCGTAATGGTATGGTCATGCGGGCATTGTGACATACGGCGCGGCGTTCGTCGAGCATGGTTATCGCCGGGGCATGGCCGCGAACCGCCGCGATGCGCACGGTTCTGACTCGATCGTCCTGCGCCGTGCTGGGTGGCGCCCGTGAATCCCGGACGCGCCGGCGTCCGCCAGGCGTGCGAGGCGACGCCGGGGGGGGCCTTTTTTTCGGGCTTGAGGTCCGTCGTCTGGCGCGCATTCACTTTGACACCTCCGAGAGATTCTGGTAGTTTTCCCCGCCCCTCGGCCGGCTCGGATTGCGGAACACGCGGCTGCCGGCGGGAGGGCCGTGGCTTGGCGGACACACGAACCGCGGCCGCCTGGTCCGGCGGCGGTGGGAGGAAGGTCAGGAATGGAGCCTCGCTTCAAGCTGGCATTGGGCGTCGGGATCGTCGTCGCCGCGACGTCGGTCATGGCGTACGTCGGCGCTTCTGCTAGCTGGGACTACTACGTGACGGTCGCCGAATGCGCGGCTCGCGCAGGGCCGTTGGCGGGCCAGCGCGTCCGTGTCAGCGGCGGTATCGAGCCCGGATCGCTGCGGATTGCGGCCGATCGCTCGCAGGCCAGGTTCCGTCTGCAGGACGGGGCCAGCACGCTGAACGTGGTCTGCCGCGGACCGTTACCCGACAACCTGACGGAGAACGCAGAGGTCGTCGTGGCGGGACGCTTGAAGGCGGACGGTCAGCTGTGCGGCGACCAGGTCTTGACCCGGTGTGCTAGCAAGTACGAATCCCAGCGGTCGGAGGAAGGCCCGTGAGAATTCTGGGCGAGATTTGTCTCTTGGCCGCCTTTGTCGGTTCGGGCTTTGCCGCCTTTGCCTGCGTGGCCGGCGCGGCGCGCTCGCATCGCCGCGTGCGTTGGGCCGGTGGCTGGGCCGCGGGAGTAAGCGTGCTGGGCTTGGGTGCCGCAAGCGCCATCTTGGCGTGGGCGCTGTACCGCAGGGACTTTACGTTTGCCTACGCCGCGCAGTACTCCAGCCGGCTCCTGCCGGCTCAGTATGCGTTGTCGGCTCTGTGGGTCGGTCAGGCTGGCTCGCTGCTGGTGTGGGCCTGGCTGTTGGGCGTGGTAGCGCTGGTCTACCGCTGGTGGCCGCGCTCTCACGACCTCAGACCGCTCGCTCCGCGAGCGGAATCCCGTCACGGAGTCGCACGCCGACGCTGGCCGGACTCGTCGCGCGACGTCGTGTTCGGCATCCTGATGGCGTGTCTGTGCTTTCTGACTGCGGTGTTGGTTTTCGCTGCCGACCCGATGGAGGGCAGTCTGGCGCCGGTGCGCGAAGGCGCGGGGCTCAGTCCCTTGCTGCAGCATCCGGCCATGCTGATCCATCCGCCGGTGGTGTTTTTGGGGTATGCCCTTTGGACCGTGCCCTTTGCCGTGGCCGTCGCGGCGCTTGCCAGCGGCCAGTTGGACGCGCGTTGGGTTCGGCAAGCCCGGCCCTGGGTGGTGGCGGCCTGGTGCGTTTCCGGAGTCGGCATTCTGTTAGGCGCGGACTGGGCGTACGAGGAATTGGGGTGGGGCGGTTACTGGGGCTGGGACCCGGTGGAGAACGGATCGCTGATCCCGTGGCTGACCGGGACGGCCTTGATCCACGCGCTGCTGGCCTGGCAACACGCGGGCGTGCTGAAGAAGACCTCGCTCAGCCTGACGATCGCGACGTTTGCCCTGTGCAACTTCGCCACGTTTCTGACGCGCAGCGGAGTTTTTTCCAGTTTGCACGCCTTCAGCACGTCGCCGCTCGGCTGGCTGTTCCTGGGCCTCATGATCGGCCTGAGCAGTGGTGGAGTGGCGGGTCTGGTTTGGCGGCGTGCGGCGCTGGCGCCTCAGCGGCCGCTGGGCAGCGCGTTCAGCCGCGAGGCGTTCGTGCTGTTGGCGACCGTCTGTCTGCTCCTGTTGGCAGCCGCGGCGGTGGTCGGAACGTTGAGCGTGGCCTTGTCGAGTCTGATCTGCGGTCAAGCCGTCGCGGTGGGGCCGTCGTTTTACAACCAAGTGTTGATTCCCACCGGCCTGACGCTGCTGTTGACCACCGCGTTGGCGCCGCTGTTGCGGTGGGGCCGCGGTCCCAGCGAGGCGCAGAAGAAGTGGCTGATCGGTGCGGCCTGTGCAGGCGGCCTGGCGGCCGCGGCGGCGGTCGTCTGCGGCGTCGAACATCCGCTCGGCTGGGCCGTGGCTGGGCTTGCCGGGTTGGCCCTTGCCGCGTTGGCGGGCGCTTGGATCGTGGACGGGACGCAGGGCAAGACGCCGCCGTTCGGCCGGTTCAGGCATTCGCCTTGGCGCGCAGGACGCCGCCAGTACGCAGGGTTTCTGATTCATCTAGGCCTGATCTGCCTGGCGGTCGGCGTGACCGGCTCGTCGCTGGGCAAACGCCAACGGGAATTCACGCTGCGGGAAGGGCAGACGGTCGAGTGGGCCGGCCGTACGATCCGGTTGGCGGGCGTGAAGCAGCGGGAGTTGCCCGACAAACTGATCGGCGAAGCGGTGCTGGAGATCTCGCGAGGCGGGCGTCTGGAAGCGACGCTTGCGCCGGCCCAGCACTACCATCGGTTGCAGGAGGTCTGGACCTCCGAGGTCGCGATCCAGTCCACGTGGGCCGGCGATTTCTACACCATCCTGCACGGCGGCACGGAGGACGGCCAATGGTACTTGTCGCTTGTCGAGAACCCGCTGATGCGCTGGTTGTGGCTGGGCGGAGTCGTGATGGTGGTGGGGACTGCGGTGCGGCTGTGGCCGAGTTGGCGGAAGTCTGCGCGGCAGGCCGGCGGCCAGACGCCAGACGCGGCCAGGGACGAACGGCGGGACGAGACTCCCACGTCGAATTCCCTTCGTCGCATCGTTCCGCCGCCGCTGTCACGAGCACGCGAACGCCGCCGGTGGGCATCGGCCGACCCGGTACCGCGAACAGAGGAAAGAGGAAAAACGTAAGTGTGCGGCAGTGCCGTCCCGTCGCGGCAGTGCCGTCCCGGTGTGGCAGTGCCTACTTGTTGGCAGTGCCTACTCGTGCGCAGTGTCTCGCGCGCGTCGCAAATCCTGCCGACGGTGTTTGTCGCGGGCGGCCCCAGAATTCAATCTGATTGAGGAATGGTGTGATGGTGACACGCAAAGCGAAACCACGCGTTTTGGGGCCGTTGATGGTCGTTGGGATTTTGGCGGCCGTGGGAGCGGTCGGCTGGCTGGCGCCCACGGAGTTGTCGATGGGGTCCACGCAGCGGATTGTGTACGTTCATGTTCCGCTGGCCTGGCTGGGGCTGCTGGGTTTTCTGGCGATGGAAGCCAGCGGGTTGGTTTACCTTGCGCGGCGAGACCTGGGCTGGGACCATTGGTCTCAGGCGGCGGGCGAGTGGGGATGGGCGGCCTGCAGTTTGACGCTGGCCAGCGGTTCGCTGTGGGCTCGCGCGGCGTGGGGCAGTTGGTGGGAATGGGACCCGCGGTTGACCACGGCGTTCATCCTGTGGGTCGTGTATACGGCGATTCTGCTGGTTCGTTGGTGCGGATTCGATCCGCACCGCCGGGCGAGTGTGGCCGCGGTGTTGGCCCTGGTGGGCGGACTGGACGTGCCGTGGGTCGTGATGGCCACGCGCTGGTATCGCGGCTTGCACCCGGTCGCCTCGGAACTGGCCCCGCCGATGCGGATCGCGCTGGCGGTCAACGTCGTCATCCTGACCGTGTTCTTCGTCTGGCTGGTCTGTCGGCGGCGCGCTCAGCTGGGTCTTGTCCGTCCGGCGGCGGACGCGCAGTCGGTGGAGCGTGCGGGGGAGTCGCCCGCGGTTGCCGGGAGTTCCGCCAACGGATCGGCGGCCGTCGCGGCCTGATTTTCAAGCCGCCGAAAGGCCAGAAAAGGAAACGCATCGTGTTCCTGGTTCCTGTCGCATTCACGTTGGTCCTGGCCGTGTCAGATCCATCGCCGTCGGAGGGCGGCGTGATCCGCGGCCGGGTCGTGAACGGTTCGAGAAACGACACGCCCTGCGGGCAGACCGAGGTGATTCTGCGCGCCCAGGTCGAAGGCGAGTTTGCGCCCGTCGCCCAGACGGTCACGGACTTGGAGGGAAACTACCAGTTTGCGGGCCTGCCGGTGGGCGCGGAGTACCTGTACCTGCCCGGCGCGAACCGCGACGAGATTCACTATCCGGGCCGGCGCGTGGGACTCACCTCCAGCCATCCGACGGCCTACGTCACGCTCGAAGTCCGGGACGCCCTCGCGGAGTCCTGTCCGCTGGTGATTCGTCGGCACGAGGTCGTCCTCGGCACGGAACCGGACGCGGTCCACGTGGCCGAAAGCCTGTTGGTACACAATCCTACGGCAGCCACCTATGTGGGCCGCGCGGCGACTGCCGACGGGGTGCCGGTCACATTGCGGCTGAACATCCCGTCCGACTTCGAGCGGGTGACGTTTGAGAAAGAGCGTTTTGGCCGCGAGTTTCAGGTCGTCCACGGCCAGCTCGTCACGGGGATGCCTTGGCTGCCCGGACAACAATGGCTGAAGTTCACTTACACGCTGCGCAGCCGGTCTGGAACGCGTGCCTGGCAGCGGACGTTGGACGCCCCCTGCGAAGCGATCCGGGTGCGCGTCGAACACGAGCCGGCCGGCGAGGTCGCGTGCAACCTGCCGCCTGTGGCGGGCGGGCCGCCGGAGGAACTCGTGTATCAGTCTGTCGGCGCCCCGCTGGCCGCCGGCCACGAAATTCGCGTGCAGTTGGGCCGCACGCCCGTGTCTTGGCCGGTCCGTCTGCGGTGGGCTGCTGCGATTGTGCTGTTTGGACTTGTCGCCGCCGCCGCGTTTGCCGTTAGGCGGGATCGCCGCAGTCCGGCGGCCGGCAAGGGGCCCTGGTCGTCCGCTCGACGCGGCCGCCCCCGTCCCGCGGTGTCGCTGGATTGAACGTCATGGCGTCAGGCGGCGGGCAAAGCCGGTGCGGACTGCCCGATCGCGGATCGAACTCCGGGGCGGACGTCTTGTCTTATGCGGAATTTTGGTTATTGTGCTGATATTACGTCAGCGGGTGAAAACGACTTCGGCCTTTCGCGTGCGGCCCCTGTGCCGCAGAAGGAGAGTGATCATGGGCGAGCATTCCCGACGAGAATTCCTGATGGGCGCGGCCGCCGCCGGTTTGCTGGCGGCTCAGGCGGATTCGCTGTTTGGCCAGGCGGCGGCCAAGCCCGCCGAGATGGCCATTGCCAAGTGGAGCAGCGCCCAGCCGGCCGCGGAGGCGGGCTTGAAAAACATCGCCGTCAAGCTCACCGAGCAGGCGATCGAGGCCCTGGGCGGGATGAAGCGGTTTGTGAGCCGCGGCGACGTGGTCTGGGTCAAGCCCAACATCGGCTGGGACCGCACGCCGGAACAGGCCGCGAACACCAACCCCGACGTGGTCGCCACGCTCATTCGGATGTGCTTCGACGCGGGCGCCAAGACTGTGAAAGTGGGCGACAACCCCTGTGACGTGGCAGAGAAGACGTACCACACCAGCGGCATTGCCGAGGCGGCGCGGGCGGCGGGCGCAAAAGTCGTGTTCCTGGACCGGACGCGGTTCAAGGAAGCCCGGATCGGCGGCGAACAGGTCAAGACGATCCCCGTCTATCCGGAAATCATGGAGACGGACCTGGTGATCAACGTCCCGATCGCCAAGCATCATCGCTTGGCCGAGCTGACGCTGTGCATGAAGAACTACATGGGCGTGATCGAGAAGCGGAATGTCTTCCATCAGGCCATTGCGCCCAGCCTGGCGGACTTGACGCGTTTCCTCAAGCCGCAATTGTGCGTTTTGGACGCCATTCGAATCCTCAAGGCGAACGGCCCCAAGGGCGGGAAGTTGGAAGACGTCGAGACGAAACTGACGCTCGCCGCCGGCACCGACATCGTAGCCCTGGATGCGTGGGGCGCCGAGGTCGTCGGCAAGAAGCCGGCGGACATCCCCTCGATCGTCAAAGGGCACGAGTACGGCTTAGGCAAGATCGACTACCGGTCGCTCGCGCTGCGAGAGTTGGCGGTGTCGTGACATGGCCCCTTAGAGCATCAGGCCGTAGGATGCGCGCGTGACGCGCGCACCCGGGGGTGGCGAGCGGGGTGGCGTCAGCCCCCCGGTTCCCGGCAGGTCGTCCTGTTCAGAACCGGGGGGCTGACGCCCAATGGTACTCACTTTGATGATTTCCTGTAACACGACAATGAACGGCACATGTTTTGCGCATCGCTCTTTGGCACGAAATTTGCGCTAGCCTCTTTGGCATGAAATTTGCGCTGTCTGATGAAA
>JAAYYU010000150.1 GCA_012515235.1 Candidatus Anammoximicrobium sp.
GGTCGTTTTTCCTCGCGTGTCTCCAGCGCAGCTCGGAGCCAGTCCCCCTTTTTTCGACAGGTTGACAAGCCAGAATTGAAGAGCTACCCGGCCAGGACTTGAACCTGGAATGAGGGAGCCAAAATCCCTAGTGTTGCCAATTACACCACCGGGTAGCAAGCACGCCCATATCTTAGAAACTTTTCTGCCGCCAACAACTGCAAATTAAACGACAGAACAAGTTTTTCTGAACCTCGCAAAGCCCGCCGCTTCGCCAGCTGTCCGGCTTTGGCGTGTCCGGGGCGGCTCCTTGTCCCTCCGCCATCGCCGTTTTTTTGTGGCAAGGGCCGGAGACCGCGGCGGAAGTGCTTGCGGATGCCGTTGCGATGCGGTGGGGGACCACTCGCCGCGCAGATTGGCCAGAACGAGTCAGCGTCCGGTGGGTGCGGCGTTGGGCAGCGACCGCGGCCGAGGGCGCTGCGGCATGTCGCTCATCCAGGGGTGGCCGCTCAAGGCCCCGACGGCGCTGGCTTCGGCGGTTCGACTTGGTGGGGGGCTGGGCCGGCCGGCAGATCCAGTCGTCGCCAATCGTCGGGGGGCATACCATAGGCCCCGATGTCAAGGCTGCCGCTGCGCTGGCCGGGGCAAACCAGGATCGCCGACACCTCGGGATGGTTCCGGCAGTACTCTTCGACGCCCTGCCGTCCCATCACGAAGCACGCGGTCGAGAGCGCATCGGCCAAGGCGGCGCTGGGCGCCAGCACGGTGGCCGACAGGATGCCTTCCGCTGGCCAGCCAGTCCGCGGGTCGAGCACGTGTCCATAGCGGCGGCCCTGGTGGTGGAAGAACTGGACGCCCGATCCGGAAGTCCCCAGGGCTCGGTCGCAAAGCCAGATTTCCGCCAGACGCACCTGGGGCTTCAGGGGATGTCGCAGCGCGACCGACCAGCCCCGAACATCGTCGTCGCTGTCCGCTGGCGCCCCGCCGGCCAGAACACTGCTCTGTCCGCCGTGGATCAGGAAGTTCGCGACTCCCGCCGCCCGCAATAATTCGGCGCAGCGATCCACGCCATAGCCTTTGCCCAACGCATTCAGGTTGATCTCGACGCCGCGCCGCAGGAACCGGATCGTGTGCCGTTCGTCATCCAGTTCCAGGTGGCGATAGCCCACGCGCGACATTGCCTGGGCCAACGCTTCCGCCGCAGGCAACTGTCCCGCTCGCCGCGAGAAGCCCCAGACTTGCGACAAGGGACCCGCGGTGATGTCGAAGGCCCCGACCGTTTCACGCGACAGGGTCAAGGCCAACTGGAGCAGCGCGAACAGCCGTCCCTCGACGGCGACGGGACCGTCTGCCGCGCGGCCGTTGATCGCCATGACCTCGCTTCCCGGCCGGTACACCGTCAGCTGGTTTTCCAACTCCTCAACCAGATCCAACGCCTGCAAGGCGGCTTCCGTGGCCCGGCCGTGCTGAACGGCGGGGAGGAGAATCTCGAAGTCGGTCGCCATCGCCCGGCGGCTGATCTGCATCAGGTAGCCGGGAGCCGCGGACGACGTAGCGGCGACCGTGGCAGGCTCCGGCAGCGGCGCAAGGCCATCCCCGGCAGCCAAATCCTGCAATGCCTCGACCGCGGCACGGCCTCGGAGGAATTGACGGCGTGTTGTTTTGCGCTGGGCAGCCATCGGCGTCCGGGAACCTCGGTTGGCGGCGAAAAGACGAGCGTTTTTCGAGAAATAACTGTCCCGCGTTGATTGCTGATCATCCCCCGGAGTGTGGTGGCTACTCTGGCGAGGCGACAGTTATTCCTCGAACGATGCTCACGCGGGTTCCCTCAATCCATTCCAGCCTGGCGCAGTTCAGCTGAGGAAGGCATCCGACAGACAGACGTCCTCCGGGCGACCTGGCGATTCCTCGACCGAAACAGCATTCGTCACTCGGACCCCGTCCACCACGCTCCGGACAATCTCCTGCGCCAGCTGCTTGTGATAGAAGCAGTTGACGGTTCCCGAGATGACCAATCGACCTCCCGCCGTGCTGACATCCAGATTCCGCAGGGCAAACACCGGGCTGTCACGCAACGCAGCCCGCGCTGTTTGCACCGAGTCGTCCTGTGCGTTGTTCAACATCCGCCCGACTCCTTTTGCATTTCCCAAGCGATTCGACCCCTGAGCCGGGCCCGCCTGCCGCTGAACCTGTCCACGAGAAGCCTCTAAACAGACTGAGCCGTTCAGCCAGCGGACGAACCTGCCCCCAATTCTGCTCGGCTGTCGAGCCGCCTCGATGGTGCGGGGGAGCCGCAATCAGATCGCCGCCCCGCCACACTTCGTGGCGCTGCCTTCAAAAGTCAACCTAGCAAAATCACTGGGTTCTGCAAGAAGGGAAGAGTCCCGATTCCGGGGTTTCTTCAGCCGATGCAGGCGGTTTGTCGCAGATAGGTAAGAACTGCGTCCGCCAGGTCGTCCGGCGATTGGGCTCCCCCGCGCAACGTGACCTCGGGTCGTGCCGGAGGTTCGTACGGATCGTCGATGCCGGTGAACCCGCGCAGCTTCCCGGCTCGCGCCTTGCGGTACAATCCCTTCGGATCACGCTGTTCGCAAACTTCCAACGGCGTATCGACAAACACTTCGACAAAATCGCCCGGCCGGCCGCCGGCTTCCACCATCCGCCTGACCGCATCCCGATCTCGCCGATACGGGCTCACGAACGCGGTCAACGTCACGATCCCAGCAGCCGCGAACAACTGCGCGACCGCGCCGATGCGGCGGATATTCTCCTGGCGGTCCTCGGCGGAGAACCCCAAACCGAATCTCCGCGCGTACTGCTCGCCATGCTCCGCCAGCAACTCCGGACCGGCGTTCAGCCCGTGCCGCACATTGTCGCCGTCCAGCAAAAAGCTATGCACGGACAACGCGTGCAGCTTGCCGTCCAGCGCGTTGGCAATCGTGCTCTTGCCGCTGCCGCTTAAGCCGGTGAACCAGAGGACGCAACCGCGGTGTCCATTCAACCGTTCGCGATCCTCGCGGGTGACGGCATGCGGGTGCCAGGTGACGAGCGTTTTCTCCATCGGCCAGATTCCGTGACAGCTCCGAATCAATCAAATGGCGGAAGCGAATGGGAATCGAACCCACCGGCCGCACGCTTTACGGACGGCCCAGCGATTTTGAAGACCGAGGGGGGCACCAGCCCGCCAATCGCTTCCGCACGGTGTTTTACCGTGTTTTTTTGTCTTCCAGTTGGGGGGCGTTTTTCTTATACACCCGTTTACACCCGTTTTGTCATCTGCTAGGATACTGAAAACGACACCCGCCCGCTTGAGACGAGCGGGTGTCACGCGAACACCTACACCCTTTACCGCGAGGTGCCCACATGGCCAAGTCTAGCAAACGTTCTCGTTCACGCAATCGCAGGCCCGTTTCTAAAGAGGCCCGCCCTTTTCCGCACGGCAGCGGCTACTGGGCGAAAAAGTGCCGCGGCAAACTCATCTACCTGGGGCGAATTACTGACGATCCGACAGGCGAAGCGGCATGGCGGGAATGGCTGCGAATCGGCGAAGATGCCCGGAACGGAATCTCTCCGTCCAAGCCGACTGGCGGTATCACCCTGGGCGAACTGGTTAACGACTTCCTAAACGCCAAGCGGCAGTTGGTAGAATCCGGCGAGCGATCCGAGCGGACGCTAACCGAACTGATCCGAGCGTGCAAGACGCTGGTCAAGGTACTGGGCAAGACCCGCACGGCTGCGGACATCGGGCCGGATGACTTCGCTAAGGTGCGGCGAGCGATCACCAAACGCAACGGCTCCGTCCGGACTGCCAACGAGATCTCCCGTATCAAGTCGGTTTTCAAGTGGGCACACGAGAACGGGAAAATTGATCACCTACCCCGCTACGGCGACTTCAGGAAGCCATCGGCGAAAACGACCCGGCTGGAACGAGCGGCCAAAGGCGAGCGGCTGTTTACGCGGGATGAAGTTCTCGACCTGCTGAAACTGGCCAACGTCAACCAGCGGGCTTTCCTACTGCTGGGCTTGAACGCGGGAATGGGGCAAGCCGACATCGCCACTTTGCCCAAGCACGCCATCAAGGGCGAATGGCTGGACTACGTTCGCGGAAAGACGGGCGTCCAGCGGCGGGCGTGGCTGTGGCCGGAAACGCGGGAAGCGGTGGCAGCGGCAATGCAGGCCAGCGGGCCGGCAGAGAATCCGGAAGACGACGGATTGGCGTTTCGCACGTCGCACGGCGGGCGTTGGATCGTCATGTACAAAGGCACGCCAGACGATCGGCTGAGCGAGCAATTCCGCAGCCTGTTGAAGCGGGCCAAGCTGGCAGGCCGCGGGTTGAGCTTCTATCGACTTCGCCACCTACACCGGACGCTGACTGACGAGTGTCTCGACTGGCCAGCGGCGAACGTCATCATGGGCCACCAAGATCCGACGATGGGGGGCGTCTATCGTGAGCGGGTTTCGGATGAACGAATCCGGCGAGTCTGTGAACACGTCCGGAACTGGTTGTTCGGCGTGGCCGGGTCCGGGGCCGGGCTGCAGGCGCCCGTGGTCGACGTCCAGGGGCAAGACCCGTTGGCCGTGGCCCTGCAACGCTGCCGGGCGGCAATCGAACGTGCCGAGGGGCCGACCCGTCGAACCCTTGAATCCGTCTGGTTGCCCGAAATCGAAAACGCCCGGCAGCATCCGCGTGGAAGTGCGGCCGAAAGGATCCTTGACATTTGGGGCGAGAAGCCGGAAGCCGCCAAGCCTCGCCTACGGCTTGTAGCCGAGTAGGCTGGATGTAGAATCAAAACAACCGGGCTAGGGTTCGCGACCCGAAAGCCCGCATCCCAACGGGTTGCCCGGTTCCTTTCCTCTTGGGACTTCGCCAAATGGGAGGGCGATATCATGCTGACGGAACGTGAACTCTGCGGGCTTGACGCATATCTGCGGATGCGAGTTCTGGGCGAGACAATCAAGATCACCGCGGCGAACCTTGCCGACGTGGGGGCCTTGTGGTGGGCAAGGAAGATCGAAACCCCGCCCTTCAATTCCTGCCCGGTAGGGAGCGAAGAGTTTCGGGCTACCGTCGGCGGACAAATCCCGCGGGAAACGCTGCATGGCTTGGCGGAGCGGGCTGGAATTTCCTTCCTGGATGCGACCAAGCTTTCCCTTTTCGATCTTGTCTTGCTGGCGACGGCGGGCCGGGCGGCCGGGCAGGCGGCCGGGGCGGCGACGGGCCAGGCGACGGGGCAGGGAGAGGGCGACCCGGCAAGCCGAGACGTGCAAGACGGCGGCGACGTGAGCGAAGATCAGGACGGGCCGTTACCGCCAAACCGGTTTCGATTCAACGGCACGTGTCACAACATGCGGCCGGTTCCCTGGAAGTTACTCTATGCGATGTGGGGACGCGAAAGCCGACATGTCAACGATGTGGAAGCCGAAGTTTGGGAAGACTCTCTACCGCCCGAAAAAACTGGCACAACGATGTATCGTGTCAACAAGGTGCTTGAAAAAGCAGGATACCCAAGCAAGTTGTCTCGCTGCGCGGATTTTCTGACTTGGGTTTCCGCCGAGTTTCCAAAATGAAACCGGCTGGAAACTAGCCGGCAACTGACGGTCTGTATAGTACGGCCATCCTGACACATGGAGGGCCGAACACATGACCGTATCTGCCATCGACCGACCGCAACTAATCGAGTCGATACCCGACCCGGCAACCATCCGGCAACGGCTGGATGACTTGCGTTCCGAGGCGCGGATTCTCCGCGAACTGCTGCCCGTGGCCGAACGTCGCCAGCGGCTGGCCACCCGGCAAACCAAGCAGCGGGAGGGGGGCACCGATGAACGCTGAATGGTTGACGCTGCCAGAAGTACGCAAGCTACTCCGCTGCCGCGAATCCAAGATCCGCAGTTGGATAGCGAGCGGGGCACTGACTGCAATCAATCTGAGCGACGGCGAGCGACCGCGTTACAGAATCCGGCGAAGCGACCTGGACGACTTCTTGACGACCCGCTCCGTGCGACCTGAGAGCAGGCCCGCCCGGCGGCAGAAACAAGAGCGGCCGGCTGGTTACGTTGAGTACGTTTGACGGACGGAACGAAAAAGCCCCCGTTATCGGCTGGCACCGCGGGGGCAAGCAGGAAGCACAACGATGAATTCTACGCGACAATACGACGTTGGGCAAGTGAAGTCGGCAGCGGCCGGGCGTTGGCGGGAACTGCTTTCCTCCCTGGGTGGCATCGACCCTTCTCTCCTGGATGGCAAGCACCATGCCTGCCCGAAGTGCGGCGGCACCGATCGGTTCCGCTACATCGACGATGCGGCCGGGGCTTGCCTCTGCAACCAGTGTCACAACACCGCGAACGGCGACGGCATAGCGTCGCTGATGTGGGCGACCGGGCA
>JAAYYU010000151.1 GCA_012515235.1 Candidatus Anammoximicrobium sp.
CTGGCTGGCAACTGACAATCCGAATGACGCGCGAGCGTCAGAAACTGCCCCGCCAAAACCGCCAACCTGAGCCCTCGTGGCTCTTGAAGTACAGAGGCAGTGACTGAGCCGCGCCCCGCAAGGGGCGCTGGCCAGCACTGCTCTGTACGCCCCTTGGCGGGGGTTGGCGGGCGGTCTGGTTCAGCGCCCTTTTTCGTTGCGCCCGCCCGACATCTCTGGCCGTTCCGTATGCCGTGCCTGTTGACGCACTCCTGGGCGTCATGCGCATGACGGGTATCGGGCACGTCGAGGCAACGTTTTCCTCCGACAATCGCGTGACCGGAGAAGTGCCGTCGCTGTCGAGCGTTGTTTACTCGAAGGGACCAACACGATCAGTCGTGGCCGACCTACTGCGTTGACCCGTTCGGAGTTTTAGCGATGCGTTTTCGGTTTTTTCAGCGATCACCACTGCCATCATCTTTGGAGGTACAAGCGGCATGAGTTCGGATGCGACTGGGAAAGGTGGAAAAGTCCTGACGATTGCTCGACTGGCTATGAGTTGGCTGCTGGCGTCACTTGGTGAGGCAGCTCAACAGGTCCGTCGGGCCGCAGCCTGGAATCGCGCGACACGCCGCCGCAAGCAAGCGGCGGAACAGCTCGTATCCGCGCAACTCGCTCTCGGCGAGCGGCTCAGTACGAGCGGCATGGGTGATGAGGGCTTGCGGAAACAACTCGTCGTCATCGACGACAGGATCAAGAGCGTCAGTGCGGCCCGAGGCCGTACGACGGAACTGGAAGCAGAACGCCGAGGGCTCCTGATTCGTCTGTCCGAATTCAATTTCGCCGAGTCCGAAGTCCCCGACGAAGTGAGAGTTCACGGCGAGGCCCTGAACCAAGCTCGGTTATTTCTTGAGCACTGCCAAACGGATGCTGTGCAATCGCGGCAAAAACTACTCCCGAATGGCGTGACTGCCTGGGGCCGATTGTTCACAGGTACGGCCACCCTTTGCCTGATTGCCTTGGCGTTGTTCTCCGTCGGGCGACGTTTTCTTCCCAGTGATTCGGGATTGATCCGAACGCTGGAGGACGATTCGGCACTTGCCGGAGCGGTCGGGTTGGTCGTGTGCGGTTATCACGTCACTTTTCCCGACGGCACGACCGGAGAGGAACAAATAGGGTCCGGAACGGCATTTGCCGTGTCCCCCGATGGTGACTTGATCACGAACAAGCACGTGGTCGAGCAGACCTGGAATGACCTGCGAGCCGAGCTTTTGCTCAAGAAGCTGCGGGAAGAAAAGATGCTCGACGTCAAGCCGACCGTGTGGGTTTTCTTCGGAAAGGCAAAGCATGTTGCCGAGATCAAGCATGTCAGCGACAAGTTCGATTTGGCGGTTCTGAAGGTCGACAGGCAGAAGACGCCGTTCTTTGCCATTGGTTCGCAGGACCAGCTTCGCCGCGGAGAACCGGTCGTCGCACTTGGCTTTCCCGCAGCAGCCCAGGCGGCGTTATCCGACGACGAGTTGCGTGAAACGGTCCTTCGGGCGGCCAGCGGGAATGCTGTTGAAGAACAGCTCAAACTCCGCGACTTTGACTTCGTCCAGACCACTGGTACGGTCAGTCGGATGAGCACGGAATCCGCAGGCCGGACATGGATTCAGCACAACGCGGACATCAACCCAGGCAACTCAGGTGGGCCGCTGTCGACGACCGAGGGGGTCGTGCTGGGCATCAACACGTTGCGTCATGAAGGCGCGTCGGGCGTCTTCTACTCGCTGTCCCTGCCGCAGTTGCGGGAGGAAATCACGAAGCACGCACCAAACGCTGTTTGGCGATAGGCAAAGGCGAAGGTGGTTTGCCGTTTGCCGGGGACAAGACCTGATCTCGGCCTGCGGAGAGGCTTTTGTTTAGAACGATGCTTCCTTGTGGGAGGTCGAACGTGGCTACCAGGAAAAGAAAAGGCGATTCGGACGGCTGCGGGTTCATCGGATCATTGGTCGTGCTCGGTCTGATATGGGGCTTCTTATGCGGCGGTTGCGACGGCGCATGGACGGGTGCTGCAATCGGTCTAAGTGTTGGTTCGCTCGTGGTCGGGGCTCTCATCCTGGCCGCGATTGTGCTAATTCTCAAGCTGCTTGGCTGAGTCATCCGCGTCGGTGGCCGGGGAAGGCTTGGCTCTTGTCCGTTTGCGAACGGGCGTGGTCTCGCATACGCGGCTAGACCGATATGGAGACAGGCTGCGTGGTTGACATGAACGGGTGATGGCATTGCCGAAAGGTGTGTCGTCGCCAATGGCTAAAAAAACGGCCGCCCATGCCGCCCCAAGGGGCGACACGGGCGCGGTCGTGGGAATGCTCGACGACGATATTCCTGGCATGACGGGACTCAGCGGCGACGGCGGGAACGCGATCGGCTGACGTGGTAGCCTTTGCGGCTGCCTGCCCGCTTGCCAGACCTGTAGAACCACCAGAGAATCACGCCCAAGATTGCCATTCCGACAAGGCTGTCCATCAGCTACTCCTCTTGTTTCTTCGTAAGCGGGGTCTGCCGCCTTGACACGATCCGATCCCGACTTCGTTTTGGTCTTGTTTGAACGCTGCTACGCTGCCGCGGCGTATTGAAGGAGATGGCTGATCGGATCGGTGATGCAGCAGTACTGGTCTCGATACACGCCGGTGCAGGCCGGAAACGATCCGTTCAGAGTCCACTCGGCCTGGGCCAACATTTTGCTGTGGTCGTCATCCAGGCCGATGCCGTGGCCGAAGACCGACATGACGAGATAGTACAGCGCATTTGCTTGCTGTTTGTCCGTGCGCAGCCCCATGTGGTAGAACACGAGCCACACGTCCTGCTGCCAGGCAGCTGCGACCGCACCAACGATCTCGCCGACGTTGGCGACAAGTTCCAACAGGATGTTCGGATTGTCCATCACCGCTTCGTCCACGAAGGATTGGGCATCGCCATAGTCGTCCGGCAGCAGGGCGTGGGAATCCCGGTCCTCCAGTTCATCGAGAACGCTGGCGATGGCGAGGTCGCGCACCGCCAACCTCAAGGTCTTGACGTTGAACATGGCTGATCTATGCCTCCATTGTGCTTGTCGGCATGGTCAGTCCGCTTGAAATGCAAAGTAATGCCGCGGCGAATGATGGAAAAACAGCGAGCCCCGCACACCGTCCGAGCGGCGTCTGACGACGACCAGCGGTGCCGCAAAGCCCAGGACCTCGAAATCTTGGCCGAGTTCCTGGGTGTCCCAGACCCGGCCGTGCTGGGCCTCCAACGCTTCACGGCTGCCAGGCTGAGCGTTGATTTCAGCCAGCAGTTCTCGACGGACAGCTTCCGTCGCGTCAGACATGATCGTCTCCTTGCGTAAAAGGTTGGTTGTTGTCAGCGAAACTGAAGCGGGGACTGCTGGGCAGCGGCGACATCCACGCTTGTGCGCCCGCTCCCCGTCTTTTTCTTTCCCCGTGACTTCTCTGCCGTTGCCGCCTCGTCGAAAGGCAGCAGCAAGTACATTGGCTTCGACTTCGGGCGGTAGGTGAGGTCTCCCGAGTCTGCTTTTGCGGTGGCGTGCCTGACAGCCCGGCTGCGCAGCTCCCGCTGGAGCCAGATCCGGAAACCGGGGTGCCGGAACTTGCGGAGTGTGGCCTGCTGCGTGGCCCTGGCGTGTCGCGCGAAGCGGATGTACTGCTGGTTTTCCCGGTACGCCCAACGACCGCAGATGGCCTGATGCACCGCCAGCACCGAGTTCAGGGACTCAATCAGCGTCTGCACGCCGGCTCGACACCAACTGGTCGGGCTGTAGCGTGTCAGGTTGCCGACGGAGCGGGCCTCGGCGGCCAGGGCGTCGATCAGATCGCAAAGCTCAGCGACCGAAATCGCGTCCCGCTTGGCCAGGTACCTGCGGGCGTGCAGCGAGCGCCGGGCACTGCCGGGCGCGTAGCGCACTTCGACGTAGTCCGCTTTGTGACCTTGCCAACGCGAGCGGCGAGCCACATCCAGCGGCAACGTCCGCAGTTGCAGGAAGTAGCCCTCTTCGGCCCGAAACATCCCGCGGCAGTGCTGCAGGTCGGCGTCTGCCAGCCACACGGGCCCTGCTGCCTGCGCTGCGGCTTGGACCTGCTCTGTGAGGCAATCCTCAGCCGAGACCACAGGCACCGGCAGGATCAGGAAACCGTAGCTGTTGTTCCTTTGCAGCCAGTCCAGACGGGAAACATCAGGCAGGTACTGCCGGTACGCATCGGGCGCCGGACGCAACTGCTGGAAATAGGCTTCCACCTGCTCGGCACCGTCCAGAAACACCGCTTCGTGCGGCGGTCTGTCAAGTAATTCCTGCTGACAGGTGCTGCTCCTCCAGAATTCCACGGCTGGCTCGTACAGCCTTTTTGCCAGGTAGCAGCCGACAGTCTGTTCGCTTTGCGCCATAGACTTCTCCCAGAACGAAAAACAGACGCCGGGAGAAAGTCCCAGCGTCTGTTCGGAGGCACGGGTGAGGCCAGCCTCACGCCGGCAGCGACTTGTTGCTGAACGTGGGCAGGCCGGCGAAGTAATCCTGGAACTGGCCCTGCAGCGTCTGGTACAGTTGCCGGCCCGGCTCGGTCTGCTGCAGCAGCACGTCCGTCAGGTGGGCTTTGGCTTGGCGCTGCACGTAGGGGATCTCCGCCAGCTTCTTCCGCCAGGCGACCAAGAGGTCGGTCTGCTGCTGAGCCGTCTGGCGGCTGGCCTGCAATGCCTGCCACGCCTGCTGGGGCTCATCGCCGTCCTCGGCCATTTCCGCCAGCGAGATCTCGAAGCTGAGTTCCAATTCGTCGGCGTAGGTGCAACCGCCGTAGTTGCTGGGTCGCTTTTCGGTAAAGAACTTCGCTTCGGCCGTGACCATCGGCAAGCCGTTGTCTTGCTCGGTGTGGGTCACCTCGCACTGCAGCTGCAGCTCGCCACGGAGATTCAGGGCCCGCCGGGCCTGCTCCAAGTGCGGCTGGGCGCTCTTGGCCCAGCGTTCAGCGGCGGTGTGGGCCACCTTCTGAAACTGCTGTTCGCACTCGGCCAACTGCTGCTTGGCCGTGGCGCAGACCTGCTCGCCGGCGCGGATCTGCTCCATCACGAAACGCTCGAACTTGGCGCTCACGGAGTCGATCAGCCCCTCCGGGCCGACCGGCAGGTCCAGCGAGGCGGTGATGGCCGGCAGGATCTGGGCCGGCAGCACGGCGGGGACAGCGGGCGGCGGCGCGGCACCGTGACCGGGTGCGGGCACCGGATGCGATCCCGGCTTGAGCTTTTGGGCCGACGCGTTGCCGGGGCGACGGGGGCGGCGAGCGGCGCGATTCTGGGTTCTTTTCATGTCTTGGTCCTTTGTTGGGGAACGTACGCAAAACTACAGGACGGCAAGAAGTCCTGTGGGGACGAGTGTGACCGCGACGACGGGACGCGGCGGAAGGCGGTTGTTGTGGCTCGCCTACAGGGCGACCTTTTCCAGTTGGCGCAACGTGGCCAAGGCCGTCTGCACGCTCCTGGTAGCCTTCTTCTGTTGTTTCAGGGCGGCGATCAGATCGCCGACTTGGGTCGTCGCCGTCCGCAGCGTACTGCGCAGGGCTTCGGCCTGTTCAATCAGGTCTGTGGAGCCAGCGGCATCGGGTTGGCTGTTGCCGTTGGCCGCACCATTGTGGCTGCCGTTACCGTTACCGTTGCCATTGCTGGTGCCTGCTTCATCGCCGACAGCTTGGGGCTGGGGTCTGGTGGACTTGGCCATCGTTGTTGTTCTCCGGGATGGTGGTGTTACTTCAGCGTCCTTGCCCGCATGGGGTGGGCCGTCAGCCGAATCGATCCGCACGGCCTTGCGGCTCGGCCTGATGACTCCGTGTTCGCCCAACGGTGCCCAGACATAGACGCGATTCGGACCCTGGGCTTGGACCGGGTGCTCGGTGCCGTAGACGTGCAACTCGCGGAAACCGAGTTTGGCCGCCCGCGCCAAGTAGTTGCGGTTGGTGGTAAACCGCAGATTCTCGCCGCTGGCCGAAGAGCGGCTCAGCACGAGTTCCGTTGGCACCTTGCTGTCGTGGCCTTGGGCGCGCACGATGACTTGACCATTGAGGTCGACCGTGACCGTGTGGTGGAGGTCGTCCTCGTCGCGGGGCAAACGCTGGAGTGCATCAGCCAGGAACTCTGCGTCAGCCTGTGCGAGTTGCAGGTGCGTGAGGGCGGTTTCCGCCGACTGGATGTGACTTTCCGTCGTTGGGAACCGTCTTTCCTTGTCGATCGCCAAGTGAACGGTCCAGGGTCCCGTCTGCAGCGTCAGCCAGCCTTCCGAACGCCCGATGTGCAGCGGTCCGTCCGCCGGCAGGTCCCTGGAGGCAAAGAGCCCGGTCCTGGGCACGAGCAGATCGTCCTCCCACGGAAAGCTGAAACCTGCCTGCACGAGCAGTTGCCGGCTGTCGGTGGCGATGATCTTGCCGCCGTTGCCGCGAAGCTGTACGCAGTCGGTGGCCAGGCGAATCGGCGTCGTATCGGTGGTTTCCATCGCCGCAGCCAGGGCCTGCCACAGACTGCCGTCGTTCTCGGCCATCATCGCCGGGACGGCCGGGAAATCGGGGATGTCGCCAGAGGTGACATCGTACTTCACCAGCTGCGGGATCTTTCTGTCCGTCCACTGGACGATGATTTTGGTGCTGGACTCCTGCTCCAGCGTGACCGGCTCGGCTTTGGTGCCGGCACAATCGGCCAGGGACGCAAACGGCAGGCCGATTTGTTCTGCCGAAAACTCACCCTGCATGTGGTGCTCAACAGCGGCAAACGTGTTTTGGGCTTGAACTCGCAGACCGCCCGGCCCGGCGGTGAGAAACAGGTTGGGGCCGGCATCACGGCTGGAAAGCCGCAGCGCACGCAGGAATACGGTCCGCAGTTGCCGGGCCAGGAAACGTGTGATGGTGATCACGGAAGGCTCCTTGTACGAAAGGGCAGACCCGTCGCTACCGCGCCCAGACATGCCGAAAAGCACGCCGGGCTACGATGGGCGACGGGTCTGACGGAGGAGGTGACGGTGGGGGGAGCGAGTGTGACAGCAGGTAAATGCTTAATTGCCGCTGGCGTCCAGCGCCGGGATCGCCAGCGCATCGCGCTCCAGTTGCGTGGGCTCGGTGGACAGCAATTCGGCGACCTTGGTCCACAAGGTCTTCAACTGCGACGGGCTGCTCGCTAGCCAAATCGTATCCAACAGGTTCTCTTTCTCCTCCCGCAGCCGCAGGATCTCGCGTCCGGTGTCGCACTCGGCCAGCAACTCGTCTTCGTGGATCTTCTGGCGGCGTGAGACGGCGGTCTTCACTTCGTCGTTGCCGTGGTAGCCGTAGTAATTGTCGGCCAGGTCTTCCACGGGAACGCCGCGGACGTGGGCCAGCATCCTCCGCTGGGTCTGCTTCTCCTGCTTTTCCAGCGCCGCTTTCTCGCATTCGACGCGATCCAGTTCGGCCTGCATCTCGGCCAGCCCCAGCGATTGCAGGGCTCTGCTTCGAGCCTCCCGCTCGATGCGGTCCTTCAGGTTCGGCTCGGCCGCCTGCAGCTGTTCGATCCGCTTGTCGATCCGATGCGAGATGCGGTCTCTCCAGTGTTCTTTTTCGGTAACGGTCAACGCCATGAGTTGCTCCTTTGCACAACGTCAGGTTTTGTCAGGACTTGGAAACTCAACGAGGAAGGCTCAGGCCGTCGCGAACGACATGGCCCAAGCGGGGATACGAGACTCGCTTTTTGGATCACGATTGCCGGTCAGCCTCCTCTTGCTGGAGCTTCGCTGGAAGTTCTTGCGCCAACTCCTTATCCAGAAAAGGCAGAGGAGGGTGCCGCGACAGTTTTTGGTCGACAGGCGCACTGACATCCCGGAGAAACGCCGCTGCAGTCCCCGTCAGCAGAGACGTGGCCGGAGCCGAGCAGACTCACTGGACGGTGTATTCACCCGCCAGCAGGTTGAACGTAGTGTCGAAATCCACGGGCAAGTCCCGCAGCCACCGGGCCAGTTGGTGGAGCATCAGGCCGGCGGCAATGCCGGCGGCGTAGATGGTGCTCCGCGAGGTGCATCGCCCCTGCTGGGCTTCGGATTGAGCGAACAGTGTCGCTGGATACCGGTTGCGTCCACTGGCATCCGCCACGGCCAGCACGCGAATCGTCTCGCCCAGCATCCGGCCATCGGCCCAGAAACGGCAGCGCGGCTCGGCCGAACGCCAGATCGCCGCACGGGCCGAGATCGAATCGACGCAGCAGAACACGGCGTCGCCTACGTGGTACTTGGCCCGGTAGCGGTCTTCGACGACCTCGATCCGCATATCCGGCTCGATCGCCAGCATCTGCGTGCGGGCCGCCCAGACCTTGGCGATGCCGACTTCCCGGAAGGCGTAGCCTTGCGTCGTGCGGTTGGTGTGGTCGACCTGATCGAAATCGAAAAGTTGGACCTTGCGGCAGCCGATGGCGGCCAGTTGCAGCGCGACCTGTCGGCCGATGGCGCCCAGACCGATCACGGTGGCTTGGATCGCCTGCAACCGGGTTTGCGGGACGAGGCTTTGCTGACGGCCAAAGCGGTCGGTCTGGGGACTGGAAGGCTTTGCGTCCGCGGAGTTGCCGTCCCAGGCTTTCATGGTCGGGCTGACTGACGGCAACAGCGCAGCCGTGTTTTGCTCTGTCATCGCGGTTTCCTCTGTGTTATTGGGGCGTGTTGTAGTGCGACACCGGCTGTCTCAAACCGATCGGCAGGACGTGTTCCGGCACCTCCCACAGATGACGCATGTTGACTTCATCCACGACATGATGCGACGGGGGATAGACTTCCACTGCCAGGACGTCCGGTCCCATGTGTTCGTCCTTCAATCGCTGCAGGTCATCCCAGGAGATCCCGGACTTCCCGTCCCCTCTTTGCACCTTCATGTGCCTGGTGAACCCCCACGGCGCCAGAGTTTCCAGGATCTGAACTCGGTACTGCGGCATGCGGCCCTCCGAGTCAAACGGCGCTGAGTTCATCCATGAGACGGAGCCATTCGGAGGCCGCCGTCTCGTCTTCTTGCCAAGCCGCCAATTCACCGTTGGTCAGTCCCACAAAATCGTCGTCCCGGCTTCGTTGCCACTCCCGGCGATCCCATGGGTCGTCCATCGCCATTTTCATGCCAAGCCCGACGTTCTCGTCGTACTCGTCCTGCCAGGCTTCATGCCGGCTGGCCGCAAACGGCAGGGAGAAATCCACGTTCGTTGGGATTTCCAGATCGCCGCCCGGCCCGACGTTGAACCGCAACCGGGCGTAGGTCTCGCCGCCGCGGGCCAGGATGAACATCACCGTCCAATCGGCCCTACCGAAGCAACGGGCGAAGGTTTCCTCGTCGATGTTGCTGGGCTGGGCGGAGTTGCAGGGGTGCGTGTGCAGCCAGATGCGCCCAAACTGTTGAGGCCGCCGGCCACCATCGACTTGCGAGTCAAAGAAATCGGCCACGGAGTCATCGTGGAACTGCACGCTGACCGGGGTACACTGCTGCCGAACGAGCTGGAAATCTTCGACCACCAGCAAGGCATCGGCCGGCGCAATGCCGAAGCCGCCGACCTCCGTGTCGCCCTGGTCACGCAAGAACAGCAGCTTGGCCCAGGCGTAGGGGGTGAAACGAAGCGTCGGAGTCGGTCGTGTCATTGGCATCGGTCGCATCGACGGCATCAAGCTCGTCCCCTTCGTCTGGCCCATCTTGATATTCGCAGACGTCTTCGTCGCGTCCGCGACATGTTGGACACTTCTCATCATCGAGACACTCCTTGCAGAATTTGCCGCCGCACGCTTGGCAGGCAGCAAGGCATCGTTTGCAGTAGGGATCGTCACAGCTCGGGCAGCTTGCGATGTGGGACGAACAGAAGTACTCGGAGCAGTTCGTGCAGGACGTGGCGCAGTCGCTGCAGATTTCGGTTCCGCACCGCTCACAGGTCACACAATCATTGTCGTTCACCGTTCGGCCACAGTCGGCGCAGTCTCGGCCGTCCCAGTCTCGCAACTTCACGTAGGCGTTGTCGGGGCTGTAACTTTCCAGGACCTGTCGCACCAGGATGAAGAAATCCAAGACCCGTCCTTGACGGAGTGCGCTGCGAATCGCCGCTCGGCCGTCGCCTTCGCAGAGGTGGTTGTCTCGCACGTGCGGGTGTGTCGTGTCGGCACTGCTGGCGGCCGGGTTGGGGTCCTGCGCGATCACTTCGTAGGGCCAGTGGTGGCTCAGATTGCTCCAGTCGAGCACGATTCGGAAAGGCCCCAGGTCGATCCCCTGCAGCACGATGCGGTCCATTTCGACGGCGATGGTCGTCTCGCGGATGTCGATCTGCACAGCCTCGAATTCGGTGTTCAGGGCCAGCAAATCGGCGAAGATGTCGCGTTCACTGGCGACATCCGACGCGCCATGCCCGTCTTCGAGACGCTGACGTACCTGGACCAGTTCGTCGACGCACTCCGCGTCGCTGCGGATAAGGTGTTGTTCGAGCTTCTGCTGGGCCCCTGCCCAACCACGCAGTTTCGCCTTGTCGATCAGGTGGACCAGGCGACGGCACGAAGCCCATGCGGCATCGGGCAGCGCCAAGTAGCGACCATGCGCCGCACGGCAGGAAAATGCCTCATGAAGTACCTGCGCCGCCCGCAGCGCCAGCCGTTGTTGTGCGTTCATCGAGCATCTCCGGTAGACAGGCGAGACGAAAGGGAAACAGCGGGCAGGACGACACACCGATGGCGCGTGTCGCCATGCCCGCTCCGGAAGCCGTCGATCAGCTGGCGGCGATCGTCCATCCACCTTCGATCTTGGTGGGGGTGAAGCTAATGCGGTCGCCTTCCCGGAGCACCTGATCCGCTGGCACGGGCTGGCGGTTGACGCGGATCAGGTAGTCGGCGGGCCTGCCATTCTTGACGTGTTGCTGGAACATCTCCTGCACCGTGGTGCCTTCGGCGATCTCGACATGGTCGGCAAAGCCGCCGCCATCGTTGTTGATGACCAGGATTTTCATGGTGATCCTCTCTGGGAAACGTGGTTGGTTCTGAGGCTCTGGAAAGCACCAGCAAATCGGCGCTGGCGCGATGCGGGGCGTACTATGGACGGGACGGACCATAACGGCGCCGTCTGTGCCGGGCTCGCGGTTGTCGTCGGCCGCGGGATTGCCCGGATCGGAGTGCCAAAGCGTCGATCAGCGGGCGGGCCTTCCCGATCACAGCGCCGGCAATCGCTCGCAAGACGCGCGGGCCAGGCGAAACGCTAGGAAATGGACCGAGCACGGCACGGTCTCCTGGTAAAACGGGGCCTTCCCGGGACGTGGTGTTCGTCCCCGTCGATGATGAGCGGTTGGCTTTCCCGTTCGACGGGCCCCCGCGTCAGGACGACGAAGCCGAGCCGGGTAATGGTTGCGGGATCTTCACCGGTGACGCGGGCGACCGCCCGGTCCAAGTGTGCTTGGGTCATGAGGCTTTCCTTTCCAGGCTGTCAGGGCAAGAACCAAAACGAGCCTCACCGCGGCGGGAGAGGCTCGTAGAGACGTTCGACGATTGGGGAGGGGAAACCGCAGGTCACGGATTGGGCAGGGGCAGCGGGAAACGGGCTAGGCTCTGCTGGAATACGGACAGCGGTACAGCGGCGCAGTGGTAGTCGTAGCCCTCGTTACCTTTGATCAGTACGGCTGACCACAGTACCCACAGGCACGGTGACTCTGGTGCCGGCTGGCGAACAAAGTCGGCGTTGCTCAAGAGCAGCAAGTCGTTTTCGGCTTCGCTGGGCGGCCAGCCAAAATCGTCCGGCTGGTCGAGGACGCGCAGCTCTTCATCAAACTCATCGCGAGCGTCCAGCAGGCAGGATTTGTCCGTGTCGGCGAGGGCTGCGACCGCTGCCGGCATGGTTTCGTACCAGTACAGCGCTGGCAGGCCCTCCCAGAGGATGCTCGTGACGTGAAACCGCGGAGCATGTAGTTCGAGAATCGCTGTGCTTCCGTGGCAACGAATCGACAGACCGGTTCGCAGAGCGGAACAAGGCAGTAGCACAAGTCCTGGTGGTATTC
Organism: Candidatus Anammoximicrobium sp.; assembly: GCA_012515235.1. Classification (GTDB taxonomy): domain Bacteria; phylum Planctomycetota; class Planctomycetia; order Pirellulales; family Pirellulaceae; genus Anammoximicrobium. The sequence continues at coordinate 12,004 of JAAYYU010000151.1, forward strand.
GTGGCCAGGAACTCGCATAATCAAGTAACGCATGGAGCGGGTCCTTTTGTTGATCCGAGTGACACCAGCCAATGCTGCTCTAGCCACGTCCGCTCCGCGTCCAGGGCCTGGGTTCGGCAAGCGAACGGAAAAGGTCCTATCCGTGGACCATTCACCGGCGCGAGGTCCGCCCACCACTGGTTCCGTTCGTCGACTTCGACGTGGGAGCCCCGATGGGCCGTGACCTGGCCCAGGGTCGATAGGTCAAGTTCCTCGCCATAGACGCAATGGATCGTGCCGTCAGGAGCGATGACAAGCTGCATGGCGTTGAACCTCACTTCGGCCGGCGCAGGATGTTACGCCGGGGCCGGTTCACCAACAGGCTGTCCAGCACGTTCTCCACCTGCGTCAGTTCGGTGGCCACCTGCTGGCGAAGCCCCTGGTTGTCCCGGAGCAGTTGCGGTTCCACGCCCCGCACGATGCCCTGGCACTGCTCGACGAGCCGGTCGAGATCGTCATTGCTGCGGACATTGAGCTGCTGGAAACGTTGGAAGAATTCCGTCAAATTCCCGACGATGCTATCCCTGAATACTTTCGGGCGGCCGTCGGTCTGGCCGGTCAGCCGTTCCGTCAGGTGCGACACCAAGTCGTGTAACTCTTCGATGAAGGCCTGCTCGGCCAGCCTTACGGCTTCATCGAACCGCGCCGCCACCCGCTCACATTCCTGCTCGTACAGGTCCGGGTGGAGATCCCGCAGGTAGTTGGGCGGTTCGACGGAAGGGAAGTCCCATTCGATCTTGAACAAGCCCTCCAGCGTCACGGGATAGTCCGCGGGGTTGAACAGACGGCCCAGCCGCTGCTGGGCCGCGACTTTCAGGGCCTCATAGCGGCGGTTCAGGGCGGTGACCGTTTCGTCCAATTCGCTGCGGAACGTGGTCATCTGCGCGTCGAAGTCTTCGATCGCGTCCTGGCGGATGAGCCGCAATCCAGGCTCGGGATAGGGCAGACTCAGTTCCTTCCAGTACTTCACGGCGCGGGTCCGCACCGCGGTGACGGCCTGGAACGCCGGGTGCCGGGTGTCGAGCAGCTTCTTCCCCGCGGACACGAACGCGCCCTCAGCGCCGAACGTGTCGGCGGCCTGAGCCCTTTGTTCGGCAGTGAGCGTTTTGCGCACGCCGAACCAACTCAGCGACACGCGGGCTGCCGCCATCGTGGTCTGGAGTCGCTGCGACGGTGACGTCGACGGGCGCACGACCGATTGTTGAGGTTGTTGTTGCAGGACGGTACTCATGCAGTGGGTCTCCAATAGGGTGAACAGAGACGAGAATCGTACGGCGATGGCAGCGATTTCAGGCCGGGAGCGGCTCCATCACGGCATCCAGACGCTCCCGAAGGTCTTTCACGGCGTCGGGCGGGCCGATCACGAGATCCTGTTTCACGACGAGGTCGAGCCAGGAAGCCAGTTCGTGGTCGCCACAGATGATGGCTTGCGACAGTTTCTGGTGTGCTTGGCCCGCCCGGATGGGAAGTTTGGGCCTTCTCTGGCGACGTGGCTTGGGTTTCGGCGCGGCCCTCGGCTTACGGCGGCGGGGCCAAAACTCGATGGTCATGGGCGGAGATTCCTTGATGAACTTTGTGGTTGGCAAATCGACGAAAGAGTGAACGACGGCGGACGGACGACGCGAGCGCAGCCCGACCGTGGTGAGTGCGACAGGAAATGCAAGAAGGGAGGAGTAGCCCCACGATCCAGTGGATCAGATGGCGGCGTGGGAAGACGAGGAAACGTCAGTGTCAGGCGGGAGGGTGTCTGGCGGCATCTTGCGGCTTTCCGCTACGACCTGCACCGGATTTCCGGGAGGACAAATCCTTGCCGTCGCCGGCTACTCCGTGCAACGCCCCGGCATCGTTTCCCTCCGCATCTCGGGCCGGGTAGACGGTGGTGCCGTCATCCAGCACCATGGCCACGCACGAAAAGCTCCACATCTGTCGGCCGCACTCCTCGGGCGTGAGGTATCGTACTTCCACAATCCGCCGGTTCAGCAGCACGCGACGGGCCTCCTGATTGCAGGCGGCGATGAATTGCTCGTGGGTCTTACGGACTCGTCGGTTCATCGTGGTTGCTCCTGTTTCATGATCCGGCCACGGAGATTCGGATTGTCTGACACCAGTTCAGTCAGCAGTTTTTGGGTCTCGGCAACGCCGAACTGGCTGACGAGAAATTCGATCTGGCCGGACAAGCCCCGGTTGTTCAGGTTCGACGCAATCACGCCGGCCTGATCATGGATCTCGTCGTCCAGGTCCTCCGGTGATAGGCTCTGCGACTCAGCCCAGGCGACCAGGTCCGCCGTGCTTGTAGCGGGATGTGCCGTCCCCGGCGGAGTGCAATCCTGCTCTTGTCCTGGAACAAGGCCGTGCCGTTGCAGCGTTTCCTGGATGGCTTGGCAGACATCCCAGCCACTCCAGTCCTTGCCAGGATTCCAGAACTCGCGGCCATCGTGTCCCAGGTCGAGGTACAGCAGCCCTTGCACCCTGCTGACGATTTCCTCCAGGGCTTCGCGAGACAATTCACTTGACAGGACCAGACGTGACATGGTAATTCTCCTGACCGTCGAAACGCCGTGACTAGAATTGGTTCTCCAAGACGTTCAGGGTTGCCTGGAGGGCCCTGTCCACGCCGGCTTGATTGTCAGTCGTCAGCACGCCCTCAGCCGCCAGGGCCAGCAGCAGCGACTCCATGCCGTCGAGGGCGCCGTTGTAGGCTCGCCAGCTCTCGCGATCCTCGACATCTTCGTCATCGCAAGGCTTCTGCTGGATACCACCATTGCCTTCTGGCTCGCTGGGATCGAGGCGTTGCAGGGCAGACGTGATGTTGGCTGCCCCATCGTCGACGTCGATCTGAATCTGACCGCCGAGCAACTCCAAATGACGATTGCCAAGCGCGCCCGTGCTCGATACCCAACACGGGCCAAAGAGTGGCTCACCGTATTCGTCCATGATGCCCGGCGTGGACAGGGCGGTCTCCAAGAGCCGATCGAGAGCGTTTGCCAGACCTTCCGGGTCCGTGTGCTCTGGGTTGTACTCAACCTCCAGCCACAGCTTGGTTTTCTTCGTCTGCTTCGGCTTCCTCGGTTCCTTCTTGGGCGTCATCTTCCCCTCCCTCGGAGCCGCACGTCGGCTCAATCGAAAACGGTTCTAATGGCGGCAGCGGTCGCGGCAACTGCTCGCGCAGCAGCTTCAGCGCCGTCTGCATCAGCGACACGATGCTTGCCCCGCTGTCTGTCTCGGCCAGCTTGATCGCGGCGTCCAACAGGTGCTCAACGGGTTCCAAGTGTGCCGCCACGACGGTCGGTTGGCCGGCATGGTTGGCAGCCAGTGTGATCTCGCCGTACACGGGCCGGTACTCGACAATCTCGGGATCATACTCGTATCGTCCCTCGGTACGACGAGTGAAGGAAATCTGGTGCTCGCGCAGGAACCGTTCCAGGTTCTCAAACTGGCCCCAGGACGCTTGGTCGTCGCACAACCAGAGCAATCGCACGTGTTTGTCGTTCTCACGGAGGCTGGTTTTCAACTCCCCCGCGGTTTTCGGCTGGAAGGAGGACTCGCCCCATTCGAGAGCGACGCCTTCGTCGCCGATGGCGGCGCAGAGGTCCGGAACGATGGCTTCGGGGATGTTACCCCCGATCCAGATTTCGGCTGATATGCGGTCAGACATGGCGGTTCTCGTGATCCGTGGTGATGATCCGGTCGTGATGGTTAGCCGTGGGCTTCGCCCTGCGAGAAGAACCCGCCGTCCGGATTGGGCGGATTTAATGTGGCGCAGTCCGTTATGTGGCGTCCGGCAGGATGTCGCGGCAATTCCTTGAGCTTCAGTGTGCCGGACGCCACATAATTTCATGGTCTATTTCATGGTCTATAACGTCCGGAGGAACTCCATGAGCCCCGGAGTCCTGCGCCAGGGTTTCTTCGGCTTGCCATCCTTGATCTCGCACTTCAGAATCGCTTTAGCCTTCATCTCCAGATCGACCTCGGCATACACGTTGGTCGTGCTGAGGGACACATGGCCCAGCCAAGCGCGAATGGTATTGATGTCCACACCGGCCCGAAGCAAGTGCGTCGCCGTCGTATGCCGAATCGTATGGGGACTCACTCGCTTTTTCGCCACGGACGGCAGTGTTGTTGCCACCTTCGCCGCATAGCGTTCAACGAGCGCATAGATTCCGAATCGCGTGAGCGGTTGTCCACGACGATTCAAGAAGACGTGCTGCGACGTGGCTCGATGCTCCACGAGAGGGCGCAACTCGTCAACCGTCCTCGACCACAGCGGACAGTGGCGGGTCTTGTTTCCCTTTCCGTGTAGGACAACGAATGAAGCGCTGCGGCTGGATGTGACGCCGAGGTCGAGGTCGCCGATCAGCACGTGAGCCACCTCGTCGGCCCGAGCACCGGTGTTGTAGAGGAACAAAAGCACCGCGTAGTCGCGGCGACCTTGGGCAGTGTGTTGGTCGGGCGCCTTCAGCAACGCATCCAGTTCATCCTTCTCCAAGTAGCCGATCAGGGGACATGCCGCCTTCTTCGACCCGATCGCCCGAATCTGGCCAGACCATTCCAGGTGTTCTGGGGCATGCAAGCCGATGAATCTCGCCAGGGAATGGATTGCCGCGAGACGCTGATTTCGCGTGGAGATCCCGCAACGGCGAGTTTTTTCCAGATCCAAGAGGAAAGCCTTGGTGCGTGCCGGCGAGACGTCGTCCACCCGAAGTCCCTCGATCCGGCGATGGGCGGCACGAGCGACAAACGGCAAGAACTGCTGTAGCGCATCTCGATAGCTCTTCTGCGTATTGCGGGCGAGGTTCCGTTCGCCAACGAGGTACTCCAACAGAAACCGGCGGACCCACGGGCTAAGCAAGTTGGTGTTAGGCATGGCGTTGCTCCTTTCCGGCATAGCGATCGAACCGTTGACTTGCCTCACGAAGAATTTCCGGCGTCATGCTCAGGTACACCTGCGTGTGCCGCAGATGGACGTGACCAAGATAGACAGATAGGTGATGCAGGAGTCGCTGTACGTCGGCACCCTGCTGATACCAGGAGGTAAGGCGGTGAACGGCGAACGTATGCCGGTTATGCCGAGCTCGGCATAACCGGCATTATGCCGCGTGCCGGATTATGCCGACTCAGGCTCGACCGGTCCGGCTTCTCGCGGTGCTTTTCGTCAGAGCGTCGGTTGCGGACGCGGCATAATCCGGTTCTGCTCTCCTTTGGGGCAATCAACCACAAAGGTGGAGAGCAATGCTGGAAAAACTTCTCAAAAGGCCGTCGGCTGTTACACGCCGCGCCGCGGGGATCTTGGGACCGTACGTGGACTCGTTCCTCGTTGCGGCCGCTGAACTGGGTTACACCGCATCGACGATGCGTACCCAGTTATGGGTGCTGGGCGACCTCGAACGGTGGCTCAAACGGAGGCGTCTGGTACTCTTGGCACTGGAAGAGCAGACGCTGAAGCAGTTCCTGGAGCACCAACGACGGCACGGACGCCTCAGGAGAGGTGATTCGCGAACCGTCCAGCGGTTTCTGGAGCACTTGCGTGCGAAGGGCGTTGTCCCGTCGCCGGAGCCGGCAGTCGGTTACTCCCCGCTGGCAGCACTGGGGCAATGTTACGAAGACTATCTCCGGAAAGAACGTGCTCTTTGCCCAGGAACAGTCGCCCGCTATGGGGGCTTCGTCCGACAGTTCCTGGTTGAACGTTTTGGACGAGGGCCGATCTGTCTTCGGAAGCTCGTCCCCGACGACGTGTCCAGCTTCGTGCTGCGGGGTGCCCGGTCTGGTGTTTCCGGATCAACCAAGCTGGAAGTCACGGCGTTGCGTTCATTCTGCCGCTTTCTGTTCCGAACAGGGAAAACCAAGTGTGACCTCGCAGGGGCCCTTCCGACCGTGGCTGCCTGGCGACTGGCGGAAGTGCCAAGGTACCTTGAGCCGCAGGAAGTGGAGCGGGTGCTCCAGGCTTGCGATCGGGACACGGCGGTTGGTCGCCGGGATTATGCAGTGCTTCTGCTGCTGGCGCGTTTGGGACTCCGCGCCAGCGAAGTCCTCGCCTTGGAACTGGGCGATATCGATTGGCGGGCCGGTGTGCTGACGGTGCGTGGGAAGGGGCGTTATTACGACCAGCTTCCGCTTCCTCCCGACGTCGGGAAAGCGATCGCAACGTACCTCCGCCACGACCGCCCAAGCTGCAGCACTCGACGCGTCTTCATCCGGAATCGAGCCCCGCATCGAGGCTTCGCCCATCCGAGTTCCCTCAGTACCATTGTCTGCCGCGCCGTGGGAAGAGCTGGGCTGCAGCCGAACCACAAGGGAGCGCATCTCCTACGCCACTCGTTGGCGACGGGCATGCTCCGCCGCGGTGCCTCGTTCGCGGAGATCAGCCAGATTCTCCGCCACCGCGCGCCGAACACCACGGAGATCTATGCCAAAGTCGATTTGCAAGGACTCCGCGCTCTGGCTCTGCCCTGGCCCAGGAAGGGAGGTGAACGATGAGTACTCTCTCTGTTTCCTTGAAAAAATACCTGGCGCTTCGCCGGAGGCTGGGTTCCCAACTACGGGGAGTCGACAGCGGACTTCAAGACTTTGTGGCCTTCGCCAAACGCGAGCGCGCTTCCTACATCACGACGGACTTAGCACTGCGCTGGGCTCAAAAGCCGGCTCAGGCACAGTCCGCAACGTGGGCGTCTCGCCTCCGGATGGTACGCTGCTTTGCAGTCTGGCTCAGCGCGACGGACGGACGTACCGAAGTGCCTCCCGTGGGGCTCTTGCCCTACCATTATCGACGTCAACCGCCTTACATCTATACCGATGCGGAGATTGCGGCGCTGATCCGCGCGGCAACTCGGCTGGCTTCTCCACAAGGTCTGCGAGGGCGTACTTACTCCACGATCTTTGGACTCTTGTCGGTGACCGGGATGCGTGTCAGCGAAGCATTGGCCCTCGATCGCGAAGATGTGGATCTGAAGCAGGGAATCCTCAGGATTCGGCGGACGAAGTTTGGCAAGTCTCGGCTGGTCCTTCTGCACGAGTCGACCTGTCAAGTCCTCGCCGCTTACGCAGTCACGAGGGACCGTGTTGTTCGCCGCCCCGCCACGGCGGCCTTCTTTCTGTCGGAGCGGGGCACGCGTGTGAGCGGATGCGCCACTCGATACACCTTTGCCAAGGTGTCACGCGCGGTGGGCCTTCGCTCTCCGACACCTGGCCGCCGTCATGGCCACGGCCCCCGGTTGCACGATCTGCGGCATCGATTTGCAGCGCGCACGCTCGTGACTTGGTATCGTCGAGGGGTGGACGTCGAGAGGGAACTTCCCAAACTCGCGGCGTACTTGGGGCATGCTCACGTCAACGACACCTACTGGTACCTCGAGGCCGTTCCGGAACTGCTGGAGTTGGCCACACGCAGGTTGGAAAAAAGAACGGAGGTTAAGTGATGACCCGACACAGCGACTTCCCCGAACTTGTCGAAGCTTTCTTCACCGAACGTCTCCTCCGGCAACGCAAGGTCAGCCCCGAAACCGTCGCCGGATATCGAGACGCTTTTCGGCTGCTCCTGCGATTCGCTACGAGACGCTTGAAGAAGGAACCTTCAAAGCTTGCCCTTAAAGAACTGGACGCACGCTTCATCGGTGAGTTCCTCGACCACCTCGAAGACGAACGTCTCAACAGCGCCAGAACCCGGAATGCCCGCTTGGCGGCCATCCATTCCTTCTTCCGCTACGTTTCGTTCGAGGAACCACGCTGCGCGGATCAGTGTCGCCGCATCCTGGCGATTCCGAGCAAACGTTACGACCGAAAGCCGATCGCATACCTCACGCGCGAGGAGATCGACGCGCTGGTTGCGGCGCCGGATACGACCACCTGGATCGGCCGGCGGGACCAAGTCCTCCTGCTGGTCGCCATCCAGACGGGGCTGCGGGTCTCGGAGCTTATCGGCTTGCAACGCCAGGACGTCAGGCTGGGGCGCGGAGCTCACGTGCAGTGCAAGGGCAAAGGGAGAAAGCAGCGTTGTACTCCGCTGCGCAAGGAGGCGGTAAGGCTCCTCGTCGTATGGCTCCGCGAGTGCCCCAATGATCCCGAATCGCCGATCTTCCCCAGCAGTCGCGGGGGAGCACTGAGTCGGGATGCTGTCGAACGATTGGTTGCTCGCCATTGCCAGACCGCAGTGCGAAAATGCTCCTCCCTCAAACGGAAAACGGTGACTCCCCACGTGCTTCGCCACACCGCAGCCATGGAACTTCTGCAACACGGCATCGACCGCTCGGTCATCGCCCTATGGCTGGGGCATGAGTCAGTCGAGACTACCCAAATGTACCTCCATGCGGACCTTCGTCTAAAGGAACAGGCCATGTCGCGCACCGTACCGCTGGGCGTCAAGACGCGGCGATACCGTCCCGCTGACAAGCTGTTGGCCTTCCTGGAAAGCCTCTGATTATGCCGCGTCACACGACGAACAACCCGCGAGATTCGCCGGCCTTGTTGTCAGGCGAGGAGCCGAGTCGGCATAATCCGGCACGCGGCATAATGACGCAAGTCGTGAATCCGCGGCTGCTCTCGTGTGTCTGTCCGTTGGATACCTGCGCGATTGCATACAATTCGGAAGTGATCTGCGAGCGTCGTCCTGGCGACGGGGCCGCCCTCCACGGTTGTGAAAAAGAGAGCATCGGCTGGCCGTCGCTTCGGACGAGTACGGTCGTACTGAACCAAGGCCCGGTTCAGTTGTGGTCCGACGGGAACCAGTCGCGATTTGCCGAACTTCGTATTCCGAATCGTCAGGATCGAGTTGTTCAAGTCCACGTCGGCGCGAGTCAGATTTATTGCTTCACGCCGGCGCAAGCCCGCCCCGTAGTACACCAGAATCATCGTGCGGAGCGTCGCCGGCTCCAGGGTGGCATTCCGCGGATGCGATTCGACCATCTGGAGAAGACGACGGAGTTCCTCTCGCGTATAGATGTAGGGAACGAATAACGGCGGGCGCTTCGGTATTACGGTTGGAAGAGGTGCTGCGCTGATATGGTCACGGCTCACGGCATATCGGAAGAAGCACCGCAAGCAACTCAACTTGTTGAACCACGTCTTGGTCACCGGCCTGGCTTTGCCTAGGAATGCTTCCACATGGTGAACGCAAACGCTGGCAACGCTAGCTCGCGGACCGCGAGTGCGGCCGAAAGCGCGGAGAACTGACGCGTCCGTGATGAACGATGATCCGAGCGACTGTTGAAAAGAAATGTACTGTTCGATCAGGCGATGGAGGTTCATAGGACACCTCCCATGTCGAAATCGGCCACTTCACGGAGACCAACAAGATCAACCTTGGCATAAATCCGTGTACTATCGGGATCTGTGTGTCCAAGTTGGTCGCCGATCTCCTTGAGAGATAGGCCGGTGGCGAGCAATCGCGACGCACAAGCATGACGTAGGGCATGAGGCCCGTAATGGGGAAGTGACACGTTTAGGGCTCGCAGGCGGTCACCAACCAATCCCGTCAGCGACGCGTGTAACGGCCGGGAGGGAGGGCGCCGTGTCAAGAACAATTCCCGATGCGATGACCGCGGTCGCATTTCTTGCAGGTAACGTAGGATGGCATCGCCGACGGATCGCGTTAGCGGATAAGTCCGGATACGCCCAGTCTTGGAAGATACGACGCGGAAGACTTCATGCTCCCAGTCGAAATCCTCCAGCCGCAAGCGACTCACCTCGCCACGCCGGAGACCGTAGATGGCCAGAAGCATTAGTATTGGCCGGGCACGGATATTGTGCGGCTGGTCACCTTCGGTCGTGGCGAGCAGCCGCCGCACATCGTCCCACGACGGCCCCAACGGCAACGATGCCTGCGAGAAGACCCGCGGAGCCCGAACGGACTCCGCCAATCCTTTGCGGCACCAGCCGCGTCCATCTGCAAAACGAAAGAAGGCCCGTAGCACGCAGGCCCATTGTCGAATGGTAGTCCGCGAATAACCTCCTGGTTCGAGCATCTTCTGAAGGGCCATGTCGATCCGATAAGGAGTGATCCCGTGCAGAGAACCCCCTTTGACACTCAGCCGATCAAGAAACCGCGTGACGTACGAGCAACGGTCATAAATGGTCACGGGTGACAATCCCGCCTCATGCTCCATGTAGTCCGCAAATGCTTTGATCTTCTTCGCCCAGGGGGCGAGCCGAGCGGGCCGCTGTCGCAGACGCCCCAGGAACTTGAGCCATCGGACGGCAAGCGGAAAGAAGCGGCGATGGTCGGCCAAAGTGAATTCAACCTCGGCGAGAGTCAGAGCCTTTCGGCGTCGGCCAGCCAGCACAAGTGTGTGTGCAATCGCAAGCAGATCACGGGCGTTGTTCTGCAAGCTCTTCCGGGTATAACCCTCGTTTGCGAGATGTCCCAAGAAGGCAAGACGTTCCTCTAAGAAAGGGCCAGTACGATAACGCACCACTGCAACGGGACACTTGAAAAGTTGATC
>JAAYYU010000152.1 GCA_012515235.1 Candidatus Anammoximicrobium sp.
CTCCGCCACCGCGAGCGAGTCCACCGGGCGAAAGGAACCCTCGTGAATCCCCTGCTCGATGATCGTGGCAATGTGTCGAATTCCCCATTCGCGAGCCGACTGTGCGGCGTCCGTCAACTGACGCTTGGCTGACTGGTCCAAGATCAGGAATTCAAGTACGGCGTGTTGACTCACCAAATACTCGCGCCACCGCCGGAAGATCGACGACAGCTTGTCCGCCGCCGAAATCTGCATTTCCAGAACCTCGCTGACCGCCTCCTGGATCGGGGCAATCGCCCTGTCATGAACGAACTCCAGCAGGTCCTGCTTGCTGCGGAAGTAGTTGTACAAGCTGCCCTTGGCCATTCCCGCAGCCGCAGCTACACGGTCCATCGTCGTGCCCCTCAGCCCGTGCTGCGTCAGGACCTGCACAGCGCCCTCGTAGACGGCTTGTTTCATCATCGAATCCAGAAGCTCTTTCCGTCGCTCCGCCAGCGCTGCCATGGCTCTACTCCCGAGTTCGATGAAGCATTTCTCCCAAACCAAGCTTGGTCACTAGAATGACCGCAAAGTCATTTTGGTTGATCCCTCAGTATTTCGTCAAGACCCGACGGTTCAATCCACAGAATTTCTCGTCATGCGGTCCGATCGGTGCCGCCGATAACACGGATTGTGAGGGTCCGCGCGAGAATAAGGGCTTTGCGGATCAGGAGGGCCTAATTTAATGTTGCCGTTTTCTCGACAGCTGGCGTCGTGCCTTTTCCCGGCAGTTCAGGGATTTCGGGCGGGGAGCAATCGCCGCCTCCGTTTGCGTCAGCAAGATCCGTTGATAGCCTGCGTTGCGATGGCGGCTTGTCTGCTCGCCGGATGTTCCAGTGTCAGTCAATGGTGGCAGAACGGAGGCAAAGTCGGTCCGGAATACTGTCGTGCCGCAGTTCCCGTGGCGGATCACTGGATCGACGCCGACCATCCGACTGTCAAGAGCGTTCCGACGGATTACAGCCACTGGTGGACCGTCTTCAACGATCCGCTGCTGAACAGACTGGTCCAAGCCGCGTACGAGCAGAACTTGCCGCTGAAAATCGCCGGACTGCGGATTCTGGAGGCCCGCGCCCAGCGCGGGATTGCCGCTGGCAACCTGCTGCCGCAGAAACAGGATGCCGTCGCGGCTTATGCGCGAAGCAAGTTCAGCGACAACATGTATCCGTTCGGCATGTTTCCGGGCAATCGGGAGTTCAGCGATTGGGTTGCCGGATTCGACATGGCCTGGGAACTGGACCTCTGGGGCAAGATCCGCCGCGGGATCGAGGCTGCCGACGCGAACCTGGACGCGCAGGTCGAGAGCTACGATGACGTGCTGGTGATGATCCAGGCGGAGGTGGCCGCTGCCTACATTCAAATGCGCGCCCTGGAGGAGCAGTTGACGTACGCGCGGAAGAACGCCGAGATTCAGCAGTCGTCGCTGGCCCTGATCCAGAAGCGTTTCGAGCAGGGCGTCGTGGGCGAACTGGACGTCCGGCAGGGCGGCGCGCAGTTGGCGATCACGGAGTCGCTGATCCCCAAGCTGGACGAGGCCCACCGTCGAGTTCAAAACGGGCTCTGCCTGCTGCTGGGCTTGCCGCCCGGCAGCCTGCAGGCGGAATTGGCCGAGCCGCGGCCGATCCCTCAAGCGCCCGCCGAAGTCGTCGTGGGGATTCCCGCCGACCTCCTTCGCCGGCGTCCGGACGTGCGGCGTGCGGAGCGTCAAGCCGCGGCCCAATCCGCGCGCATCGGCATGGCCGAGGCGGAATTCTATCCGCACGTGGCGATCACGGGGAACATCGCGTTTGAGGCCGAGCAGTTCGGGGATCTGTTTGAGTGGCGCAGCATCGGCGGCAAGATCGGTCCCGGACTGCAATGGAACATCCTGAACTACGGCCGGATTCAGAACAGCGTGCGGGTCGAAGACGCGCGGTTCCAGCAAGCCGCGCTGGCCTACCAGAACACGGTCCTGGCGGCCAACAAGGAGGCGGAAGACGCCATCGTCGCCTTCTTGCGAGAACAGCAGCGCGTCAAGTCGCTGCAGCGGGCCACCGACGAGATCATCCGCGCGTTCCAGATCGGGCTGCGTCTGTACGAACAAGGGGTCATCGATTACCAGCGAGTGCTCGACGCCTTGCGCGTGGCCGTCACCCAGCAAGACGCCCTGGCCCAAAGCCGTGGCCAGGTGGCGATCAACCTCGTGGCCGTTTACAAAGCCATGGGCGGCGGCTGGACGATGCGCTGCGCGGGCTATGTGCCCGGAATGGACGCCGGCCCGACGCCGGCCGACCAGCCGGCCCCGACGCCGGTCCTGCCGAACGCTGCGACGCTCCCCGAAGGACTGCCCGCCCCGCCCGGCAATCCCTTGCCTCCCGGCCTGCCGCCGATGCCCGAATGAGCTGGCTCCCAACGCGCCGATGGCGCGGGGCGGTGGGAAGGCCGGCTCAAGAGATTGCCGCCATGTCGTGTTCGAGAACGGTGTTCAGAACGACGACCGGCCGCTGCCGCCGCACGTCGGACAGGTGATTACTCCCCGTCCGTAACAGCGGCTGCAGCGCTGGCGGACGGTGTATTTCTTGATGATCGGCATCCCGTTACGGGCTCGACCGACCACGTCGCTGCGCTGGACGCCGACGGTACCGCCGTTGCACCCGGAGGCGGTGCAGGGGACCGACCCCGTACCCCCGCAATGCAGACAGCGGTAATCCGCGTAATTGTCGCTGCTCCCGCCTGGCCCGTAGGGCAGAAACTGCCAACCGTCGTACGAGCGCCCGCGCGGTGCGTCGTTGCGGCCGGCTGGGCCGCACAAACGCTCCATCGAACTGATCGCGGAGCGGTCCAGCGACAGGCGGTTGGCGTGCGCGAGCCGGAGCAGGCACTGAAGATTGTGCTGGACCGCGGCATCTTCCGGAGCCAGTTCCGCAGCGGTCTCCCACAAGTGTACGGCGCGGCGATAATTGCGGTTTCGCAGGCTCATGAGCGCCAAATTGTTGAGCGTGGGGACGTGTTGCGGGTCGAGCTGATTACAGCGGCTCAGCAACCGCTCGGCCCGTGTGAAGTCGTTGCCGCTCATCCCGGCGGCCAAAGCCCGTTCAAACAGAACCTGCAAATCCTGAGACTCGCTGTCCTCCGCCGAGGCCGAACTGGGCTTGGCGGCATCAAGCGGGCTGGCCGGCTGAACTTCCTCGGGAGCCAAGCAAGCCAAACGCTGGCCGATCTCTTTGCGGCGGCCGTCGATCTCGGC
>JAAYYU010000153.1 GCA_012515235.1 Candidatus Anammoximicrobium sp.
CCGGCCCCATCCTCGAGATCTCCACGGACTACTTCTACTTGGAAGAAGGAACCCCTTTCTTCTTTCCAAGTAGTGACGCACTTTTGCTGAGCAAAGCCGGGGCAATTCAGCTGAGCGACAAAGGGCAGCAGCACATCCGCAACAAGGAACGTCGCGGCAAGCTGGCCAAGCGGTTCAAGAAGCCCAGCGACCCGTTCAAGATCGTCATCGTCCGCGATATGTGGCTGACGGGGTTCGACGCTCCCTGTCTGCACACGATGTACGTAGACAAGCCCATGCAGGGCCACGGGCTGATGCAGGCCATTGCCCGTGTAAATCGCGTGTTCCGCGACAAGCCGGGCGGGCTGGTGGTCGATTATCTGGGGCTGGCCGATCAGTTGCGCAAGGCACTGGCCACCTACACCGAAAGCGGCGGCAGGGGTCAAACCACGATCGACACGGAGGAAGCCGTCGCGGTGATGCTGGAGAAGTACGAGATTTGCTGCGGCATGTTCCACGAATTCGACTGGTCGATCTGGGCCACCGGCACGCCGGGGGAGCGTTTGGCGCTGATTCCACCGGCGCAGGAACGCATCCTGGATCAGGAAGACGGCAAGTCGCGCTACTGTCAGGCTGTCACCCAGTTGTCGCAGGCGTTTGCCTTGTGCGCCGCCCACGATGAGGCGAAGCGGATTCGGGACGACGTGTCGTTCTTCCAACATGTCCGGGCGGCGCTGGTCAAGTCCAGCCCTGGCGGGAAGTCGGACGAGGAACTCGACCAAGCCATCCGCCAACTGGTGTCGAAAGCCATCGCCGCGCCGGATGAAGTGGTGGACATCTTCGCGGCGGCGGGGTTGAAGAAACCCGACATTTCGATCTTGTCCGACGAGTTCCTGGCCGAAGTCAAGGCGTTGCCCCATCGGAACGTGGCGGTGGAACTGCTCCGCAAGCTGCTCTCCGGCGAGATCAAGAACCGCTCGAAAAAGAACGTCGTTCAGGCCCGTTCATTTGTAGAAATGCTGAAACGCACGGTGCTGGCCTATCAGAACCGGGCGATCGCCACGTACGAGGTGATCGACGAGTTGATCAGGTTGGCCAAAGAGATGCGAGGGGCGGTAAGGCGTGGCGAGGATCTGGGGCTGAACGATGACGAAGTGGCGTTCTACGACGCGCTCGCCCAAAACGCGAGTGCCGTCGATGTGATGGGTGTGGACGAGTTGAAAGTGATCGCCACGGAGTTGGTGTTGAAAGTGCGCAAGAGCGTCAGCATCGACTGGGCGATCCGTGAATCGGCCCGCGCCAAGATCCGCGTGATGGTCCGCCACATTCTCCGCCGACACGGCTACCCGCCCGACCTGGAGACCGAAGCGACGAAGTTGGTCCTGGAACAGGCCGAGGTGCTGTGTGCGGAATGGGCGTCGTAGGCTGGCCCGAGTTATGGAGCCGCCAGATGTGCGATCTGTCCTTTTGCCGGGACCTGCTTCGGCGAACGGAAAAGGCATTTGAGCCGCCGAACTGGTGACGGCTCCAAGAGTCCACGCCAAGCCTGATGACAAGTCCGGTCTGGTCGCGTGCCAACCGAGGCGATTCGTCATGGCGTCTGACGCCCGGAGGCGGCCGATGATCTTGAGGCTGCGGTTCGGCAGTTATCCGAGGTCGCCTTTACCCAAGCCGCTGCAGGAATGCGGCGGCCGAACAGCGAATCAACCGCAACGCGGTTCTGGCCTCCAGCCCAGGGTTGCCGCGCAGCGACTACCCTGGGACACGGGGCGCCCATCGTCGAACGCCAACCCCAACGGGGTTGCGGCGTCGGGACGCGATCCGACCACACGCCCGGCCGCAACCCCGTGGGGGTTGGCGCTCGGGGTGGGGACCGGTTTCCCAGGGTAGGCCCTGCGGGCCAACCCTGGGCTGGACGCCCAAGCCCCTTCGGGGCAGGCCGTGGCACTACGGACAAGGACGGCCCCGAAGGTCAAATCGCGTTGGAGAATTGGCTTGACCTGGAATACGATCTGCTAGCCGTACACCGGGCCGAAGTTTTGGCACGCGCGATAGTCGGCGCCGATGGGATCGTCCACGCCGAACAGGCCCCAGACGTGCGGGCGGAAGACGGCTTCCTCCGGGACGTTCGACATCGCCACCGGGATGCGCAGCATGGCCGCCAACGTGGTCAGGTCCGCGCCGATGTGGCCAAAGCTGATCGCACCGTGATTGGCGCTCCAGTTGTTCATCACGCTGTACACGTCGCGGAACGCGCCTTTGCCGGTCAGACGCGGCACGAACCAGGTGCAGGGCCAAGTCGGATCCGTGCGGGCCATCAGCTTCTGGCTCACATCGCCCGGCAGGTCGGTGGACCAGCCTTCGGCGATCTGCAGCACCGGGCCCTGGCCCTTGACCATGCTGATCCGCGTCATGGTCATGGGCATGCCGCCCTCGGACAGGAAGCTGGAGGAATACCCGCCGCCGCGGAAGTACTCCACGTTGGCCGGTTCCCAGCGCGTGGCCGCAAGGCAGGCCTCGGCTTCCTCCGGCGTGATCTCCCAGTACGGCTTCATGGCCGGCTTGCCGTCGGCCCGCTGCTTGCCGCAGGCGTCCAGACAGGCCGCGCCGGAGTTGAGCAGGTGGATGAAACCGTGGGCGTTCAGGCCGGTCATCGCTTGGCCCGTGACCCGCTTGACCGCCTCCGGGCTCCAGTACGTCCGGACATCGGCAAACAGCTGCGGGCGATTCGTCAGCAAGTACATCAGCAACATGCAGACGCCGTTCAGCGAGTCGTTTTCGGTCGCCACGATGTACGGCGCGCGGATGCCGTTCCAGTCGAAGGAACTGTTCAGGATCGCTTCCAGGAAATCGCCGTTGGGCCAGTGGTCGGTCCATTGACGCTGGCCTTGGAACCCCGAGGCGATCGCGTTGCGGCCCAACGCCTCTTCGCCAAAGCCCATCTGGTCCAGCGCAGGGTTGCCGACCATCAAGTCGCGGACGATGATCGCCATCTTGACCACGTATTCCCAGTCGGCGTCCTTGGCGGCGCGCGACTTCTGCAGATCCTTCTTGTTCAGATCCTTGCCTTCCGGGCAGTGCTTCTTGGTCCACGCCAGCGCCTTGTCGTACTCCGCCTTGTCGTAGATGCCTTCGGCGATCCGGCGGTCCACTTCGCACATGTCGACATTCTCGGTCCTCATGCCCAGATAGTCTTGGAAGAAGTCCGGGTTCACGAACGAGCCGGCGATGCCCATCGAGGACGTGCCGACGGACAGATAGGACTTGCCGCGCATCATCGCCACGGCCAGCCCGCTTTGGACGAACCGCAGCAGCTTCTCCCGCACGTCCGCTGGCACGGACGTGTCGGTCCGATCCTGCACTTCGCGCCCGTAAATCCCGAAGGCCGGCAAGCCCTTCTGCGCATAACCCGCCAACATCGCCGCCAGGTAGACCGCGCCCGGACGCTCCGTGCCGTTGAAGCCCCAGACCGCTTTGGGCAGTTGCGGATTGATGTCCATCGTCTCCGTGCCGTAGCACCAGCAAGGAGTGACCGTCAGCGACACGCCGACGTTCTCTTTCTCGAACTTCGCCGCACACGCCGCCGCCTCGGCGCAGCCGCCGATGTTCGTATCGGAGATCACGCACGCCACAGCCGAACCATCTGGATATTTGAGATTCTCGGAGACCAACCTGGCCGCGCTTTTGGCCATGTTCATGGTCTGGTCTTCCAGCGACTCCCGCACGCCGCGCCGACGCCCGTCGATCACCGGCCGGATGCCAACTTTGGGGAAACTGTTGCCACACCAAATGCTTCTGCTGCTCATAAAAAACTCCCTTGGACCGATTATGCGATTCTGTTTTCCAGCGACGAGATTCGGCAGAAAGGTACTTTGCCAGCAGTGTTTATGAACGTCGAGGGACATCCAAGTCAAGCCGCTCCGGCGGGGGGTAGTCGGGTTTCCGCGGCAGCGTGGGAAGCGCAACATGAATGAAACAAAAAGCGCGCGGTGCGAAGCGGAACTGAGGTGACGGGGTGATGGGCAGTCGGAGAATCCACGCTTTTGGCAGCGACCTGCTCGGCGATCATGACGCGGTGGCCTTGGCGGATCTGGTACGGCGCCGCGAGGTCAGCGCACTGGAATTGGCCAGGGCCGCGATGGCTCGGGTCGAAAAGGTCAACAGTGCGCTTCATGCGGTGCAGTTGACAACGTACGAGCGGGCGATTGCCGAGGCTTCCCAGGAGCGCGACGGGCTGTTCGCAGGCGTGCCGACCTTGATCAAGGACAACAGCGACTTGCAGGGGGTGCCGACGGGGCACGGTTCGCGTGCCGTGCCGGCGGTTCCCGCCAAAGCGGATGGTGCGTTTGTCCGGCAATATCTTTCGCTGGGCTTCAGCGTGCTTGGCAAAACGAGGTTGCCGGAATTCGGTTTCAACTGCAGCACGGAATTCCAGGGCCAGACCCCCACCCGCAATCCTTGGAACATCGACTATTCGTGCGGTGGCAGTTCGGGCGGTGCTGCGGCCCTTGTGGCTGCCGGCGCGGTCCCCATCGCCCAGGCCAATGACGGCGGCGGCTCGATTCGGATTCCTGCGGCCTGCTGTGGCCTGGTCGGAATGAAAGCCAGCCGCGGTCGGGTCGTCGCAGGCGAGTTGGCAAGAATTCTGCCGGTGAAGATCGTCGTCGACGGGGTGCTGACGCGCACGGTTCGAGACACGGCGTTTTTCTATGCAGGTGCGGAGCGGTACTGGTTCAATCGCAAGTTGCCGCCGGTGGGACTGGTGGAAGGCCCTGGCAAACGGCGACTGAGAATCGGTCTGGTGATGAACTCCGTGATCGACGTTTCAACCTGCCCTGAGACTCGCGCCGTGGTGGAGCGAACAGTGGCCGTGCTGGAGAGCCTGGGTCACTGCGTCGAGGAGGTATCCATTCCGGTAGACGCGTCGTTTGCTGAAGACTTTGCCGACTACTGGAGTTTTCTCGCCTGGATGGCCAGCCATTTCGGCCAGTTCACCTTCGGCAAGGGTTTTGATCCAAGGCAGTTGGATGGCCTGACTCGCGGGCTCGCAGCCCGTTTTCGCCATCGCTTCTGGCGGATGCCGCGGGCCTTGTATCGCCTGGTAGGCTCGCATCGGCACAGCGCTCAAGCGACACAGGCTCACGAACTTATCCTCGCGCCGGTAGTCGCTCATGTTACCCCCAAACTCGGCTATCTAAGTCCTGAAGTGCCCTTTGGGGAGTTATTCCGGCGAATCTCGCAATACGCTTGTTTTACACCGTTCAGTAACGCCAGCGGCAGCCCAGCCATTTCGTTGCCGATGGGAGCGGCAGCCAATGGACTGCCCATCGGCGTGCAGTTCTCCGCCGCCCACGGCGACGAACGCACCTTGCTGGAAATTGCTTACGAAGTGGAACAGGCGAGCCCTTGGCGTCGGATCACCGAAAGTTAGCAGCCTGTGGCAAGAAGACCGAAAGAGCCGAATCGGTTGGGCGTTTGGGGGCCTTCCAGATCCGCCTCCCAGAGGGAATAGACCGGTCGGTCTACGAAAAGACCATGCAGTATTGTTTGGCGACCCATTGGTCGCTATACTTTTATCGAAAATCAACGGAAATCGGGGAGGCGGCTGCCATGCCACGACTCAGCAAAACACGAAAGAAGCTGCTTACCACGATGATGAAAGAGAGCATTTTTGAGGCCACCACCGCCGTGTTATGCGAGCATGGGGTCGAGGGAACGACGATGAATCGGGTCGCGGAGGCTGCCTCTCTTTCCAAGAGCAGCCTGTATGACTATTTCCAGAGTAAAGAAGATCTGCTGGCCTTCGTTTCCGATCGAATTGTTGGTCCCTTCTGGAAGATGCTCGACGAACTCGTACCGGCGCCGCTGTCCGCGCCGCAGAAACTCGAAGCCATTCTGCGGCATGCTTTGGACGACAGCACTCGGCACAAGGCGATTATTCGGCTGTTGGCGCAAGCGGATCAGGGTCGTCAGGTCGAGCAGAGCATTCGTCCGCGAATCCTGGAAGCGATTACGGCCATCTACGAGCAAGGAATCAAGGAAGGCTCCTTTCAGCCGCACAATCCGGCGTACACGGCCCGCATGTTTTTGGGATGCTTGGGCGAGTTGTTCGATTTGCAGATGAGCAGTGCCTCGGATGAAGCGGCGACCGAATATGTGGGCATTCTGATCGGCGCGGTTCGACGTGGGTTTTCGATCCACGTGGCGAACGGCTCGGAAGCAGAAATGGCGAATCCGGGCGTGCCGGATTCATGACCGTCAAATCGAGGAGAACGGTGGGGCGCTTTCGTCCGCGGTTGCTCTGGCGTCGCTGAAGCGCTTCGCAGATCGAGAGACTCTTCAGCAAGCATCGTTCGTATCCTCGCGATCGCCGAGATCGTCAAGCAACAGGAAAAGAGATGGTTCGATGAAGACCTGGGATTTTTGGAAAGCGGCACCGATTGCGGCGGCTCTCCTGTTCAGTTTCTGTGGGCCGGGCTGTCACCGTCAGACGCAGACGCCAGCACCGCCTCCGCCCGAAGTCGCGGTGGTGCCGATCGAGCCTCAGCAGGTGTTGCTCACCACGGAGTTGCCCGGCCGGACCTCGGCCTTCCTCGTCGCGGAAATCCGGCCTCAGATCAGCGGCCTGATCCTGAAGCGGTTGTTCGTGGAAGGCTCGGACGTGAAGAAGGACGACGTCCTGTATCAGATCGATCCGGCTCCGTTTCAAGCCGCGTCGGAGAGCGCCGCTGCGACGGTCACTGCCACGCGCGAGTCGGCGGATCGGGCTCGGGCGATGCTGGACGCGAGCGTGGCCAACCTGAAGCGACATCAGGCGACCCTGAAACTAGCCATCTCGAACTGTCAGCGCTACGAGAACATGCTCAAGGGCAACGCGGCCTCCGCCATGGAGCGAGACCAGGCTGCGACGGAGGTCGAGGTAGCCCATGCCGCGTTGCGGGCCGCCGAGGCGCAGATCGAGAGTGATCGGCAAGGAGTGGAGGCGGCCGAGGCGGCCATCCTGCAGGCCGAGGCGGCGCTGAGAACTGCCGAGATCAATTTGGGCTACACCAAGATCACCGCGCCAATTTCCGGCCGCATCGGCCGTTCCAGCGTGACCGATGGCGCGATCGTCACCGCCTATCAACCCGTGCCCCTGGCGACCATTCAGCAATTCGATCCCATTTACGTCGACGTGCCGCAATCGACCGTGGAACTGAATCGGCTCCGCCGCAGTCTGGCCAACGGGCGTCTGAAGGAAAACGGGACCGACAGCGTCAAAATCAACCTGGAGGACGGCACGGCGTATCCGCAGGACGGCTCGCTCAAGTTCCGCGACGTGACGGTCGATCCGACGACCGGTTCCGTCATTTTGCGGATCGTGGTCCCCAACCCAGACGGAACACTTCTGCCCAACATGTTCGTCCGGGCGACGATCGACGAAGGCGTTCAAGAGGGGGCGATCCTCGTTCCCCAGCAGGCCGTGTCCCGCGATTCCAAGGGGAATCCGTACGTGCTGGCCGTAGGCCCTGAGGACCAAGTCGAACAGCGGGCGATCACCACCGAGCGCGCCCTGGGTGCCAAGTGGCTCGTCTCGTCCGGTCTTGCCCCTGGCGACCGGGTGATCGTGGAGGGCATGCAGAAGGCGCGTCCGGGAACGGCGGTGAAGCCGGTTCCGTTTGAAGCCACCGGCGCCTCGGCGTCCCAACCCGCCGGCCCGACGCAGGCAGCCAAGCCAGCGCAGTCCGAGGGCCAAACTGCGACGCCAAAGCCAACGAAGCCGGCGCAGTCCGAGGGTCCGATTGAGGTGACCAAGCCGGCGCCGTCGGAGGGCCCGACTCCGGCGCCGAAGCCAACGGAACCCACGAAGTCTGAAAAGCCGGCGCCGACAGCGAAACCATCGAAGCGAAAGTAGAACGACAGAGACTCGCGATGCTATCCAAATTCTTTCTTGACCGGCCAGTCTTCGCTTGGGTGATCGCCATCATCATGATGGTGCTGGGCGGACTGGCGATCTACGTCCTGCCCATCTCGCAGTATCCCCCGATCGCTCCCCCGTCGATCGCCATCACCGCCTTTTACCCTGGAGCTTCGGCCGAGACGGTGGAAAACAGCGTGACCCAGATCATCGAGCAGAAGATGACCGGGTTCGACGACATGTTGTATCTGTCGGGCACGAGCGATTCGTCCGGTTCGTCCCGCATCGAGTTGACATTCAAGCCCGGAACCGATCCAGACCTGGCGTGGGCCAAAGTGCAGAACAAACTGCAATTGGCGATGGCCAGCTTGCCCGAAGTCGTCCAGCGTTCCGGCGTTATGGTCAACAAATCCACGCGGAACTACCTGCTGATCGTCGGGCTCGTCTCCGAAGACGGCCGGATGGACGGCCACGACTTGCGCGATTACGCCCAGTCTAATCTGGAGAAGGTCTTGGCCCGCGTGCCCGGCGTCGGCGAGGTCACCGTGTTCGGCTCGCAATATGCCATGCGCATCTGGCTGAACCCCGTCAAGCTCACCAATTACCACCTCACGTTCGAGGATGTGATTCAGGCCTTGCGGGTTTACAACGTGGAGGTTTCCGCCGGGCAGTTCGGCGGGGCGCCTGCCATGCCGGGGCAGCGTCTGAACGCTTCGATTGTGGTCCAGAACCTGCTCGAAACCCCCGAAGAGTTCGCCAACGTCCCCATCCGCACCAATCCGGACGGCTCCATCGTGCGGGTCAGGGACGTGGGGCGGACCGAACTGGGGACCGAAGCCTACGACATCGAGGGGTTCTACAATGGCCGCCCCGAGGCCGGTCTTGCCATCCGTCAGGCGCCCGGCGCCAATGCGTTGGACACCGCCAACGCGGTCCGGGCAAAGCTGGAAGAAATGAGCCACTTCTTTCCGCCGGGCCTGAAGGTCGTATATCCCTACGACACGACGCCCTTTGTCGAAGTGGCCATCGCCGAGGTGGTGCAGACCCTGATCGAGGCAATCGTGCTAGTGTTCCTGGTCATGTGGCTGTTCATGGGGAACATCCGTGCCACCCTGATTCCCACGATTGCCGTGCCGGTGGTTTTGCTGGGCACCTTCGCCGTGCTGGGGGCGTTTGGCTTCTCCATCAACATGCTGACCATGTTTGCCATGGTGCTGGCGATCGGACTGCTGGTCGACGATGCCATCGTGGTTGTGGAGAACGTGGAACGCATCATGACCGAGGAAGGCCTTCCGCCCCGAGAAGCGACGGCCAAGAGCATGGATCAGATCACCAGCGCCCTGATCGGCATCGGCCTGGTGCTTTCGGCGGTGTTTGGTCCGATGGCCTTTTTCCCCGGTTCGACCGGCGTGATTTACCGCCAGTTCTCCGTCACCGTCATTGCCTCCATGCTGTTGTCGGTGGTGGTCGCGTTGATTCTGACGCCGGTGCTCTGCGCCTCGCTGCTGCGGCCCGTGCCCAAAGGGCATGAGCCGGCCGAAAACGCCATTTTTTTTCTCCGCCCGTTTTTCCGTTGGTTCGACCGCATCTTCTTCTGGATCCGCGATCGGTACGTCGACGTGGTCGGACACTCGCTGGCCAAGAAGCTGCGTTACCTGTTCATCTATGTTGTGCTCGTGGGTCTGGTGGGCTACCTGTACGTGCGACTGCCCAGCGCCTATCTTCCCGACGAGGATCAGGGGATGTTGTTGTGTCAGGTCATCATGCCGACCGGCACCACGCTGGAGCAGACCCAGGAGGTCGCAGACCGGGTCACTCGCCACTTTCTGGACAACGAAAAAGAGGCGGTCGAATCGTGCATGACGATTTCCGGCATCGGCTTTTCCGGCCGCTCCCAGAACAACGGCATGGTGTTCGTCCGCTTGAGGGATTGGGAGGTGCGTGAGCGGTCGGACTTGAAGGCCGGCGCCGTCGCCCAACGGGCCACGCGGGCGTTTTCCACGATCCGCAACGCGATCGTCGTCGCCTTTCCGCCTCCGGCCGTCCCGGAACTGGGTACGGCCCGCGGCGTGGATTTCC
Source organism: Candidatus Anammoximicrobium sp. (assembly GCA_012515235.1). Taxonomy (GTDB): domain Bacteria; phylum Planctomycetota; class Planctomycetia; order Pirellulales; family Pirellulaceae; genus Anammoximicrobium. Next base: position 9,956 of record JAAYYU010000153.1, read on the forward strand.
AGTTGGTGGATCGGGGCGGCCTGGGCCACGAGGCGCTGATGAACGCCCGCAATCAACTGCTGGGCCTGGCCAGGCAGGATCCGAGGCTTGTCAACGTCCGGCCCAACGGATTGGAGGACGTGCCGGAATTCCGCGTCGATGTGAATTGGGAGACGGCCGGCGCGGAGGGCGTCCCGATCAGTTCGATTCACAGCACCATCGCGGCGGCGTTCGGCAGCGCCTACGTCAACGACTTCATCCAAGGCGGGCGTGTCAAACGGGTGTACGTCCAGGCGGACGCTCCTTTCCGCATGTTGCCGCCCGACATGGAAAACCTGTACGTGCGGAACAACGCGGGCAAGATGGTCCCCTATGCCTCGTTTGCCTCGAACCGCTGGACTTCCAATTCCCCCCGGCTGGAACGCTACAACGGTTTTCCGTCCCTGAACATCTGGGGCGAGCCGGCGCCCGGCCGAAGTTCCGGCGAAGCCATGCAGGCCATGGAAGAGATCGTCGCGAAACTGGGTCCCGGCTTCGGTTATGACTGGACGGGGCTGTCCTACCAGGAGCGGATGGCGACGGCCCAGGGGCCGGTGCTCTACGCCTTTTCCATCCTGGTCATCTTCCTGTGCGTCGCGGCGTTGTATGAAAGCTGGACGATTCCCTTCGTCAACCTTTTGATGCTGCCCCTGGGCGTGTTGGGCGCTTTGGCGGCCACGTCGCTGCGCGGGCTGTCCAACGACGTCTATTTCCAAATTGGATTTCTGACGACGCTGGGACTTTCGACGAAGAACGCCATCTTGATCATTCAGTTCATCAAGGAGCAGCGGCGGCAGGGAGAAGGGCTGATCGACGCCACGCTGGCGGCGGTGCGGATCCGTTTCCGGCCCGTGATCATGACCTCGCTAGCCTTCTTCTTCGGTACGCTGCCGCTGGCCATTGCCAGGGGAGCTGGCGCCGGAGCGATGAACGCGATCGGCACCGCGGTGACCGGAGGTATGCTCTCGGCGACCTTCATCGACTTGATTTTCATCCCCTTGTTCTTTGTCGTTGTCTGCCAGATCTTCGGCCGAGAATCGAAGGAAACCGAGGCGGACGCTGCGCTGGAGGTGGCCGTTCGTTGAGCGGGTTAATTGGCCCGTGCCGGTCACGCGGTCAGGTTCGGGTGGCTGGGGCTTACAAACGCTTGCACCCGTCACCCGCGTTCGATCTTCCGGCGGGAGAAAGCGGCTGATCCCGCGTTCCGGGCTCGCGGGGACCCCGGTTCCCCTAAACGTCGCGGAGACTCCGAACGGCGGGCGTGCGTTCGCCGTTTTTTTCCAGCGTTGTCCGAGGTTCGGCTGCTGACCACCCTCGGCACCTCGCGCGCTGAGCAGAACTGCGGCTGATGCCGGCGGATGGCCGGAAGAACCGGTGGGGGCACGCGCGCCGGTCGCTGCGGCGTCTGCAACGGCGGGGGCCAAGCTCGCTCGGTAGCGACCGAGCCTCTTCTTCCCGCGTTCCCACTCCTCTCGGCAGAGCCGTCCGATTACGTGAACCTTGCGGGCAGTTCGGCAGATTCTGACCGAAGCGGATGCAACGGGCCGATGATAACGACAATCTGGATCGTGCCTGTTGTGGCGGAGAAGACATGATGAAAAGCAGTCGAAACCGATCAAGGAAGACAACATCCGTGCCCGCGGCTCTGGCGCGCGGGGGATTCATGAAGAATCGCGGGACGAAATTACTGCTAGCAGTCCTTTTGCTGTCGATGTCCACGGGTTGCACGGCCTGGCGCGACTATTGGAAGAACGGCCTCAAAGTCGGCCCCAATTACTGCCGTCCGGCGGCGGCGGTGGCGGACCAGTGGCTGGACGCTGGCGATCCGGCCCTCAACAACGGATTGATCCACGACGGCGCTTGGTGGCAGACCTTTCAGGACCCCGTTCTCGATTTCCTGGTGGATTCGGCTTACCGGCAGAATCTCAGCTTGCGTGTCGCCGGATTGCGGATTCTGGAGGCCCAAGCCCAGCGGGGCATGACCGCGGGCGAATTACTTCCGCAATCGCAGGAGGCCTTTGGCGACTACACGCGTACCCAATTGAGCAAAAACAGCCTCACCGGCCAGTTCTTCAACCGGTTCCGGGGCGAGTGGAGGCTGGGCACCAGCATGGCCTGGGAACTCGATTTCTGGGGGCGCTTCCGGCGGGCCATTGAGGCCGCGGACGCCAATCTGGACGCTTCGATCGAGGCCTACGACGGCGTGCTGGTCCTGCTCCTGGCCAGTGTGGCTGAGAGCTATACGGAGGTGCGGATCGCCGAAGAACGAATGGCTTACGCCCTGCAGAACATCGAGATCCAGCGGGGCAGCTTGCAGCTTGCCGAGGTGCGTTTCCGCGAGGGCGCCACGACGCGGTTGGACGTGACGCAGGCGCAATCCAATCTGGCTCAGACCGAGGCCAGTCTCCGGCCGCTGGAAGCGGGCCGCAGGCAGGCCGTGAACCAGCTGTGCATCCTGATGGGCATCCCGCCCCAGAGTTTGGACGAGACGCTGGCAAATCATCGCGGCATTCCCAACGCTCCGCCCCAGGTGGCCGTCGGCATTCCGGCAGAATTGCTCCGCCGTCGTCCGGACGTGCGGCGGGCGGAACGGGAAGTTGCCGCCCAGAGCGCCATGATCGGCGTCGCCACCTCGGAGTTGTATCCCCACTTTTCGATCGCCGGCACGATCTACCTGGATTCGCTCCAATTCGAGAACTTGCTCGAAATGGGCTCCATCGCAGCCAGCGTCGGGCCTTCGTTCCACTGGAATATCCTGCATTACGGACGGCTGGCGAACAACATCCGCGCCCAGGAGGCGCGGTTCCAACAACTGGCGGTCGAATATCAAAACACGGTCCTGCAGGCCAACGCAGAGGCCGAGAATGCGGTCGTCAGCTTCTTGAAGGCCCAACAGCAGGCCCGCTCGCTGGCGGACAGCGCCGATGCGGCCCGCGAATCCGTGGACCTGGTGACACTGCAATACCGCGAGGGAAAAGTGGACTTCAACCGGGTCTTCAATGTCCAGACCTTCCTGACCCAGCAACAGGACCATCTGGCCAGCGCTCAGGGCGCGGTTTCCCAGAGTCTGATCCAACTCTACAAGGCCCTGGGCGGCGGCTGGCAAATCCGGTTCAGCAATCCCATGTCGCAGCCGCAGGAGGGTGCGGAACCGTCGGCCGAAGCCGCGCCGACGCCGGCCCCCGTCCCGCTTCCTCAACCGGCGATTCCGCGTCCCATCGAGCAGCCCTAGGAACGCGTTTGTCTTGGCCGCCGCATCGCAAGTGTCTCCGAAACTTGGGAGCCTACCTGATGAACCGATTCGCTTGTTGCCTGGTGATCCTGTCTGTTCTGGCCGCGGAGCAGTCCACGCGGGGCGCCGATTTCTGGGGCACCTTGGGACGCGAACTGGAATGTATGCGGAGCGCCGTGGTTCCGGGCTGTTGTGCGAACGATTACTGCCGCAAGCCGCAGCCGTGCATCCCTTGCGCGCCGCTGCCGACCGCGTGCGACGACTACTGTCGCAAGCCGACGCCTTACATCCCGTGCTTCCATTACCAGTGGTGCGCAGACGACTACTGCCGTAAACCACTCCCACAACTTTGCTGTCCGGTGAATGGAAGCTGCTGTCCTTGACGGACGAACCCAGAACGACTTGAATGGAGTCGGGCGGGGGGGAGGCGGGGCGGCGGCGTTTGCCGGCGCGGTTTGACCGCCGGCTTGCCCCCGGGGCGTCCTTTCGTCGTAACAATCCGTTAAGAGCGATTCTCGGATGGCGAACCAACGTACGCGAAGCAAGATCTGTGTGGTCGGCGCCTGCAATATCGATCTCGTCAGCTACGTCCCGCGGATGCCGGCGGTGGGCGAGACGCTGCACGGCACGCGGTTCCAAATCGGCTTTGGCGGCAAGGGGGCCAACCAGGCGGTGATGGCGGCCAAGCTGGGCGCAGACGTGACCATCATCGCCAAACTCGGCCGCGACGTGTTCGGCGAGGATACGCTAAAGAACTTCGAGCGGTTCGGGATTACGACACGGCACGTCCATTCCACCGATCAGGCGTTTTCGGGCGTCGCGCCGATTGCCGTCGATCCCCAGGGCCGCAACTCGATCATCATCGTCACCGGCGCGAACGATCTGCTGACGCCCACCGAGATCGAGGCGGCGGGGCCGGACATCGCGGCTGCCGACGTGCTGGTTTGCCAGTTGGAGATTCCGCTCGAACCGAATCTGGCGGCACTCCGGCTCGCTCGCGAAGCAGGCGTCACCACGATCTTCAACCCGGCTCCGGCCCGGCCCGAATTGCCGGAGGAAGTCTACCGCTACAGCGACGTGTTCTGCCCCAACGAGACCGAAACGCAGCTGCTTACCGGACTGCCCGTCACGACGCTTGGGGAAGCCGAAACGGCGGCCCGGAGTCTGTTGGCGCGGGGCGCGGGCGCCGTGATCTTGACCTTGGGCGAACGGGGCAGCCTGGTGGTGACGCCCGACGGGGCGCAGCACGTGCCGGCTGAAGCGGTCCAGGCCGTCGATTCGACGGGCGCCGGCGACGCCTACGTCGGCAGCCTCGCTTGCTTCCTGGGACTGGGCCAGGGGCTGTTCGAAGCCGCTCGACGAGCCGGCCGCATCGCCACCCGTTCCGTCCTCCAGCCGGGCACGCAGACTTCGTTTCCCTCGCGGGACGAGGTGCTGGAATTGCTGAACTGATCTTGAAGGCGACTCGGAGCGAGAAGGAACAGGTTGGCAGCGAACCCGAGGGAAAGAGGCGTGCAAAAGGAACGGCCCCTTTTTCCGCTCCTCCTCTTTCTGACACCCGTTCTTTTGCCGTTGCCTGAAGGAATACAGGGCTGCTGCGTCCTGCCCGGTTGACAATCACCGGTTCTGGCCGGTATACCCAGCGTTGGCTTTTTGAGCGATTCTCGCAAACGACCTCCGGAGGGCGAGCCGATGATTCTGGGCAAATTCTGGCGTGCGTTGAAGGCGCAAATGAACAAGGTGGCCAACTTCTTCTGGACGGCGGACCCGATCGCCCAGATGCAATACGAGTACGACATGGCGGTGACGCAGCTGACCGAAGGCCGCGAAGGCTTGGAGCAGTACCGTGCGTTGGTCGAGCGAGTCAGCCGGCAAGTGGCGGTCGATAAGCAGCACGTCGCCAGTCTGGAGGCCAAGATCAAGGCGTACTTGACGGCCGGCGACCGCGAGACCGCGGCGCGGTTTGCCTTGGAACTGCAAAAGGCCAAGACGCAATTGGCCGAGGATCAAGGCCAGCTCGACATGCACGAAACGGCTTACAACAACAACGTCGCCAAGATCAAGCACGCGACGAAAAAGCTGTCCGACGTCCGGCAGAAGATCGCCAAGTACGACGCGGAGTTGAAGATGAGCCGCGCGGAGGCGGAGATGGCCAAGTTGGCGACGAGCTTCAACTTCGACGTCACGACCGACTTCGGCCAGATTGAACAGGTGATCCAGGACCGGATCGGCCTGAACCGCGCCAAGGCCCGCGTGGCCAGCGATTTGTCCAGCGAAGGCATCGCGGACATCCAGCACGAACAGGCGATGGAAAAGGTCCTGGCCGAGGAGGCCCTGAAGGAATTCGAGATCCAGACCGGCCTGCGCACGCCGGAGACCGCCGGCGTGACCGACACCGAGAAGCACCTGGGGCCGGCTGCCGAGAAGCAGACGGTCGTCCAGTAGCACGGCTCTCCGCCCTGTGCAGTTTTAACGCGAAATCTGGAGCCAATTCGCACGGCTCAGAGAGCCCTGCTACGGGAAAAACCACCGGCTAACTTGCAAGTCGGATTCAAAACGAATGGGGACGCCAGTGTCTGAGACTGCCATGATCGGCGCTGCTGCGACGGCAGAGGCACCCGCGACGGGGCCAGCGGCCACACTGCCGGCCTGGTATCCCGGCTGGGCGCGGGAACTGGCCGACGCTTACTTCTCGCGGACGACGTGCGTGTTCGTGCTGCACGGCAACGTTCACGACTTGATTCACGCTCCCGTCGGCGGCCAGGACAGCTACGTCAGCTTGCCGGAGTTTCTGAGCACGCAGGTCTTCGGCAGCTGGGACCTGGTGTTGGGTTACGATCTGAGCCGCGGTCTGCGGATGCTGGCCGGCAGCGATGCCGGGCGGCTGCGGGCGATGGCCCAGTATCTCACGTCCCGTTGGGGCGAACCCGCCGGTTGGCCGCGCGATCCGGAAAAAGTCCTGTGGATGCTCGAGGCCTTGATTGAGCGCACGCTGCTGGACGATCCGGCCAACCGCAAGAGCATTGCGATCGTCTTCGAGTACGGGCAGTATCTCGTGCCGGCTGGAGATCTTGGTTCGCTGGCCCAAGGCACCGCGGCCCGCTTGGTGCGGTTTCTCAGTTGGGCTCAGAATCCGCACGTCAAACGGGTGAACATCGCCTTCTGCCTGTCGGCCGATCGCGTGGCCGAAGTCAACGACCGGCTGGTGCAGAATCCGTACGTGACGGCGATCGAGGTGCCGCTGCCGGATCGCGACCAGCGGCGGGCGTTCATCGATGCAGCGGCTCGCGGCGGACAGCTGGCCAAAGCCACCGACTTTTCCGGCGACCAGTTGGCGGACATGTCCAACGGACTGAGCCTGGTGAACCTGAATGTCGTGCTCGCCCAGGCGGTGCACTCCGACCGGCGGCTGGACGCCCGGCGTTTTCGGACGCTGAAAAAGACGATGATCGAACGGCAATGCCGCGACCTGGTCGAGTTCGTCGAACCGGCGCATACGCTGGACCTGGTCGTGGGCTATGAAGAGGCCAAGCAGCGGCTCCGGCAGGACGCCGAATGGATCAGTTGCGGGCAGTCGGACGCGGCGCCGATGGGCTATCTGATTTGCGGCCCGGTGGGAACGGGCAAGACGTTTTTGTCCGAGTGCTACGCCGGTTCGATCGGCATTCCCTGCGTCGTGTTGAAGAACTTCCGCTCGAAGTACGTCGGCGAGACGGAAGGCAACTTGCAGCAGGTGCTGACCGTGTTGCGTTCGCTGGGGCCGGTCGTGGTGATCGTGGACGAAGCCGACGCGGCCTTGGGCAGTCGCCGCGCCGAGGGCGACTCCGGCACTTCGGCCCGCGTGTTTTCGATGATCGCCAGCCAGATGGGCAACACGCGGTTTCGTGGTAAGATTATTTGGATGCTGCTGACCTCGCGGCCGGATCTGCTGCCGATCGACCTCAAACGGCAAGGCCGGGCGGAGGTCCACATTCCGCTGATGTACCCGCGGCGGGCGGAAGAGATTCGGGCGATGTTCGCGACGATGGCCCGCAAGAACCGCCTGGGCCTGGCCGCCGACGCCGTGCCGGACGTTTCGGCGGACCGCCGGTTGACGGGGGCGGATATTGAAAGCATCGTACTGAATGCCCGGCGATTGGGATTGGCCGAGGGGCGGCACGAGATCACCCGCGGGGACCTGGAGCAGGCCCTGAACGAGTTTGTCCCGTCGGCCCAGGGGTTGGAAAAAGAGCTGCAGGAACTGGCGGCAGTCCTGGAGTGTACGCAGCTCGGGTTTCTGCCGGACGAATGGCGGGCGAAGATCTCCCAACCGGGCGGCACGACGCGACTGCAGGAGCGGATGGCGGCCATTAAACAACTGATCGGAGAGTAGAACCGTAGCCCCCCCGCTCCGCGAGAGGAACCTTTTCCCCAATTCCGCGCGAGGGAGGCATTCCCGCTCGCGGAGCGAGCGGCCTACGGTGGAGCACCTTGAAAGACGAGGACTGGCAAATGGCAGGCAAGATTTCCCGGTGGTTGGACGAAGACACGGATGAGCCGATGATCGCCGAACGGGCGCAGCGGCTGGAGAACTTCCTGACGGCAATGGCCGACGGGATGATCGACGAGGGCGAGTTACAGGCGCAGGAACAGCGGTTGGTGCAAGTCATGCGGGAGGTCGAACCGCTGTTGGACGAGAAGCTGCACGCGAAAGTCACGCAGTTGTTGTGCGAGTTGACCGCTTACGACATCATGCAAGCCGTGCACACGATGCAGCAAGCACGGCCCAAAGTCGCCTTCCGCGGCTAAGGAGAAAGAACATGGCAGGACAACCCAAAGGGCCGTTTTACGGAGTCTTGGGCCTGGTGATCCTTGGCCTCCTGGCCTTGGCGGTCTACCGGGCTGATATTCTCGCCCCCAAAGCTCCGCCGCCGGGTCAGCCCTCCGGCACGCCGCCGGGCGAGGCCATGAAAATCGATCCCGCGCAACTCGGCCAGGAGGCCGAGGCGGGCGACGCCGCCAGCGTCACTACGGTCAAAGAATACACGTTCAAACCGGCCGAGAAACTGCCGGCCGTCCAGGGCGTCTCGGCCTACAAGGCCATGACGGACAACACCGTCCGGTTTGCCCTGAACGTCTGGGCCGGCTGGGGCCCGATCATCCTGGCCAACGACGGCTTCAAGGCCGGCAAGGTTTGGAAGACGCCCGATGGCAAGGACTTCCGCGTGGAACTGGTGCTGATCGATGATCCCGTCGCCATGCGAAACGCCTATGCCGCGGGCGAAGTCCACATCGGCTGGGGCACGCTGGACATGGTGCCGCTGTTCACCGACGGTTTCGCCAAAGCGGGCGACAGCCGGATCATGCCTCGCGTGTATCAGCAGGTGGACTGGTCGAACGGCGGCGATGGCATCGTCGTCCGCGAGAACATCAAGACCGTGGCCGATCTGCGCGGCAAGAAGCTGGTGCTGGCCCAGAACTCGCCGTCCCAGTACTTCGCGTTGAACGTGCTGGTCGCGGGCGGCGTTCAACCGTCCGAAGTGGAAATGGTCTATACGGCCACGGCCTTTGAGGCGGCCCGCGCCTTTGAGGTGCAGAAAGACATCGCCGGGGCCGTGTCCTGGGCCCCGGACATCTATAACCTGGCCAAAATCAAGGGCAACCGCATGCTGGTCACGACCCAGACGGCCAACAAGCTGATCGCCGACGTCTGGTTCGCCCGGGCCGACTTTGCCAAAGACCATCCCCAGATCGTGGAGGCCCTGGTCCGCGGCATCTTCGACGCCATGGAAGACATGAAGCTACCGGACAAGAAGGAGCATTGCGCCAAGCTGATGGCCGACGGTTATGGGATTCCCGTGACCGATGCCCTGGGCATGTTCGCCGACGCCCACAACACGAACTGGGCGGAGAACTACCAGTTCTTCATGAACCAGAATAACCCGACCAACTTCGAGCGGATCTGGCGCCAGGCGTACTACCTGTACCGGCGGATCGGCGCGATCGAGGGCCAGCCCGTGCCGTTCGATCAGGTCATGGACTTCTCCCTCATCGCCAAACTGGGGACCGAAGCCAAGTATCGGGCACAGAAGGACGAGTACGAAGTCGTCCTGGCGCCCAAGACCGTGTCGGAGATCCGCGCCGAGAGCGAGGAGATCCTGACCAACACGATCGTCATCCACTTTGCCCCCAACAGTTGGGACTTGCACCGCAAGATCACGCGCGAGGTCAACGGCCAGCAGGTCGAACAGTTGTACGATCCGGCCGTGGACATGGTGCTGGAAGAGGCCGCCAAGCTGACTGGCCAGTTCGGCGCGGCACGCATTATCATCGAGGGCCACACCGATGCTTCGATGAAAGGCGCGGTGCCGGAGTCGTTGATCAAGGAGTTGGCCATGAACCGGGCCAACGCAGTCAAGGAGGAACTGGTCAAGAAATTCAATCTGGACCCGAACAAATTCTCGGTCGACGGCATCGGCTGGGACCGCCCGGCCGACTCGAACGACCCGCTCAACCACGCCAAAAACCGGCGAGTGGAAATCAAGGTCTACCCGGCGGAGATGGAATGACGGCAGACGCGGGGTTCGCCTTCCAGCGGCGGTGCCCCAGGAGAAATGCGGCGGACGAATGAACGAGCCTGGAAACGAAAACCCGAAACCCGAAATCCCGAAACCCGAGGTCGGCACGCCAGGTTCCGTCGCGCCGCCGCGCAGCTTTACGGCTTTGCGGAGCGAGATTCCGGCTTGGCAGACAGTCGCGCTGGGTGCCGCCTGTCTGGCCGTGTGTTTCGGAGCCTGGTGGGGTCTGACTCGCGGCGCGACGGTCGAAAGCCGGGTCCTCAGTCCCAGCATCTTGCCGAGTCCGCAGGAGACGTTCGCCAGTTTTCCGCGTTTGTGGTTCGAACGCGCGTTGACCCGCAACACCTGGGCCAGTCTGCGGCGCGTCGTGCTTGGATTCGGTCTGGCCGCCGCAGTCGGAATCCCCGTCGGCGTGCTCTGCGGCTGCTTTCGCCGCATCGGCGCGTTCTTCGCTCCCTTGACCATCGTCGGACGCAACATCCCCATCGCGGCCCTGATCCCGCTGACGTTTTCGCTGTTCGGGATCGGCGAATTTCAGAAGATGATGTTCATTTTCATCGCCTGTGTAGCCTTTGTCGTCAGCGACACGGCGACGGCGATCGGCGAAGTCAGCAGCCGCTACGTCGACACCGCGTACACGCTGGGAGCCGGCCGGCGGCAGATTATCATGAAAGTGCTCGTGCCGCTGGCCATGCCCAGCGTGTTCAATTCGGCGCGGCTTCTGTTCGGGCTGGCGTTCGGCTATATCATGCTGGCTGAGTTGATCAAGTTCAGCGGCGAGTCGGGCGGGTTGGGCGACATCATCAATACGTCGCTGCGTCGCGGACTGCAGACGGATATCCTGCTGGTCCTGATGATCATCCCGCTGGTCGCCCTGGCGATCGACCGGTTCCTGTATTGGGTCCAGCGGCAGTTGTTTCCGTACTACTACGAAAGCGATGGCCTGCTGCACCACGCCCTGGTCAAAGTGCTGCGCGCCTGGGAAGATTTCTGGAGACTGTTCTTTCACGCTCAATCCGCGGAAAGCGGAGACGGGAGGGGAGTGGTGATCGGTGATCAGTGATCGGTCCTTGGTCAGTCGTTTGTGGTCAGCATCTGGTGACCAAGGACGATTGAGCGCGGATTTCCGAACCCTGGCCTGGATTGCCATTTGCCGCTTGCCGACGACCGCCCCCTGATTGCCGATCACCACCCATGCCGACTTCCTCGACCAATGCGAACTCCGTCCCCGTCCAGCCGGTCGGCTTGGGGCGGATCATCGACCGCACGGCGGCGCCGGTTACGCGCGGGCTGCCGCGGGTCGTCGAGTTCCGTGGCGTGGGCAAGACGTACGGCGTGGGAGGGCCGAAGGAGTACACGGCGATCCGCAACGTGAACTTCTTCGTGGAAGATCTGCCCGAGAGGGGCGAGTTTATCTGCGTTCTGGGCCCCAGCGGCTGTGGCAAGAGCACGATCTTGCGGCTGATTGCCGGGTTGCCGCCGCAGCATCCGCCCACGGAGGGCGAGGTGCTCGTGCTGGGCCAGCCTGTCACGCGGCCGGGCGCTGATCGGGGGATGGTGTTTCAGGACTACACGAGCTTCGATCACCGCACGGTGCTGGAGAACATCACTTTTGGCTTGGAGTGCCGCGGCGTGCGGCGCGCGGAACGCGAGGAACTGGGCCGCCAGTGGATCCAGCACGTGGGCCTGGATGTGGCCGCCGACGCCCGTAAGTATCCGCATGAGTTGTCCGGCGGGATGCGTCAGCGGGTGGCCATCGCCCGGACTTTGATCTTGCGGCCGCGGATCATCCTGATGGACGAGCCGTTCGGGGCCCTCGATCCGCAGACTCGGATGAACATGCAGGACCTGCTGGTCTTGCTGTGGCACGAAGTCCACGCGACCGTGTTCTTCGTCACGCATTCGATCGAAGAGGCGGTCTTCCTAGGCGACCGCGTCTACGTCATGGGGCGTGCGCCGGGGATGATTCTCCGCGAGTTGGAAGTGGAACCGGCTGACCGTCCGGCGCGCCTTATGCAGGGCGATCCGCGTTTCCAGGAGACGGTCAGCTACATCCGGGACCTGATCAGCCACTTGGAACAATCAGCGACATAGACTTCCGTGGGACTGTGGACGTATCTCAAAGCCGCGTTTCTCAACCGCTGGAACCTGTTGGCGTTCCTGGGCGGCGGCGGTTTTGCGCTGCTCAGCGGGCGGCCGGACGTCGCCTTGCCAGTGGTCCTGGCGGCCGAGTTGGCGTACGTGGGCCTGCTCGGCACGCATCCCAAGTTTCAGAAGTCGGTGGAAGCCCAACTGGCGGCGGCGCGGCGCGCCGTGAGGTCCGAGACAACGGGCCGGACGCTGCAGCGCATCCTGCAAAGCCTGCCGCGGGACATGATGCAGCGGTTCCAGAACCTGCGCCAGCGCTGTCTGGAACTTCGCCAGATCGCGACCGACCTGAAACAGCCCGGCGATCGGGTGGTGGACGAAACGTTCGAACAGTCGCAATTGGCAGGACTGGACCGGTTGTTGTGGATCTTCCTGCGGTTGCTGTACACCCATTATGCCCTCAGCCGTTTTTTGCACAAGACCGACAGCGAGTCGATCCGGCAGGACATCGGTCGCCTCGAAAAGCGGCTGGCCCAACTGCCGCCGGACCCGCAGGAACTGCAGCAGCAGCGGATCCGCAAGACGTTGGAAGACAACCTCGCCACCTCCCAGGAAAGGCTCGGCAATTTCCAAAAGGCGATCGACAACTTGCAACTGGTGGAACTGCAACTGGACCAACTCGAAAACCGCATCCATTCCCTCAGCGAAATGGCAGTCAACCGCCAGGAGCCTGACTTCATCAGCCACCAGGTCGATCTGGTCGCCAGCAGCATGATCCAGACCGAGGAGACGATGAACGAGTTGCGTTTTGCAACCGGCCTGGACGCCGTCACGGCCGAGACGCCGCCGCTGCTGCGGCCCGTCCAGGCGCAGATTATCGAATAGGGGCGGGAGCGACGGAGCAGCCATCTTTCATGCCGAAAAAGCCGCGTCACGAACCGACCCCGACCGCCGCTGTCCCGCCGCAACCGAAACGTACACCGGCGCGTGGGCTGCGGTTTTTGCTTTGGGCAGTGTACTTGCTGATCCTGGCCGCGGGTCTGGTGTTTGCCGATTGGTGGTTCTGTTTGCCGGACGACGCCCAGGCCACGTACGTGGGACGCGAGTCCTGCATTGCCTGTCATCGCGAGGCGTCCGACGCGTGGCAAGGTTCGCACCACGATCTGGCGATGGACGTCGCCACGCCCGAAACCGTTTTGGGCGACTTCAACGACGTCGAGTTCGAGCAGTTCGGCATCCGCTCCCGCTTGTTCCGCCGCGACGGCAAGTACTGGGCGCACACGGAGGGCCCGGACGGAAAGCTGGCGGACTTTGAGGTCAAATGGGTGTTCGGCGTCGATCCGTTGCAGCAGTACATGGTCGAGTTCGACCGGCCGAAGGACATGCCGGCGCACGAGATCGCCCGGGTCCAAGTCTTGCGGATCTGCTGGGATACGCAGCGCAAGGAGTGGTTCTATCTGCCCCCGCCGGACGCTCGCGAGCAACTGGCGCCCGACGACGATTTGCACTGGACGGGTGTGGCGCAACGCTGGAATAACATGTGCGCCGACTGCCATTCGACCAACCTGCAGAAGAACTACGACGTGGCCACGCAGACCTACCACACGACGTTCTCGGAGATCGACGTCAGTTGCGAGGCCTGCCACGGGCCAGCCAGTCTGCACGTGCAGTTGGCCAACCGCAAATCGCTGTTCTGGGACCGCAAACGCGGCTACGCCCTGCCCGTGTTGAACGACAGCTCCGAAAGGCTGATCCAGAGCTGCGCTCCCTGTCACTCGCGCCGCGCGCACGTCCATCCGGGCTATCTGCCGGGCGACAGTTACCACGACTTTTTCAACAGCGAACTCTTGCAACGCACGACGTACCACGCCGACGGCCAGATCCTGGACGAAGTCTACGAGTATGCGTCCTTCATCCAGAGCAAGATGTATCACAAAGACATCCGCTGTACCGATTGCCACGATCCCCATAGCGCGAAACGGAGGCACACGGACAACACTCTCTGCACCTCGTGCCATCAGCATCCAGCCGGCCGGTACGACACGCCTGCCCACCATTTTCATCAGCCGGACTCGACGGGAGCCGCGTGCGTCGAGTGCCACATGCCGCAGACGACGTATATGGAAGTTCACGCCCGGCGCGATCACAGCATCCGCAATCCGCGTCCCGACCTGAGCGTCCAACTCGGCATGCCCAACGCCTGCACGCGCTGTCACCTGGACAAGAGCAAGGCCGGCCTGGAGGACCGCGATGATTTGCGCCAGTACCTCGATTGGATCCTGGCTGCCCGCAACGGCGACGAGAAGGTCAAGACCGCTTTAGCCCAGCTGGATCAGGAAATGGACCGGGCCTTTCAGGAGTGGTACGGCAAGCAGCGTCAACAGGAGCGCCGGTTCGACAAGTACTTCACCGCCACGATCGCTGCCGCCCATCGCAGCGAACCGCAGGCGGAAAAGGGCCTGATTCGCGCGGCTGGCGACGCCCGCCTGCCGGCCATCGTGCGGGCTACGGCACTGCTGGAACTGGGGCAGTACGACAGCCTTGCCAGCACCAACGCGACGGTGGACCTGCTGGGCGATCCTTATCCGCCGGTCCGCGCCACCGCAATCGCCAATCTGCAAGGCCGGCTGGCCGAGGGCGAATTTGCCCAGACCATCGCCCCCCTGCTGACGGATCCTACCCGCCTGGTCCGGACCGAGGCCGCCCGCGCGCTGAGCGGCGTGCCGGACGGGGTCTTGCGGGGATTTCAGCGGCAGCAGTTGAGCGATGCGTTGGCCGAATACAAGGCCGGCCTGCTGGTCAACAACGACCGCGCCGGGGCGCACCTGATGTTGGGGATCGTCGCCGAAGGGCAAGGCCAGGAAGGGGCCGCGGTACGGGCGTACCAGGATGCGATGCACGTCGAGCCGCGGACCACCGGTCCCCGGACGAATCTGGCCGCGTTGTACGACCGGTTGGCCGAAACCGAGGATCGCCGTGCCAGCCAGGCGGCGTCACTCGGCAACCCGTCCGCCGCGGAAAAAGCGGCGCGCGAGGCGACTCGGCTCCGCAGCGAAGCGGCGCGGCTCCGCCGTGAAGAACTGGACCTGTTCGCCCGCGATGCCCGTCTGGCGCCGGACGCGGCTTTCGTCCAGTACCGTTATGGGATGCTGCTGTACCTTCACCGCCGCTACGACGAGGCCGAACAGGCCTTGCGCACAGCCGCCGAATTGCTGCCCAACAACCCCCAGTTTCTGCTCGGCCTGGTGCTTTTCTACAAAGAGCGCCACCAGCCCGCGCAGGCTCTGCCCTTGGCGGAACAACTCTGCAGACTCCGGCCTCACGACGCGACGTACCAGCAAGTCCTGGCCGAAATCCGCGAGCAGTCGTCCGCGTCCGCAAGACCGTCCCCGTAGGGTGGGCCAAGTCCTCGCGGCACCCCGGGAACACCTGGGCCCGATCCGGGTGGGCCGCGAGGACTTGGCCCACCCGACGTCTACGTCGCTCCATCACGGCTTGCTCGACCGGTTACTTTTTCTCGGCTTTGCCCGCCGCTTTTTTCTTCTCCACTTGCGGAATCAACACCAGTCGGACTTTGGTGTCCACGGGCGGGATGCGTTCGGTAAAGGCGGCGAACAGCAGGCTCTCGTTGGCTTGGGTGCTCTTGATGGGCAAATCGAGCATCGCCGTCGGGAAATTGGAGACGCAGATGAAATCGCCGCCGTCCGCCTGGTAGAACCGTTCGCCCGTCGAGTCGTCGGTCCAGAAGCCGCTGCCGGTGAAGACCCACGGATGTTCCATGGCTTTCTGGGTCTTCAGTTCCTTGATCCATTCCTGGGCACGCACGCGGTTCTTCTTGCCGGCTTCGTCTTGCCAGAGCACGTACACCTCGACCACCGGCCCCGTGGCGGGCCGGTAGACCGGATCGAAACTGACCGGTTTTCCCGGTTGCGCTCCCACCGCCATCAGGGCCGCATGCACGAATTGGGCTTTGCAGTTCACCGACACGATCGATTCGTGCTCCTTGGTGCTCTTGGGGCAAGCAAACATCTCCAGTTGCCCTTCCCGCAAACAGACCCGGCCGTCCACGATCACCAGTTTTCGCTTGACATCGATCCACAGGTCGTAGTCTTTCGTCACCCGCATGATGCTTGTCGTCTCGCTATCTTTGGACGGGGACGCCGCGGCGGGCGCATCCGTGGGCGGGTTTTCCATTGGCTCTGGTGGCTCGGCCGCCAAGGCCCATCCGGCACAGCAGACGCACAGGAGGGCGGTCGGAACGGTCCAGGTTTGCTGACGGTCACGCATTTCAAAATCTCCTCGGCTGTTGGGTTCCGGGGTTGTTGGCTGCCGGCGAATCCGCTCGCTGTTTGCGCGTGTTCGTTTCGAGCCGCTGTATTATATTGCCGTGGCGACGCGCCTGCTACGGGCCGTTTTTGCGTCCGCGCCTGTCGGACCTCGCAACGCTTGGTAGAATGAAGGCGATCGGTCATCGGTTAGCTGCGATCCTCATCGGTAGCCGGTTACAGGTCATGGATTTTGGCTCACCGGCAACTGGCAACCGATCACGGGCAACGAATCACCGGCCACTTTCACCCACATGCACTTCCCCACCTCGGCCCTGCTGCTCGGCATCGTTGCCGCCCTGCTCGTCGGTTTTTCCAAGACCGGGATGCCCGGCGCCGGCATTCCGGCGGTGGCCTTGGTGGCGGAAGTCTTTCGCGACGACACCAAGTTATCCGTCGGCGCGGTGCTGCCGCTGCTGATCCTGGGCGATTTATTTGCGATCGCCTATTATCGCCGTCACGCCGACTGGAAGCGGTTGCTGTCGTTGTGTCCCTACGTCGTGCTGGGCATGGTGCCTGCCTATCTGGTTCTCCGCTTCGCAGACGACGACGTCTTGCGCGTGGCTATCGGCGTGCTGATCCTGGTGCTGCTGTTGCTGCACGTGGTCCGGCAGCGGTACGGGGTTCAGCTCTGGTCCGATCGCTGGTGGTTCACGGCGACCAGCGGCGTCCTGGCCGGCTTTGCCACGACGGTCAGCAATGCGGCGGGACCCGTGATGGGCATTTACCTGGTCAGCCAACATGCGGACAAGCATCAGTTCCTCGGCACCGCTGCCTGGTTTTTCTTCCTGGTCAATGTCAGTAAGATTCCGGGGTACGCCGCGTTGGGGATGATGACACACCGGACGTTGGCTTTCGACGTGCTGCTGGCGCCCGTCGTCGCGGCAGGCGCAATCCTCGGCGTGCGCATCCTGAGGGGGATTCCCCAGGCGATGTTCGACGTCCTTGTGCTGGCCTTGGCGGGCGTTGCGGCGCTGCGCATGGTGTTTTTTTAAGGCTCAGTGATGACCCAAGAGAAATCTCGATCAAGGAAATCCTCCATCTTCCGGCCTCTGGCGACCGTTATGCTGCTGACCGTCGCCGGACTGAGCGCCGTATGGTACTTCGCCTGGGAGCCGTTACGGCCGGCGTTTTTGTCGGTAGAGGTTCTGTTGGCCCGGTTGGCGTCGGATGTCGCCCAGGAGTTGCCCCAGCGCAAGCCGGCAGGCAAACGTTCGAACAAGAGACCCGCTGCCCCGCCGAAGAATGCCAACAGAGCGGACGCCGCCCGGCAGTCGCCGGACCCGGCCGGTGCTGCGGCGGCCGATCCGCAGGTTCCGCGGCCGCGCGTTGCGCCGCCTGCTGAGCCCCATCCTGAGTCTGCCCAAGTCGTCGCGTCCCCGCCGGAATCGCCTGAGCCGCCGGCAGCGCCGGTTCCGGGGTCCGCTCCTCGGCCGCTGGAACCGCCGCCCTGGCAGGCCGCCCTGGACGCGACGGACGCGCCGCCCGCCGCGTTGGACGTCTGCTTCGGCGAATTCGATCCGGGGCTGTTCCTCCCGCAAGCGGACGATGTGAAGAAATGGTTCGAACCGGTGGCAGGCCAGCGCTGGACGGTGGGCAACCTGCGCACCAAGCACGGCGAGGCGGCCGCCGTGGAAGGGCTGATGCGGTTGCGCATGCCGTGGCGCGACGACGTGGCCCTGCGGCTGGCGGTGGAAAAACTGTCCGGCTTCCGCATCCATTTCCTGCACGGTGAAGAAGGCGTGACGCTGGCCTATTACCAGCGGGACCAGGAGAATTGCTGGGTCGCCTATGCTTCTCGGCGCAGACAGGACCGGGCGAGGCCGGAGGAAACCGCGATGGCCGCCAGCGACGAGGGCCGCGCACAGCGCACGGGATTCGTACGCGACGGCGGCACGTTCGAGTTGCGCTGGCGCGACGGTGAAGTCACGCTCAGCCGCGGCGACATCGCGCTGCTTCGCGCGTCGTTGGCGGGCTTGCCGCAGGAGGTGCTGTTCGAAGGGAAAGCGGTGATCTGCGGCCTTGCCGCGGTGCGCAGCGCCGGCTTTGCCGCTTCCGAAGACGAGGCCACCGCCGTCTCCGGCGGGGCGTCGCCCGCCCAGTTGCCGTGGACGGAGAAACTGACGGGCGAGGGGCGATTCGAACGCTCGCCGGAGGGCGCAGTGACACTGGCCGCCGACAGGGCGACGGGAGCCGGCTGGGTGACCGCGCCGCTGCCCTCGGCGGGAATCCACGAGGTGCTGTTGGAGGTCGACGAGGCGACGCCGGGCGCAGGCGTCTTTCTGGGACGCCAGGACGGCGGGCCGCGTGAGGTCCTGCGGTTCGTCAGGAATCCCGTCGACAAGCGGGTGCATCTGAGCCTGCAGACGGACGCCGAGGCGGAAGTGCGGGTACAGCCGATCGACAAAACGCCGGTCCCGTTGGCGCCCGGCAAAGCCTGGATTCGACTCCTGTACGGCTGCGGCGTGCTCCGCTGGTGGACCAGTTGCGATGGGCGGCACTGGGCTCAGCCCGAGCGGGCCGTGTCTTCCTTGAGCGGCCCCGTGACCACGATCGGGTTGCATTACGTGCCTCGGACAGCTGATTGCCGCATCCGGCTGCGACGGTTGAGCTTCCGACGGCTGCCGGAGTTGAGCGGCTTGGCAGACGCCGCGTTGCTGCCCCGCGCGCCGCCGTTGGCCGACGCGCCGCACGCGGGGGCCTGGCTCACCAGGGCTGCGGAGTCCCAGCCGCCAGAGGCCGACGTGGGGGCTTGGCGGCGTACGTGTGCGATTCGCGCGCTGGGCGCGGGCTGTTCGCGGACACTGGGAACCTCGCTGCTGGAATTGCTGCTGGACGACGCGGCCGACCGTGGCTTGCCGACCGAGCGGCAGCTGGCCCTGTTGAACGAGGCCGCGTTGCTCTGGGACGCTACCAGCGATCAGCAGTTCGTGGAGAATCTGCTCCAACGATACCGCGACTTGGGGCTGCGAGCTCAAGGGCACCGCGGGCTCCGGCCCTACTCGTCGATTCGTCGCGACTTGATGACCGTCCCACTGGTCACCCCGCATCGGGTGCAGGTCGCCAACGATCCGTTGATTCGCGCTGAATTGATCCAACTGGCCCACGGGTGTCGGTGGGCGGAAGTCCGTGACTTCTGCCGCTTGTTGCGTTACTTTCGGCAGTCCGATATCTGTCCGCTGACGCGGTGGGCCGAAGGCAGCGGCCCTCCGCCGGTGGTGGGCCGCAGGAAATGGCAACGCCGCGCCACCGTGTCCAACGACTGGCAGGAGCCGCTGATCGAGGAGTTGAGCAAGGAGACGTACAACGCGGTGGCGGAACTGAACGCGCTGCTGGAGAGCGCCGCTTTTGACGACGCGGCACGTCTGATTGCATCGCTGGACGGCGACTTGTTCCAAGGCGTGGCCCCGCACGTCCGCGATCGGCAGTTGCTGGCGTCGCTGCCCACGGCCGTGGCGATGGCGTTGGACGCATACCCCGAATTCCGGGCTGCCGTGCAAAAGCACTACGGCGACACGTCGCTGTTGCGAGTGCGCCGCGCCGTTCAGGAGAACCGTTTGGCGGCCATCCAACTGGCCACGGTCCAATTCGCCGGCTTGCCGGCGGCGGCCGAGGCACA
The DNA here is from genome assembly GCA_012515235.1 of Candidatus Anammoximicrobium sp. Classification (GTDB taxonomy): domain Bacteria; phylum Planctomycetota; class Planctomycetia; order Pirellulales; family Pirellulaceae; genus Anammoximicrobium. The sequence goes on from JAAYYU010000153.1 coordinate 29,795, forward strand.
CCGCTGGCTGGGCGATCGCGCGTTATCGATCGGCTGGTTCGACCATGCGATGGCGCAGTACCGCCGGGCGGCGGAATCCGCCGACGCCCCCACGCTGCTCGACTTGGCCGCCCGCCATCGCCTGGCCGCCGCCATGCTGGGCCGAGAGCAGGGAAGGCCGGCGACGGCGGAGATCGAGATCGGCGGCGTCCAACTGACTCCCGCGGCTTTCGAAGAACTGGTCGGCCAAGTGCTGAAGCGGAATGCGCCGCTGCCGGCCGAGGGAGCCGGCAATTCGGCGCTCGGCCAAGTCGTTCCCAGGCCCAGCGGTTTTGCGGTCCAGCCGCGCAGCAAATTGGACGGCCCCGTCGGCGGCGAGCCGAGCGCAGAGGTCATCCCCAACGTCCGGCGTTTCGACGTGGACTGGGCCGGCCGCCAGATCGCCGTCGTCCTCGACCGCGACGCGATGTACGTCAGCAATCGATTCCAGGTCGCCGCCTACGACGCGAATACCGGCGCCCGCGTCTGGCAGAGCCCCTTGCCCGACGGCGCGCCCATGCGCAGTCAGGATTGGGGACTGATCCGAATGCGGCCGCTGGTCACGGCCGACCGCGTCATCACACGCCTGTTGTACGGCCAGCAGCCGACCGTGGTCTGCCTGGATCGGAGCCACGGACAGTTGGTGTGGAGTGTCGAATTCGGCGCTCACGAGGCCCCTGTCTCGGATCCGCTTTGGTTGCAGGGCCGACTGGCCGTGTTGACGCTGACTCGGCAAGAAACGGGAGAAAGCTTGCTGCGTTGGACGATCCTCGATCCGACCAGCGGCAGTGTCGTCAGCCAGACGGAATTGCTGCGATTGAACGACGTCTGGTGGCGCCGCTCGTGCTGCGAAGTCACGCGGCGGGACGACGGCTTCGTCGCGGTCCTGTCCGGGGTCACCGTGTGCTGCGACGCGTCGGGCAATCTGCGTTGGATTCGCCGCGAGATGGTGTTGCCGCCGTCCAATGAGCAGCCGCCTTGGGTGACACAGAGCTTTCAGCCGCCGCTGTCGGCCGGCAACGATTTGTACGTTCTGCAGCCGGGCGGCTGCGCGGTCAGTCGTCTGGACGCCCGTTCCGGGCAACTGGCCTGGAGCCGGTTGCTGGTCGGCGCCCAGCGGCTGTTGGGGGTCGCGGGATCGCGGCTGATCGTGCAAACGGACGGCGGCCTGCGAGCTTTGGCGGTGGACAACGGCGAACCTCAGTGGCAGCATCCGTTGGAGCAGTCGCTGGACGCGTATCTGTGCGACGACACGGCCGTGCTGTATTCGTGCCGTCGCCCCGCAGAAGATGCGCCGGGGAAGTTCCGCCCACAACTGGTTTGGGTTGATGCCGCCACGGGACAGAGCCAGGAACAAACGGCACTCCGAGGCCTGGACCACGAGGCCCCCTTGCTGGGACCGCTGGTGACGGCAGGCAGTCGGCTGTGGGCCTTCTTTGGCCGGGGCGATCAAGACCCCACTCGCGATGTGATCGAATTGGTTCCGCAGGGTGCCGCAGACCCGGCTCCCGCCCACTACGTCCCCGACCTTTGGACGCGGCATATCCCGCTGCCGCTGCAGCAGGAGACGAAGCGGTTGCTGGGGGATTGGCGCTGGTTCGCGGCCGAGTTGGCCGGAGCCAAGCCGATCGAAGTCAACCGCTGGGGCGAAGCCGAATCGCTGGGCATCCGCGCCCGCCGCTCGGCCCCGGCCACGCTCGCTCGCCACACCACGCTTCCCGCAGGCAGTTCGCCCCGATTGCGGATCCGCGTCGGCAACGAGCCCAAGGAGTCCTGGAATCTGGAGGTCCGCATGAACGGCGCGCCGGTCGTCCGCCGCGAATTCACCGCGCCGACCGACCCGGAACCCTGGAAACAATTGGAGTTCGACCTCCGCCCCGCTGCAGGCGACACCGGCTGGCTGATCATCGAGACCCGACCGCGCGAGGGCCAAGAAACGGCGGACGTGTTCTGGAAGCGAGTGGAGATCGTGTTCTGACGCCGCCTCGGGACGTTTCGAGCGCTGCCGCGTCAGGCTGGGTGGATCAGAATGAGGCCTGCGTTTCTCCCCCGTTGACCGTGGAGGCGGCTCTCCAGGTCGTCAGATTGATGTTACCGTTGACAAAACGCACGCCACCGTCGGTGAAGCACACGTTCACGCCGCCGGGGTGCTGGCTTCGTGCGCCGAAGTGGTTGCCGCTGGAATACCAGTAGCACTCGTACTGGCTGTGGATCGGATCGTTGGGGGGATACAGCGCGCTGTAGGCCCAACGCTCCGACCATGTCGCCCGCATCCAACTGTATCCTCGCGCTCCCGCCTGGTTGCCTGTCGGCGGCGTCGCGAGCGTGCCGGCATCACACGCCGTGATGTCCCCCGACGCCGTGGCGTTGTAGGTGAATGGCTTGCCGAGCAGACACTCCGAAATCGCCATCGTGTTGGACGTACCATCGATGACTTTTGCCATGTCACTGTAGCAGAACAGCGGGTTGGCGCAGTTCGTGCATACGGACGAGTTGCAGGTAGTGGATTCTCGCATCAAGCCGACGGCCGTGCTTGTGCTCGGGTAACTCGAGCCGTCTGACCCGCTGCAGCCGACGTAGTTCGTCGGTCCATAAGAAGTGCTGGGCGGAAGGTTAGGGTCGCTGGGACAGCGAACCGCAGGGAGGTTCGTGGCGGCGATGGTGAGGTTCACGTTGCCACTGGGCATCCCCGCCACTTCCCAATCGATCTGGTCATACAGTGCCTGCTGCTCCAGCCCCGGGAGAACTCGCGCGATCCAAGTGAGGCCGCCCGGATAAGAGCAACTGCCTGATCCATAATACGGCCGCAACGCCCCCATAGGGAACAGGCGGTAGGTATCATGGTACGTTTGAACCGCCAGTCCGAGTTGTTTCAGGTTGTTCGAGCATTGGATGCGCCTTGCCGCCTCTCGCGCGGCCTGGATCGCCGGCAAAAGCAATGCAACCAGGATGCCGATGATCGCAATCACCACCAGCAGTTCCACCAAGGTAAAACCGCGAGATCGTTGGAGCCGCATGATCTGCCCCTATTTAAGAAGAAAGAAACAGTAACCGGAACTGGCCTGTGCGCGCGTCACTGCGATGGGGGGACAAGCCCCTGCTCGCCACGCATGACGGGCGCCCGTGTGACCTCGCCGCGATCCAGTGAGAAGTCTTGATTATTGGCTCCGACGTCCAACTCGACCTCCAGACTGGAGGCAATGTTGTATTTGTCCGGAATGTACTGAATGCCCCTGTTCGCGGCAGTGATCAGGACAAGATACTTCCCGGCTTGCAATCCGGCGGCCTCCGCGATCTCATACTTCCCGCCCGTGATTTTGGCGGGGGCTCCGGAGCCGGGAGTGCCACCCAAGGGACGCAGAACGATCTCGCCCTCTTGGACAGGCTTGCCGCCGAACGTCACTTGGCCCTCGACCCAGCAGCTTGCTCCCCCACCGCAACCCGTGATCAGCCCTATCACAATCGCGCACGCCGACGCTTGAAACGCTTGCATCGCACCACCTCACCGAACAATCTGGCAGCGGCGGATGGACGAAATTCTTGACCCACGCCCCAAGGGGCTGGCCAACGAGCATGGCCGTTCAGATTCCGGACCTTCGAGACTTACCTAAATCGGGCCGCTGCCAGCTTAATAAGCTACGCGAGCGGCCCGGCGGGGTCAATCCATAAACCAGGAGAAATGTCAAATGACGCAGGCGAGCTTTCTGTCGGCTGACGGAACCGAAGGCGACGGGTGGAACCCGGCTGTTCAGTCCTTCTTCAAGCCTTCCTTCTGCATTTCACGGAAGGCGTCGACGCCCGTGTCCGGCACGGTCGTCTTGATAACGTCGTCCAGGCCCAGTTGGATCTTCTTAAATTGCTTGTCAGAGACCAGGTAGTACCAGTCGGCGAAGCGCGTGTTCAACTCGGCCACTTTTTCCTTGGCCTTGGAGACTTTTTCGTTGCGCTCGTCGATTTTCCGCTGGTTTTCCTTGGTGATCCGTTCGCGTTCTTTCTCGATTTCGGAGTCCTTGGCTTCCTTGTCCGTTTTGGCGGGGGGCTGAGCTTGGGCATCTTTCGCATCCCCGTCTTTGGCCGCCCCGTTCGCCTTCGCCGCGGGCTTGGCTTCCTGCTCCGACTTCGCTGCCGGCTCCGGTTTCGCGTCGGACTTGGCCGCTTCAGCCGTGGCGGTTTCGTCACTGGCCGACGGCTTTGCCGTGTCGGCCGAGGTTTGCGGTTTTGCCTCCGGCTTGGCTTCCGGCTTGGCTTCTTTTGCAGCCGGCGGCACTTCCTTGGGCGTCCCCGCTTTGGGTTCCTTGCCGGCTTGCGGTTTGGCAGCCTCCGGCAATTCGGGCACGGGTTCGAGGTCCGGCTGCGGGAACTTGGTCATATCGACCCGCGTCGTGACGAACAGATAGCGGTTTTGCCCTTCGCCTTCCGCCGTCTCGCCGCCTTCTTCGGTTTCTCCGAATCGCAGGACGTATTCGACCCCCTCCTTCATCCCCACGGTGATTTCACCGTTGGCACTCAGCAGTTCGGTCTCGCCATCCGCCGTCGGCACCATGTAAAAGCCGTGCTTCGCCAGATCCACGATGCCCTCGTCGTCTTTGGCCATCCCGGCACCGGCCTGCAGATCGGCTCCCAAGCCCTTGGGCTTGCGTCGAACGTCGGCGATTTCCAGTTCGTCGACGGCCGTCTTCAGATCGTTGAGTTTCTCCTTGTTCAACTCGTCGTTCTCGCCCAACGCCGTCACGATGCCCTCGCCGTTGACGTACTTCTTCAACTCCTTCAATTTCCATTCCGAGTCCTTGAAGTCCGCAAACAGATCGAATTTTTTGTCGATCAGCACGCGATTCGGCGGCTGGAGCGACACGGCGTAATTCTTGAGGGCCACGTTTTCCACGTCCCAGGCGTTCATCTTCAAGAGGTCTTTCTCGATCCAGTCCTTGAACTTTGTGGACAACTGATCCGGATCGATCTTGACCTCGTACACTACGTCCTGTCCGACTTTCCGGACGAATCGGTGACCGTCCGAGCCGCTGACTTTTTTGCCGATGATCACGCTGGCCAGATCTTGCCCCTTGGCGTCCTCAAAGCGGACCAGAAAGCCGACGCCCTCGTCACCGACCTTGAGTTTCTCCTTGTCCGGCTCCACGACGCCGAACATGCGGTGGTCGCCGGCCACTTCCGAGGCGACGCCGAGAATCGGCAGATCGACCAGCAGCAAGGCGGCGTCCCGCACGCGGGACTCGGCGTCGGCCGGGTAGCCCTGGTACTTGGGCAGGGTCCAGGCCCCCGAAGCCTTGTCGCGGGCGACGCGGAACTCTTCGAGCGTTCCCAGGGTCTCGTCGTACTTGACGATTTCCATGCTGTCCGCTTTGGCCGCGTCGTCGAACTTTTCGAACAGGAACTTCCCCGCCTGTTCGCGGACGTTGAACTCTTCGACGGGAGGGCGCGACAAGATAGCCAGGACGGCCACCAGTCCGGCAACCCCGAGATAAATCAGCGTCTTGATGCCTTCGTTCATCGTTTTCATTCCTCCGACAACCTCCCGCCGTCAGGTCTGCGGCGGGGTCTGGCAGGTTTCTTTTTGGATGTCTTTGAGTTTCTTGGGTTACCGCAGCCGTGATTTCGCGACGCCTTCCCGTTCGCGCAACCGGCGTCGAACGAACACCACCAGTCCCACCAACAGCGGCGGGATCGGCGGCAGGGCGACGGCCAGGAACTTGTAGTAGTTCTTGATGCCGGCGATTTGCAGGTCGACTTTGCGGCGGATTTCGTCGATCTTCTCATCCCGCTGCCGCTGCATCTGCTCGCGTTTGACGCTCAATCGCCGCTTCAGCCGTTCCTGGACTTCGGCCAATTTCTGAGCCCGGCTCTGCAAGTCCGAGAAGCGAATGCCTGCCTGGCCGTCCTGCCGCTGCTTGGTCTTCAGTTCCTCCAACGCTTCCTCGAACTTCTTGATTTCCTTCTGATTCTCATCCTCGATTTCCTTGACCGCTTTCTCGAACTCCCTTTCGTATTCGCGCCGCCGGGTGTACTCTTCGTCCCGCGCTTCCTGCGTGTTCACTTCGACGATCCGCAGCGTGCTGTGCTTCGGCTTCCGCTTGCGGATGTTGACGTATTGATCGTCGCCCGACAGCACATCGATCACGTTCAGCACGAAGTTGACGTTCTCGAACTGCCAGTTGATCTCCGCATCCTCGCCGGGCCGAGCCCGCATGCGGAGGAAACCGGGCATCATCAGATCGATATCCGCGACGTACACCACGTCGATGCCCCGCCGCTTCTCGGGTTTAACCGCCGATTTCGGCGGATCCTTGGCGGCGTCCGATTTCTCCTTCGCGTCCGCCGTGGCGGGTTCCTTCGCCGGGTCTTTGTCGTCTGCCGCCAGCGCCGCGTCGGACGGCTTCGCGTTTCCGGCCGCAGCGGGCTGTTCCGGCTCAGCTCCGGCATCGGACATGAGTTTGTCCTCCGACGGATTGCCGGTGATCCGCACGGCGATCACCTGGACGCCCTTGCGGTCGCCGCGCAGATCGCCCCCGGACTGCCGGTTTTCACGGCGATCCATAAAGGTCTGGAAGCTCACCGTGCCGGCCGCTTCGCCGGTCGTGGCCAACTTCTGGAACTTCAAGTCGCTGCTCTTGTCCGGCTTTACACCGCCCGGCACCGGGAAACAGATCTCGGTAAGGCCCGAAGTGATGGGCGACTCTTCGTTGATCGAGTTCTCGCCGCCGGGCGATTCCCGCCGACAGAACACGAAATGGTCAAAAATGGCCGGCAGTTGAAGCTTCCAATACGGATTGAACTCTTGCCAGACGATATCAGGCGCGAACAACCCCATCATGCTCGTCTCGCCAGGCACCTCCAGCCCCAACACGTTCCATAGTTTCTTCATGTCGCCCTTGGGCTGGGGACCACCTCCGCCGCCAAACATCCCCCCCATGCCTCCCGGCGGCATCTTGGGCTCGCCAGTCGCCGGGGCAGCCATGTAAACCGGTCGCGGATCCTCAAAAATGGCCGTCGGCTGCCCGCGCTTGATCGCCTCCAGGACATTGTCCAGTTCCTCTGGACTGAGCGAGGACGGCTGGACCGCCAGCAGCACGTCATGGGCGTCCTCCTCGATCGGATTGGTTGGGTCGACTTCCTTGACCGTGTACTGCTTCTCCAATTCCGTCACGATCTCTTGCTTGGGAATGTCCTGCGGACGCCCGCCGGCAAACGAAAAACCGCCGAACAGACGCGCTTCGGTCCGCACGATGCCGACTTTCTTGCGTTCCTTCTTCGCCACCGTGCAGATCGAACGAATCAACTCGTACTCCACCGGAATGCCGTAATCAAAGAACGGCACGACGACCTTTTCCAGCCCGCAGGTGAACGCGGCCGCCATCAGGACCTGTTCGTCCTTGATCTGGCCGCGAGTCCGAGTCTGCACCGGTTCCGGCTTGATTCCGTAGCGTTTCTCCGCCAACGAAGTCAATTCAATCGCATCCTCGCTGCCCTGATCCAGAAGGTGCATGCGGAGGTTGATGGTGCTCCCGCCCGCAGCAGCTCGAAACTCCTTCAGCATCGACATCAAATCCGATTTCGTCTTGGCATAGATCTCCGGCACCTGACCGCTGATGAACGCCTCGATTTGAATCGTGTGATCGGCCTGCAGGTCGCGAAGCAATCGCTTCGTGTCCGGCGACAGCGAACTGACTTTGCCGATCGTAAAATCACGCCGCAGGCCGCTCAGCAGATCGTTGTTGGCGAAGACATAGTTGACGCCCAAAACCACGGCCACCAAGGACAGGGTGCGGACCAAGTAGTGCCCCAACAACGAAGTTCCGTCGCGGCCCCCGGACCAGTGTCGGCTGCCGATCAAAACCATGCTGAGGTACAGGCCCACAACCGCCACCAGGGCAAAATAGGCGACCGACGAGAGACTGATCACGCCCCGGCCAAAATCGTCCAATTGGGCGCCGATGCTGAAACCGGAAACGAGCCGAGCCAAGGTCGCATTGCGAATGATCACGTCGGCCTTGACGGCAAAGACCAGCGGAGCATTGAAAATCGCGCCCAGAATGAACCCGACGGTGACGTTGCCCGTCAGGAACGAGGCGATCATGCCCACGGCCAGCATGGCCATCCCCACAAGCCAGTAGCCAAAATACGTGGCAAAGAACAAGCCTGTGTCCAGATCGCCCAACGACAACGAGGCCAGCACGATGAAGTTGCAGAACTGGGAGAACAGCAGCGACGCGGTGAAAATCGCAGCCGCCGCGATGTACTTGCCGACAACGATGTCGAAATCGGCGGCAGGCAGAGTCAGCAGCAATTCGTCGGTGCCCTGCCGCCGCTCATCCGCCCAGATGCTCATGGTGATCGCGGGAATGAAGATCAGCATGATGTAAGGCAAGAACTTGTTCAGCTGATCCAGGTTCGCCAAGTTGGCGTTGAAGAAGTCGTGAGGCCAAAACGCGGCGAACGACGTCAGCAGCACGAACAAGCACAAAAACACATAGCCCGTCGGGTTACTGAAATAGCCGACAAAGTTCCGCTTCAGCACGGCCAAGGTAGCCCGTTTCTTCACGCACAACGGCGTGACGATGGCCGCCAGCACGACCAAGAACAGCGCGTCGCGAATTAGGAGGTCGCCGAGGGATTGCCAGAAAATCATAGCTACTTCTCTCAACCGAAGTTAGGGTCAAATCTTATTCGAATCAAAGACGGGCAGCTCGCCGCGGGGATTCGCAGCTTTGCAGCAAAGCTAAGCCGCCTGGGCGTCCGCAGCCGTCAGCCGCTTGAACGCTCCCTCGAGCCCGTCTTTTCCTTCCGTGAGTTCCGCGACCGAGCCATCGTAGACCAAGCGGCCTTCGTTGATCAGAATCACTCGACTGGCCATGGCTTCGACTTCCTGCAGGATGTGCGTCGACAACAGAATCGTCTTCTTTTCCTCATCCCGCAGCCGCTCCATCGTCCTCCGAACTTCCTGAATCTGGTTCGGATCCAGGCCGGCGGTCGGCTCGTCCATGATCAGCACGTCCGGTTCGTGCAGCAACGCCTGAGCCATCCCCAGCCGCTGACGGTAACCCTTTGACAGCTTGGAGATAGGCTTGTGAAAGACGCTTCCCAACATGCACAGCTCGACCACCGCGTTAATGCGGCGAAGGCGCTGGTCGCGGGTCATGCCTCGGGCGTCGGCAAAAAACTCCAGCAAGCTGCTTGGAGTCATATCGGGATACAACGGTCCGCTTTCGGGCAGATAACCCAGTCGCGCCGAACCGGCGATCCTGTCCGTCGCCATATCGTGGCCCGCAATCCGGGCGATGCCTTCGGAAGCGGCGACGTAGCCGGTCAACAGCTTCATCGTCGTGCTCTTGCCCGCCCCGTTGGGACCCAAGAAAGCGACCAGTTCGCCTTCGTGGACCTTGAAGGTGACGTCGCGGCACGCAGCAAACGGGCCGTAGAACTTCGAGAGGCCGACGGCCTCGATCATGGGTTGCCTATCCACCTTGTCAATCATGGTTCCGCCAAGTCACAATCGGGAGGAAATTTGGTAGGACTTTCGGCCACATTGGCAGGCCAATCAAACATCCTGTTACGTAGCCAAGCCGAATTTGGTTCAATTTGGCAGGGTTGGCTACAAGTGCCCTAGTGTAGCAAGATTCGGGCCTAACGCAATTTGGTGCAAAGGCTGATGTCACGAAAAGCGGTGACACGCCGGTCAATGAAAGCTCGGCGGGAAATCGCCCAGGTGCGTTGTCCGTGTCCGGAACCTGCGACGCCGCGCCGATCACGAAACGATCGGATCGCCCTTACTCGTTGTGAATACGCGATTTGGGATGTCACTTTGCAGGCCAGCGGAGGCTTTCCAGTAAGGGGGTAATGACCGATGTGTGGACGGTTTACGCTGCGAACCGGCGCGACGACGCTAATTGAGAAATTTGGCGGCCTTTTGCTGTTCGAGTTGCCGTTGCAGTACAACATCTCGCCGACACAAATGGTCGCCACTGTGCGGATCGGTCCCGAAGACGCTGTCCGCCGCTGGGAAATGGTCCGTTGGGGACTGATTCCGTCTTGGGCCAAGGAACCATCGATCGGGAACCGGATGATCAACGCGCGAGCGGAAACGGTCGCGGACAAACCGGCCTTCCGCGCGGCTTTCCGCCGTCGCCGTTGCCTGGTGCCCGCAGATGGTTACTTCGAGTGGCAAAAGACCCGTAAAAGCAAACAGCCGTACTACATCCGCCGGCGCGACGACTTGCCGTTCGCCATGGCCGGACTGTGGGAGCGTTGGACCGACCCGCAGACGGATGAACCGATCGAGACGTGTACGATCATCACCACCGAGGCCAACGAACTGACGCGGCCGATTCACGATCGGATGCCCGTCATCCTGGACGCGGCCGGTTACGATCGCTGGCTCGATCCGCACCTGGAGCGTCCCGACCCGCTCCGCGAACTGCTGCGTCCCTTCGCCGCCCAGGCGATGCGAGCCGACCCTGTGGACGCGTATGTGAACAACCCGCGAAACGGCGGCCCGCAGTGCATTCAGCCGCTCCCTCCGGAGACTTGGCATCAGAACAACGCCAACTGCCGCTGGCTGCTCTGAATCATCTCGCCCGGCCAAGGTTCCATCGCCGTGACGCGGTGCGTGTGCTGCCGGAGTTCGTCGTGGAACCGACGCGCCAGTTGCGGGGCGTACAGATCATCCGGCGTGTGCGTGAAGACGTAGGGCACTCTTCCGCTGATGATCCAACCAGCGACGGTCGGCGCCCACTCGCGGATCCAGGGAACGACGGATCGCACGTCGTTGCGGCCAATCAACCGGATGATCGGGCTCCCCGCGGTCACGACCCGGTGGACCGGAAGCTGCGGCTTGCGGGACTGCGAACCGCGTTCGTGATCGTCGCTCGCCGGAGCACTGAACAGCGGCCGGCTGTCGAAGATCACCCGATCGATCCGCAGCTCCGCCAGCAGCTGATTGAGCGAGCGTTCGTGCTTGCCTTGGTCGAAGAAATCGGGATGGCGGACTTCGACGGCATACGGAAACTCCGTGGGCAGACGCCGCAGATAGGCGGCCAGATCGTCCAGGTGACTGGCCGAAAACGTCGGCGGCAGTTGGAGAAAGGCCGGCCCCAGCCGCTGGCCGTCGTCCAGGATGCGGAGGATGTCGAGAAAAGCCGCCGTCTCCGCGTCCGCGTTGACCAGCCGATGCTGATGACTGATCGCTTGCGGAAACTTGCACACAAACCGGAACGGGGGCTGCGTCGCGTCCACCCAACGTTGGACGGTGTCCTTCGACGGGAGGGCATAGAACGTGCTGTTGCCCTCGACCGCGTTGAAGACTTGCGAGTACTGACTCAGCCACTGGTCGCGTCTGGCGTGCCGGGTGAACAGGTTCCCCTGCCAGCGCGACGAGGCCCACACGGGGCAGCCGAGAAAGTACAACGATCGTTTCATCGACCTGCCTGATCCGCTAGACTGAAAGGGAAAGCCGCAGACGCCGGCCGCGCCGGAGACCCGTCCGCGGCTCGCACTCAAACAGGATTCCATCACTTTATAGCGCCCGCTGCCGCATTCGCCCAGCATGGGTGGAGGTTTTCCATGACCGCGTTTGACTTTTTCTGCGTGAACCGAATCGTCTTCGGGCGTCAAACCGCGAGTCGGATCGGCGAGTTGTCGGTGGCGTTCGGCCGCCGAGCCCTGCTGGTCACCAACGCGGGCCGACGCGGCGACGGGGGCGTCGTGGATCGGTTCGCAGCGCAGTTGAAGGCCGCCGGCGTCTGGCCGATTTGCTGCCAACAGCATGGCGAACCGACGGTGACGGACGTCGAGCAATCGCTGCAGGTTGCCAGGTCGGAGGCGTGTGACCTGGTCATCGGGCTGGGCGGAGGCAGCGCGATCGATGCGGCAAAGGCCGTTGCCGGCCTGCTGACCAATCCCGGTTCACCGTTGGATTACATGGAAGTCGTCGGACGCGGCCAGCCGCTGCAGCACCTGGCAGCTCCGTGGATTGCCGTGCCGACCACCGCGGGCACGGGCGCCGAAGCGACACGCAACGCCGTGCTCGGCTGTCCGGAAAAGAAATTCAAGGCCAGCTTGCGGAGCGAACATCTGCTGCCCAGGATCGCCGTGATCGATCCGGAACTGGCCGTCGGCGCGCCGCCGGAGGTGACCGCTGCCAGCGGACTGGATGCGTTGTGCCAGCTGATCGAGTCCTACACGTCGAATCACGCCCAGCCGCTGACGGACGCCCTGGCACTGCAGGGCGTGAGCCTGGCCGCGGCCGCGCTGCCGCGAGTCTGTGCGGACGGCTCGGATCTGGAATCGCGGGAGGCCATGGCGTTGGCCGCACTGTTCAGCGGCATCACGCTGGCCAACGCGGGGTTGGGAGCGGTTCACGGCTTCGCGGCCCCGATCGGCGCCAACTTCCCGATCCCCCACGGCACGGTCTGCGCCGCCCTGTTGCCGCACGTCGTGGCGGCCAACATCGCGGCGCTGGCGGCCGCACCGGATCGGCGTCCGCAGCTGGAACGCTACGCCGAGTTGGGACGCCGTTTGACCCATCGCCCGGCGCTGGGCCGCGAGGAAGCCCTCGACGCCTGCCGCCGCTTCCTGTTCGACCTGGTGCACCAACTCCGCATCCCGCCGCTGCGGAACTTCGGACTCCAGGCCGCCGCCGTCCCGGGTATGGTTGCCTTGGCCCGCCAGGCCAGCAGCATGCGGTACAACCCCGTGGCCCTGAGCGAGGAAACCCTCACGCAAATCCTAACCGCTGCCGCCGAGGACCGACCCGTCGCGGCATGAATCTGCAACGCCGGAGCGCGGAGGATCCGCCGTCTGACCGCCGTCTGGCCGCCGTCTGGCGAGGGCCGTTCCGGGTCGCATTCGCCAGCGTCCTGCGAACGTCGCTCAATGCGATCCGCCTGGACCGCCCTCCTTCTTCTTCCTGACGATCTCTTCCTGGACACTTGCCGGGACGCGGCGGTAGCAGAGCAGTTCCATGGTGAACGTGCCCTGGCCCTGCGTCATGCTCCGCAGGTCGGTGGCGTAGCCGAACGTCTCGGCCAGGGGAACTTCCGAGGAAATCAGAGCGAGTCCGTCGCGGCTGCTGGTGGACAGGATGATCCCGCGGCGGCTGACTATGTCGCCCGTCACGGGGCCTTGGAACTGTTCGGGCGCTTCGATATCCAGTTTCATGATCGGCTCCAGCAGCACGGGGCGCGTCTTCATGAACGTCTCCCGGAAACAGCCTTGAGCGCAGGTCTGGAACGCCCGGTCACTGCTGTCCACTTCGTGGTACGAGCCGTCGGTCAGAACCGCTTTCAGGCCGATCACCGGAAAGCCGGCGACGGGCCCTTTGGGCAGGCAGTCCTGGAAGCCCTTCTGGACCGAAGGGATGTACTGTTTGGGCACGCGTCCGCCAATCACCTCCTCCTCGAACACAAACGGCTCCGGGGCGTCTTCCGGCAGCGGCTCGAATCGGCCGACGATGTGGGCGTACTGACCGGAACCGCCGGTCTGCTTCTTGTGTCTGTAGTCGAACGGCATTGCCTGCGTGGGCGCTTCACGGTAGCTGACCTTGGGAGCGCCGACCAGCACGTTGACCTTGTATTCGCGGCGAATCCGCTCCATGTACACTTCCAAATGCAACTCGCCCATGCCTTCGACCAGAATCTCGGCGGTCTCTTGATCCGTAGTGACACGGAAGGTGGGGTCTTCTTTGCGGAAGCGGGCCAGGGCCTTGCCCAGTTTTTCGGCGTCGCCGCGGCTTTCCGGACTGACCGCAATCTTGATCACCGGCTCCGGCACGAACATGCTCTCCAGCGTGCAGAACTTGGCCTGGCTGGCATACGTGTCGCCGCTGGCGCAGTCGATGCCCATCACGGCCACGATGTCGCCGGCCTGGGCTTCGGCGATTTCCTTTCGCTCGTCCGCGTGCATCCGCACGATGCGGCTGAAACGCTCCTTGCGTCCCGTCCGCTGATTGATGTACGTGGCGCCCTTTTCGATGCGGCCTTGGTACACCCGCAGAAACGTCAATTGCCCGTAGGGATCGTCGACGATTTTGAAGGCCATGCCGACGAAGGGCTTGGTGGGGTCCGGTTCCAGCGGCACCGTTTCGTCGGCGTTGTCCCAGGCCTTGGCGTGAATCTCGTGCTCCAGCGGCGAAGGCAGATACCGGGTGACGGCATCGAGCAGCGGCTGGACGCCCTTGTTCTTGTAAGCCGCCCCCAGGAACACCGGCGTGACGTCCTGCTGTTGAACTACGGCCCGCGTCACCTCGTGGATCGTGTCCGCGGAGATCTCCTGTTCGGACAACAGCCGCTCCATCAACTCGTCGCTGTACATCGCCAGGCTTTCGAGCATCTTCATGCGCCACTGCCGGGCCTGTTCGACCAGGGGCTCCGGGATCGCCTCCGCGCGGATCTGCTCGCCTTCGTCGCCTTCGAAGTACAGCGCCTGCATCGTCGCCAGATCGATGACGCCCTGGAAGCGGTCGCCGCTGCCCAGCGGCAACTGCATCAAGAGGGCTTCGTCGCCCAGTTTTTCCTTGAGATCGCGGACGACGCGAAAGGGATCCGCGCCGGCCCGATCCATCTTGTTGATGAACGCCAGTCGCGGCACGTGATAGCGGTTCATCTGCCGGTTGACGGTGATCGTCTGGCTCTGCACGCCACCTACGGCGCACAGCACCAGCACGGCGCCGTCCAGCACGCGCAGACTGCGTTCGACCTCGACCGTAAAATCCACGTGCCCCGGCGTGTCGATCAGGTTGATGGAGTGCCCCTTCCACTGGACGCTGGTCGCGGCGCTGGTGATCGTGATCCCGCGTTCCCGCTCCAGGTCCATGTGATCCATCGTCGCGCCCGCGCCGCCTCCGCCCACCTCCTCCATCTTGTGGATGCAGCCGGTGTAGAAGAGGATGCGCTCGCTGAGCGTGGTTTTGCCCGAGTCGATGTGAGCCGAAATTCCGATATTGCGTAGCTTGGCGAGGTGCATAGTCAGTTGTCGCTAAAGGGCCGTCCTCGAAAAGAGGCCCGTCCCCTTTTCGCGAGATCAGTCAGGTACTTTGTTTGAGCGTAACATCTTAAAGGAAATCGGTCGCACGCAAAGGCCGAGTGACGTGCGGAGCGCGGATTGGGCGGAACCGCACAGGCCCCGTTTCACGTTCCCGCCCCGTAGAAGGCGGCGGCCGGCAAGCCGGTCTCCCGGCCGACGACGGCGGCGATCCAGTCGACCTCGTCGTCGGACAAGGGGGTGACGTAACTTTCAGCGGGCCGGCGGGCCACCGTGTACACCTGGATCAGGCTGAGCCGGCCGCCGCCGGCGGTGATTTCGCGGAGCCGCTGGCAGAAGGCCTGGAGCTCCTCGTCCGGAGGCGGCTTGCCGCGGATCCTCATCCACAGCGACTGGATGACCAGGGGCCGAAGGCGGGCGGCCTGGGCGATGTTCTCCAGCACGCGAGCCAAAGGGATGGGCGAGCGGTCGATGGCACGAAAGTAATCCTCCGTCCCCGCGTCGAGTTTGGCCCAGATTTCGCCTTGGTTCCGGTCCAGGATCTCCAGACCTCGCTGGACGTGCGGACGGTGAAATCGGCTGGCGTTGGTGATCAGGACCATTTTCACGTCATCCAAGCCGTGGCGGCGCTTGACCTCGGCACAGGCGGCGAGGATTTCGTCGAAATTCCGGTGGGTCGTCGGTTCCCCGTCGCCAGAGAAGGCGATATCGTTCAATCGCCGCAGCGTCGAGGGGAGGTTGCGGAACTTGTCGGTCTCAAACAGGCGTCCGGACACGGCCAGCGTTAGCGTCTGGTCCAACTCGGCCAACAATCGCTCCACGTCTACAAACTGCGTGTCGCCCGCCACCGTCCGGTCCACCTGGCAGTAGACGCAGTGGAAATTGCAGGCTTTGTCGGGGTTCAGGTTGACCCCGATCGACACACCGCGACTCCGCCGACTGATCACCGGATAGACGAAGCGGTTGCCTGCGAACCGCCGTTCGTGCTGCAGATGGAAGGGGTTGATGGACATCGGCGAGACCGGAGCAAAAGGTGCGCTTTCGCAAGGGAGGGGACTCGCAGCGCGAGTCCGCCACAGATCGTTCCTACGCCAGGCAATCGGGGAAGGTCGCCGCAAAACTCCAGCGGCTCCGGCATCGTTCCAGCACGGCCGGCCGTGCCGACAGCGGGCGACTCTCCCAGGCAAACGGCTTGGTTCACGACTCGGTTCAAGACGCCGGCGCGTCGTCGTCGTCTTCTCTCTTGGCTCCCAGGCTGCGGACCATGGCGATGCGCCCGCTGCGGACCAACTCGGTGATGCCGAAGGAACGCATCCGTTCGATAAAGGCCTCCACCTTGCTCTCCCGCCCGGAAATCTCGATCATCACCTCGTGCTCGCCGACGTCGACGATGCGGCCGCGGAAGATATCGACCAACTCGCGGACTTCACTCCGCTTCCCCCCCGTCGCTGCTTTCACTTTAATCAACATCAAGTCCCGTTCGACGAAGTCCTGGCTGCTGATGTCGTCGACGCGGACGACCGTGACGATCTTTTCCAATTGCTTGCGGACTTGTTCCAGGACATGACCGTCGCCGACGATGACAAAGGTCATCCGGGATAGATTAGGATCCTCGGTTTCGCCCACCGCAAGCGAGTCGATGTTGTAGCCGCGCGAGGCCAACATCCCGGAAATGTGCGCCAACACACCGGGGACGTTCTGCACGATCGCGGAAAGCACGTGACGCATGGCTGAGGGAAACTCCAGCAGTGCCGTGGAAAACAGGGATGATACTTCATGCACCGCCGGTCATCAAGGGGCAGCACGACCGCCTCGCGCCGCAGCGACCCCGGGTCGGGTTCCGCCTCCAAGCCCGAACACTCCTTCACCAGTTGCTGCGCGGCAGCGCACGGAGGCCCGTTTCCGGGGCAAACAGCGGGACGAGTGCGTCGTCAAGTCGAACCTGTGGGGTTGCAGCGGATGAGCGGAACGGCGCTGGGCGTCTTCCCGTTTCTGCGGGCGTCCCGTGGCTGCCGGTGGCGGCGCGAGTATCGCTTTCAGCCTGAGCCGGTGCCGCGGCTTAGGGCCCGCCGGTCACCCGGCGGATCGCGGCGTCCAAGTCGTCTTGGGTGATCGGTTTCACGAGGACCGCGTCCATGCCCGCCGCCAGGCATTCGGCCCGGCTTTCTTCCGACGCGTGCGCCGTCAAGGCGACGATGGGGGTGCGGGACTGCCGGCCCTGTTCCCGTTCTCGCTGCCGAATCTCGCGCGTGGCGGCCAGTCCGTCCAGTTCCGGCATTTCCACGTCCATCAAGACGATGTCGAACGCTTCGGACTCCCAGGCATCCAGGGCATTGCGGCCGTTGTCCACCACCCGCACCTCATGCGCCCCGGTTCGCAACTGACCAACGATCAGACGCTGGTTGACCGCGCCATCCTCTGCCAACAATACTCGGCGCGGCGCGGCGGCGGAAACTGACGCGATGAAGGTGCCCGTCTGGGCCGCGGCCGGTTCGTGCCCCGTATCGTCGGCGCCGCGCTCGGCCGCACCCG
Source organism: Candidatus Anammoximicrobium sp. (assembly GCA_012515235.1). Classification (GTDB taxonomy): domain Bacteria; phylum Planctomycetota; class Planctomycetia; order Pirellulales; family Pirellulaceae; genus Anammoximicrobium. The sequence continues at coordinate 47,333 of JAAYYU010000153.1, forward strand.
GCGGCAGAACGATCGTGAACCGCGTGCCCTGCCCGCTGGAGACCACCGAGATCCGCCCGCGATGGGCTTCGACCAATTGCTTGGCAATCGCCAGCCCAAACCCGGTTCCGCCGCGTTTTCCGTACGTGCTGAAGGGCTGGAACAGCTTGGCGAGAACCTCGGCGGGAATGCCGGGGCCGTTGTCGGCCACGTACAACTCGACCCCCTCCCCTGACGGGCCTTGCTGGGCGCCGATCGTCACCACCGGGGCGGCGTGCTGTTGGAGGGCCTCGGCCGCATTGCGCGCCAGGTTGCGGAGGACGCGGGCCATCCGTTCGGGGTCCAAGGCCACCTGCAAATCGGCCGGCACGTCGACTTGAAGATCCACGCCCAACATCTGCAGGTCCAACCGCAACAGCCGCAGGTGCTTTCCCAGCAATTCGGAGAAGGTGCCGCGCACCGGTTGCACCCGCACCTTGCCGCGGCAGAACTCGAAACTGTCGTTCAACAAATCCAAAGCCACGGACAGGGACTGGTCGATCAGGTCCAGTTGTTCTTCCTGCGGCACCCCTTCCTGTGACCCCGCACGCCGCATTTCGAGCAACTGACGGACGTTCCCCAGCGGCCCGCGCAAGTCGTGGACGATATAGGCAATGGCCTGTCCCACGGCCGCCAACTGCTCGACTTGCTGCAGCCGCTGCTGCATTTCCAGGCGGATCAGGCCGGCCGAAACCGAACTGGCCAGAAGCTGCACGACCTGCGCCTCCAGCGACTGGATGCCGACGCGCGACATCTCCGGCTTCCAATCGCGCGAGCCGTACACGACGCCGACGACCTCGCCGCCGGAGCCAAAGATGGGCGAGCCGACGACGGCTTCGACGTTTTCCAGACTGGCCCGAGCGTTGGCCGTTTGCGGCGTTCCGTAGAACGTGCGGCCTTGTTCCACGACGCGCGACAACACCGAGCGGCTGAAGGTCAGGCCCGATTCCTGGTCCTTTGCCCAGCCGGCGGCGATCCGCCAGCCGGCTTCTTCGCGCAGCAGCACCAGGCCTCGGTCCAAGCCCACCAACTCGACGATCGCCCGCGCCGTCTCCTGGTAGAATTCCGCCGAGCCCACCGCCGCACGCTGGACGGACAGCAGCGTTTCGAACCAGACCGCCAGCTTTTCCGCCGAAGGGACTTCGCCTAAACTGGCTAGCGAATGACGTGTGACCGAAGGCAGTTGGCACGTAGCGGGCAGGGAAATGGTCTGGAACTCCTCGCCGGCCGAATCGTCCTGATCGCCCAGGTCCAGCAGCGGCGCCGTCACCTGCCGCACCACCTCGATGGTCGTCCGCCCGATCCGAAAACGGGCCGGCAAGTCGGTCTCCCCGCAGGCACCCCGTCCGATCTTGGTGCCGTCGGTCAGTTCCAGATCGTTGCGGCCGAAGTTCTCGAAACGCAGCCGCCGGGGCGGGATTTCCTCCAGCAGCAAGTGCCTTCTCGACACGTAATCGTCGTCGATCACGACCTGGGCCTGGTCGCCGCCGGGCTGGCGGCCCAGGACGAGCGGCCCGGATTCGTGAAGGTACTCTTTTTGCTGCTTCGCATTATCAATCGCGATTCGGAGCATAAAACAGGTTTACGCCGCGACCGGGCAAGTGTCAACCTGTGGTCGCCTCCATCGGGCCATATCGGCCCACAAAAAAACCGCCGGGCGAACCCGGCGACTTCCAAAGGAGAGGCACGCTCGCGGCCGGTGCGTCAGAAATCCAGCGTCATTTGCGTGTAGAAAAAGTCGGCATTGCCACTGTACAGCCCCGGCGCGTCGTAAAAACTGCCGGAAACGAAGCGTGAGTAGCCGAGCAGCAAAGCCAGCCGCGGCGTGAACAGGTAGGTCGCCGTCACGTCGATTTCGTGGCCCAGGTCGCGGTTGCCAGTGGGGTTCGCCGCCAGTCCGGCAAACGGCGTCATGTCAACGTTGTACGGCACGTCGCCGCCGTCCTGAAGCCAGAAGTAATAATACCACAGCAGCAAGGTCAGTTTCTCGTGAGGCTGCATCGAGAGCTTGGCGTTCACCGTTTCGATGTTGCTCCGCGCGTACAGGTCCATGAAACCGAGGTACTTGTGCGCCAGGGGTTCGTAGTGATGAAACCCCGTGCCCGTCGGACCGGGGACGGTGCCCTGGCCGGAGGCCCAATCATAGAACAGCCACAACGTCGGCCGCCAACGCACACAATCGAACTTGCGGCCGCCGCCCAAGGTGAAGAAGCCGGCCGAGTGGTTGGAGTCGTTGGCGTTCGCGCCGGACTGCACGCCGCCCTCCAGTTCGTACAGCCAGGCGTCGTAACCGCCGTAGTAACGACCGCCGAACAAGTCATAACGGAAGCCGATCAAGTCGTTGTCGTACGCCAACCAATACAGGTCGGCCTTGTCGCGCGGAAGGCCCTTGTAGGTGGAATACAGTCCGTAGAACTGGCGATTCAGATCGGGCGGGTCCAACTCCTGAACGTCGCGGCGCAAGGGGCGCGCCCAGAACCCGTCGGCGTCCCAATACTCTCCTTGCCAGATCAGTTTCGCGCCCTCGAAGGTGCGGCGAGTATTCGCCCAGTCCAGCGGCGAAACCAGCCGCTCTGCGCCGTACAGCAGTTCCTGGCGTCCTACGCGAGCCGTCAGTTTCCCGCCCGCGGTCTCCGGATCCAGGACGACGAAGTCCAGGAACAGATTCTGCATTTCCGCGCGGTTCTCTTCGATCACGCGCGGATTGAACTCCTCATAGTTGCTGACGGCATCCAGCATCTCGCCGTAGAACCGCACGCGGTTGCCGAGTTCGGCGTTGAGATACAGCCGCGTGCGATGCAACAGAAAGTCGTCGTCGTTTCCCGTCAGCCCCAAACCGCGATGGCCGCGCTCGCTGTGGTGCCGCACACGGTACTGCCCGCCGACGTCGACCGTGGCCCAATCCGTGACAGCCATCCTTTTCAGACTCTCGCCCAGGTGCCAGCCGTCGTAACAGGGATCGCAGAGGTAGTCGAAATTGTTGTTGTAGAACGGATCCCGGTAAGCCGTGGCGACGGCTTTCTTCAGGGCCTTCTTCTCTTGGCACGTGCAGCAGTTGGCTTGCCCGCAATCACACTCGGGCTTGACAGCTTGTTGGCAACCAGGCTTGTCGCAGCTCTTGGCCAGCGCGGTCTCCAACGCAGCGGAAACCGGCGTGGCGATGGTCGCTCCGTCCGGTCTGCCGTCCGCCGTATGGCTGAATCGGGCATCCTGCACGACCGCTGCATGGGATGCCGTCAGCAATGAGAGTAAACCGGTCACCGTTGCGGCGAGAAGGAATCGGGGAGGGTACATAGCAACGTCGCCTTGCGTGCGGAAGTTGGGGGGGGGGTTGTTGAGGCCGACGAGTGGATCCGTCCAAAGGTAGGCTCACTGCGTCCGCGCGGGGTGCGCGTGCCCGAGGCACCGTGCCACAGTCCTAAACTCGACTTGTTCGCCAATGCTAGCTTAGGATTGTCGCGGTACCCGGCAGACTCAACCTATCTTGCCGCCGAAGGAGCAGCGGAAGGGGGGCTGGCAGCGAGTTCGCGGCCATCGACCGCGATGGTGACGTCACCAACCGGGACGTTGCCGCCGGCTTGCCCCGTCGCCGCCTGGACGATTCGCAACAGCCCCGCGCAACAGGGAACTTCCATGCGCAGCACGGTGATGCTTCGCAGCGACGACGCCTGGATCATCTGCGCCAGTTTCTGAACGTAGGCCTGACCATCGTCCAGCTTAGGGCAGCCGATGACGACCGGTCGTCCGCTGGTCAGAAAGCGGCGATGGAAGTCGGGGTGAACGACGGGGACACAGTCCGCCACCAGGAGCACGTCGGCTTCGTGCAGAAAGGGCGCATCAGGCGGCACCAAGTGGAGTTGCAAGGGCCAGTTGGCGAGCCGGCTTTGGGGGCCGCCCGCACGCGGGTCGCTGTCCGGCGAAAGACGAGGGGCGGGAGTCGGACCGGCGGACAGCACGTTCAGCTGCAGACTCTTCGCGGCCGCCCCTGGACAGCTTTCGCGGGCCTTTTCGAGAGGGGCCGCGGTTCGCGACGCGGCGACGTGCGCCTGTGCTGCTTGTTCGTCGAAGGGAGCTGCATCGCGCTGGACGATCGTGATCGCGCCACGAAGACAGTGTCCGAGGCACTCGCCCAGCCCGTCGCAATACGTGTCGGAAACGAGTCGGGCTTTGCCGGCGACGATCTGAATGGCCCCTTCGGCGCAGGACGGCACGCACTGACCGCAGCCGTCGCATTTCTCTTCATCGATGTGAACGACTTTCCGTACGAGCATCACGTCATCTCCTGGTTTCATGTTATGGCCGACCCTGGCGGCGGCACTTGATGCGGGTCAATTCTGGTCGAGTTTTGCCGGCCAGTTCCGGGCTTCCAACACTGGGACGAAGCGATTTGGGGGCGGGGTTTCTCTGGACATTCCCCACGCTCCGTTTAGGCTAGAAGCAGTGCCGACATGGCGACCGTTGTTTCCTGCCGAACTTCCACAGGTATCTCCCATGCGACGAGCCCTGAGCCTCTTGAGCTTGACCTTTTTGATCTTCGTTCCCGCGGTCCTGTCGGCCGAACCGCCGAAATCGTTCGACGTGGTCGCCCGCGGTGCGTATCGCGTCACGGACGGCCGGAACGTGAAGGGAACCACTGAGGAAGGCGAATTGCTGACGGTCCTGGCGACGGACCAGGACAAGTACTGGGTCCAGTCGCTGCGTGGCGTCCAAGGCTGGATCGAACAGGGAGCCGTGGTCCGTCTGGCCGACGCTGAAGCGATCTTCGGGCGGCTGATCCGAGCCCAGCCGCAGAATCCGGTGAACTACGAGCGCCGGGCGCTGATCTGGCTGCAAAGCGGGCAGACGGACAAGCTGATGGCCGATTTCGACCGCGCCGTGGAGTTGGGCTCGAAGAATCCGTCGGTGTACGTAAACCGGGGCGTCCAACTGGCGACGCAGGGACAGTTCGACAAGGCCGTTGCGGATTACGACATGGCCGTTCGTCTGGGGGTGAACGAGGCCTACCTGTTCTTCAATCGTGGCGTCGCGCAACTGGCGGCTGGCCGCGCCGAGAAGGCGGTCGAGGATTTCACGGAGGCGATGCAACGCGGCGAAAAAACAGCGGCGATCTACCTGAACCGGGCAGCGGCGCATCAGGCGGCCAACGAGGAAATCAAGGCGATTGACGATTTGGCCGAGGCCATCCGGCTGGAGCCGAAGAACCCCGCCGCGTTTCACCAGCGGGGCACGGTCTGGCAGACCCTGAACAAGGGGGACAAGGCCCTCGCCGACTTTGACCGGGCAATCCAACTGGACGCCGAATTCGTCCCGGCCTACAGCAGTCGCGGTTTCCTCTGGTTCCAGCGAAAGGAGCCGGCCAAAGCGGTCGCCGATTTCGATCGCGTCATCCGGCTCAATCCGAAAGCGGCGGTGGCGTACAACAACCGCGGCTACAACCGTCAGTTGCTGAAACAGTATCGCGAAGCGCTGGCCGACTATGACGAAGCGATTCGTTTGGCGCCCAGTTACGTATTGGCGCACCAGAACAAGGCTTGGCTGCTGGCCACCTGCCCGGACGCGGCGATCCGCGACGGCAAGCAGGCGGTCAAAGCGGCAGAGAAGGCGTGCGAATTGAGCCCGGAAAAGCACTGGACCGACCTGAAGGCCCTGGCCGCCGCCTTTGCGGAATCCGGCGACTTTGCCCAGGCGATCCAGTGGCAGACCCAGACCATCGAACTGGCCCCGGAAGACGAACGGGCCGCAGAACAGCGGGTTTTGGCGGCGTACCAGGCCAACCAACCGTGGCGGGACGAGCCCTAACACCTGTTGAAAAACAGGGAACAGGCTGAGAAGGGCCTCGAAAACGCGAAATGCGGCTCAGGCCAGTTCCGAGAAGAAGTACCGCGTCAGGTGATAGAACAAGGGGGCGGCGAAGCAGAGCGAGTCGATGCGATCCAGCACGCCCGGGTGGCCTTGAACCAGCGTCCCGAAATCGGCGACGTTGCGGTCGCGCTTGATCGCGGACATCACCATGTTCCCGGCGAAAGCGGTGACCGCCACGATCATCGACATGCAGGCCGCCTCCCAGAACCGGAAGGGCGTCGCCCACCACAACAGCGAGCCGATCAAGGTCGTGCTGGTCACTCCGCCCAGAAAGCCTTCCCAAGTCCGCGTGGCGCTGATCGCGGGCGCGATCACGCGGCGGCCCAGCAACCGGCTCCAGGCGGTCTGAAAGACATCCGCCAACTGCGTCAGCAGCACCAGATAGAACAACAACCCGGCCGCGGCCAGGTGCGAATCGCGTCCCCAGGCGGCGCCGTTCGAACGGGTCAGCGGCAGGTTCAGAAGGGCCGGCGCAAAGCTCAACGCGTAAACACAGATCAGCAGGCCCGCCTGGATTTTCGCGGAGCGTTCCAGAAATCGCTTCGGATCGCCCGCCACGGCGTTCCGCGCCGGAATGAAGAGAAAGGCGTAGACCGGGATGACGATGCTGTACACACCGTACAAATCCCAGCCGAGCCCGACCAGCACGTATTGCAGCGGCGTGAACCCGAAGAACACCCAGAACAACGTGCGATGATCGCCCCGCCGCGTGGGCGTGGCGGTAATGAACTCGCGCAACGACCAGAACGAGACCGCCCCGAACAGAACCACTGTGGCGACGCGTCCCAGCAGGAACCCGGCCACCAGGATCGCGCACATGATCCACCAAGCCCGGATGCGGTGGATAAACCGCTCCACCAAGGCCGGATTGAGCGTGCCTTCGGGATACCGCTTCAACAGCACGCTCACCGCATAGGCGATCGCCAGCAGGCCGATGACCACCCCCAGCAGCCAGTAGATCTGCGCGCTGGACTGCTCGCCCGCGGCCGGGGCAGGGTCCGCCGCGATCAGCTGTTGCAGGGTGGGTGGAAGCCACCAGCCGTCGTTCGCCATGTTGTCGTACCAAGGGGGATTCGCGGCTCGCCGAGCGTCACAGATCCTTCAGGCGGCGGACCGCCTGGCGGGCTCGGGTTAGGAAATTCGTCTTGGGCTCGCCGGCTTCCAGCCACATCGGCGGCCCAAACGTAATGCAACTCAGCAACGGCACCGGCAACACCTCACCCCGCGGCAGCACGCGGTTCAAGTTCTCCATGTAGACCGGCACCAGCTCCAATTCGGGCCGTTTTTTGGCCAGGTAATACAGACCGCTCTTGAATTCGCCCAACTCCTCGCCGCTGTTGCGGCCGCCCTCCGGAAAAACGATCAACGAGTAGCGGTTGCCAATCTCGCGGATCATCCGCTCCACAGGGCTCTGGTGGACCTTGATGTTTTCCCGATCGATCAACAACACGTTGAACGAGCGGGCAATGTGCCGCCGCACGGCTCCGCCTTCCCAGTAATCGCGGGCGGCCACCGCCCGCGTGACCTGGCGCACCTCCCGCGGCAAACACGACCATAGCACCAAGGCGTCCAGGTGGCTGGTGTGGTTGGCAAAGTAAACCCGCTGGCATGTGTCCGGCTGGGATTCGACCCAGCGGACCTTGGCCCCGCTGAGCAGCTTGGCAATCAGGGCTAGGAAGGAGGCCGTTGCTGCCATCGCTCACGCCATTTGCAGTCTAAACACCCGCGCAGGTAATTTCGCCCCACCGCGGCCCGGCTTTCTCAAAAAAAACAGATTGTCGGGCCAGCGGACCGCCCGGAACCCCTAAACGGCTGCCGATCCGTCCTACTCCAAAATTATGTCATCCACGCTGTGGTTGGCCGGAATCATGGGCAGCACGTGCTCCTGGTACGGAGTCTGCACGTCCAAGACGTACGGTCCGTCGTAGCGGAGCATCTCTTCCAAAGCCGGCACCAGATCCGCTTTCTCGCGGATCGTCGCCGCGCCACAGCCGTAGCCCTGGGCAATTTTGACGAAGTCCGGATACCGCTCGACCGGATAAATGTCCTCGCCCTTGCCCTTCGCCTCGGCGTGATGGATCGGCCCCAAGTACGTGTGCGCGCGATTGCCGGCCATGAACCGGTCCTCCCACTGCACGACCATGCCCAGATGCTGGTTGTTCAGCAGCAGCACCTTGACGGGCAGATTCTCACAATAACACGTCGCCAACTCCTGAATGTTCATCTGCAGGCTGCCATCGCCGTCGATGTCCACGACCAGGGCGTCCGGATGAGCGGCCTGAGCGCCGATGGCCGCGGGCAAGCCGAAGCCCATCGTGCCCAGACCCGAGCTGGACAGCCAGCGGCGGGGATGCCGGAATTGGAAAAACTGGGCGGTCCACATCTGGTGCTGGCCCACGCCCGTCACGACCACCGTCTGGCGATCCTGCGTCAACCGGGACAACTCCGTAATCGCGTGCTGCTGAAGAATGCCCGTGAACTGCTCGTCGTATTTGAAAGGATGCTCTTTCTTCCACTGCTGGCACTGCGCAACCCACCCCTCCAGGTCCTCGCCCGGATCGACGGCCTGCAGCAGCGACTGCAGCGCTAACTTCACGTCGCTGACGATCGGGATGTGAGCCGGCTTGTTCTTGTTCAACTCCGACGGATCGATGTCGATGTGAATGATCTTGGCGTGCTTGGCAAAAGCGTCCAGTCGGCCCGTCACGCGGTCGTCGAAACGCACGCCCAGAGCCAGCAGCAAGTCGCAATCACGGACCGCCCAGTTGGAGTACACGCTGCCGTGCATGCCCAACATGTCCAAGCACAGCGGATCGTCGCTGGGGAACGCCCCCAGGCCCATCATCGTCATGGTCACGGGAATGCCCGTCTTGCGGGCGAAGATTCTGAGTTCGTCGCTGGCGTTGGCGGAGATGACGCCGCCGCCGCAGTACAGCAACGGCCGCTTGGCCAACTTGATCGCCGCCGCCACCTGCTTGATCTGCTCCGGACGGGCGCGAGGGGGGATCGAATCGCGATAACCCGGCAGATTCATGGGGGCGTCCCAGTTGACCGTCGCCTTTTCCAATTGGATGTCCTTGGGCATGTCCACCAGCACCGGCCCCGGGCGCCCGGTGGTCGCGATGTGAAAGGCTTCCTTCATAATCCGCGGCAACTCGGCGATGTCCGTCACCAGATAGTGGTTCTTGGTAATGCCGCGGCAGACCTCGACGATGGGGGTCTCCTGAAAGGCGTCCGTCCCAATCGAGCGAGTACCCACCTGGCCCGTGATCGCCACCAAGGGAATGCTGTCCAATTTGGCGTCCGCAATCCCCGTGACCAGATTCGTGGCCCCCGGACCGCTGGTGGCCATACAGACGCCCACCTTGCCGGTGGAGCGGGCATAGCCTTGGGCCGCAAAGGTCCCACCCTGCTCGTGCCGCGGCAGGATCGTGCGCAGCCGATCGGAGTAGCGGGTTAACGCCTGGTGCAGCGGCATGCTGGCGCCCCCGGGATACGCGAACAGAACTTCGACTCCATGATCGACGAGCGACTGGACCAGGATATCGGCCCCGGTCATGAGTTGGGCCTTGGCAGCTTGATGCGTTATGGGCATGCGGTGAAACCCTCCCTCCAACAGCAGAAGCGACAATCTCTTTAGTATAACACGCCTTTCCGCGAAACACGCAGCGGACGGTCGATAAGCACCGTAGTGTACGTGGGATGCGCCCGGTTTTCAAGGTTCCGAGAGAGCCGTTGGCCTCGATGCGTCAGCCCGCAAGTCTTGCGTGCCGTGGACCTTGGACGCATCGCTCCGGTGTCGCGAGGGCCCCCGAAAGGCCGACAACGGCCTGTGTCCGTGCCCCGCGCTGCCACTTAATACCCCAGCAAGGCGCGGACGTGCTCGACCGCCGCCAAGCCTAAATCCGGCAAGTGGTATCCGCCCTCCAGAACGCTGACCAACCGGCCGCCGGCGTGCCGCTCGGCCGCCAGCACCAACGCCTGGGTGAGCCACCGGTAGGACTTCGGTTCTAAACTGAGATGGGCGACCCGGTCCCACATCAGCGCGTCGAATCCGGCGCTAAGCAGAATGAACCCGGGCCGGTACCAGTCCAGCGCCGGCAAAACCTGACGTTCCAACGCCTGGCGATACCCGGTGTCGCCACAGCCCCGTTCCAGCGGCACATTCAGGGTATAGCCGGCCCCGTCGCCACTGCCGGTCTCCGTGGCGGATCCCGAACCGGGGAACTCGAGCGAGCCGGGGCGCTCGTGCAGACTGACGTACAATACGTCGCGCCGGGACTCGAACAGGTGCTGCGTGCCGTTGCCGTGGTGGACGTCAAAATCAACGATTGCGACCCGCGAGATTCCGCCCACGCGGACCAGGTGCTCCGCGGCGATTGCGACGTGGTTGAACAGACAGAAGCCCAACGCTTGATCCGCCTCCGCGTGGTGCCCCGGCGGACGCACGGCGCAGAAAGCCCGCTGCACACGCCCCGCCAGGACCGCCTCGCAAGCCGCCAGCACTCCCCCGCTGGCCAACGCCGCCACGTCGTAGCTTCGCGGCCCAAGGCAAGTGTCGCGGGAACCGATGAAGGTGAAGCCTTCGTCGCACATCATCCGCACCAGGTCGACGTACGCCGGATCGTGGACCAGCGACAACTGGTCGGCGGTCGCGGGCCGGAACGGCAGGGCGTCCATCGCGTCCAACAAACCGGCTCGCTGCAGCGAACCCACGATCACCCCCAGACGTTCCGGCAGATCCAAGTGCGACGGTCCCGGGTCGTGGTCCAGGAATCGCCGGTCGTAGATCCAGCCCACTTTGGCGGGAACGCCGTCCAAGGCGGCAGACATTGGAGTTTCTCGGCGATGCATGGTTCAAGCCTCGTCAAAAACACGCAGCGATCGGCCTGGCTGGGCTCGCCGCCGCGAAGCGACCCGGCTACCCCGCCTCGAACAGCGCCAGGCTGGCGGTGAACCCGTGGACGAAGTTCTTGCCTGACACGGGTCCCAGTTCGCCGGCGGCGAAGAACCCGGCCAGCGGGATGTCGCCCAGGGCCTGGCCGATCGCGGCCGCGTCGTGATGCGGTCCCGGAAACATCCGGGTGCCGCGTCCGTTGCAGGTGAACAACAGCGCGCCCAACGGATTCCCTCCGCCTTGCTGCCGTGTCGCCGCCAGCAGTTGCCGCAGATCCGCGTCGGCCGTCTGGGCGTCGCGAATGTGGAATTGGACCGTCTGGCCGACCCGAACGTAATCGCCGGCGACCACAGCACCGGTGTCGGGATCGACTCCCAGGACGTTGCGGACCAGGAAATCACCGTGCTCGAAACGGTCCCGGTACTCGCTGACAGCGCGGCCCAGGTGCAGACCGCGGCGGACCATCTCCTGCTCGCGCGCGGGTAACGTCACCAGCACGTCGTGCAGTTGGATCACGGCCGGTTTGCCGCCCAGTTCGTGGATTACGTTCTGCTCGGCGCGGGTGACGACAAAGGGCTTGCCGATGGGCCGGCAGCCTTGCGAGACGACGGTTCGCACTCGCACCGCCCCGGACAGCAGCACCGCAACGCCGCCGCCAGTCAGGGCCTGTCGTCCCAGAATCAGGCGACTTTCGCCGGGTTGCGACGCGCCGCTAGCCATGCCACCGATGACGGGCGTGCCGGGATGCTCGTCATTCATCCGCTCCAGCAGGTAGTCGGACGGAAAGGTAAACGGCTCGCCCAAGAGGAGCATGGCGGCATGAGCCGGCCACTGTTCCACCAGCGCGTCCGGCCAACCCAGGATTGCACCGCCCTCGCGAGTCCGTTCGAAGGTCAAGTGCATCGGCTGCAGCTCGGCCCCCGGCAGACGGGCCAAGAACAGAGAGAGTCCCGAAACGTCTTCCAGTTCCTGGCCGACGCCGACGAGCGATTCGGCCGTACAGCCGATGACACACTCCGTCCCCAGGCGGTCGCAGACTTCGTTGGCGATGGTGTCGCAGATCCCGGCGCGATCCGCCGAGACGAACAAGGCCGCCAAGTCAGGCGTGCCGCCCAGGCGGGCCAGGGCCCGATCGCAGACTTCGGCCACGCCTCGGCGAGCATCGTGGGCCGCGGAAAAGGCGGAAGAACAACAGGCCGCTTGGGGTTCGGAGGATCGATTCATGCCTGACACTCGCGTGGTGGTGACTGCGTTCAGAGCGCTGCGCCGGCCGGGCGCTTACTCACCATACCCTGCAGCCGGACCGGGATGCAACGTGGGCAGCCCGCTCGCGGGGCTGCGCGGCGTTGCGGCGGAACCGCGGGCGGTGTCCATCGCCGTGTTTTGGGCCACAGAAAGTTGGGTTTGGCCAAGAACGGTTCTTCCCGCGGATGACTCCTCCGCCGCCAACGATTTCACCGGCGTCCGCCCGTTTATTGATTCCGCGACCTCGATTAGAATGAAATGCGGCAGGCAACCTGAAGCAGGCGTCGTCTTGGGCCGGCAAGGCGGCTGCGAGCCGCGTGATCCGGGCGAGAGCCCGTCCTGGCCCAATGACCGTCCGCCCCAGCAAGAGACAGGCCCCCCCATGACGGAACAGATTGACAACCTGAAAGCGACCGTGGCCGAATTGGAGGCCGAATTGCAGTCGATCGCAACGCTGGACGCCGAGTCGCGTGCGGTCCTGGAACAAGCCGTGCTCGACATCCTGGCGGCGCTGCACAAGGCAACGCCGGGCGAGCGGCCCGCTCAATCCGCGATCGAACGCTTGCACGCTGCGGCCCAGGAGTTTGAGGAAACGCATCCCACGGTGACCGGGATTCTCAGCCGCTTGATCGACGGCTTGGGGCAGATGGGCATCTGAGTGCGGGCGAGCCGCCGCTGCGCGGTCCCGCCGCAAGGAGCCCGCGCCAACGCCCGGCATCTCGAACATCCGGGGTTCTGTTCCGCGGGGAAACTTCAGCAGAAACGCGGAAAATCTGCCCAGTCAGCGCGACCTGGTGCGTTTCGTCGCGTGCTGGCAAGCCACTGCTATCATCCGCGCCCGGCAAACTGGGAAGACTCTGCCGGCTCACGCTCCCACAGGTCAAGCGGTTAAAACCGCTAGACCGATGAACCACTGCATAACCGTTCTCTGCGCGCGCGGCCTGCCAGCTTGCCGTCCCCGCGACGGACCATGTTGCGCGATCCAATCCGACCCTCCAAAGACACGGCATCCGATGGAAATAAAGCGGACACGTCAACCCGCAGGGTTTCTGGCAGCGACATGGCTGGCTTTGGCGTGCCTCGGCTGCTGGGGGAATTTCGAGCCGCAAGCGGCGCATGCCTCCTCGCTTCGCCGCACGGCCATCGTCGAGGCCGTCCAGAAGGTCCGCGACTCGGTGGTCAATATCCAAGGCCGCAAAATCGTTCGCGCCGAGTCGGCGGAGCCGGGAAGCAACGAGCCCTTTCGCCAGGTGAACGGCATGGGAACGGGCGTGATCATCGACGCCCGCGGCTTTATTCTGACAAACTATCATGTGGTGGAAAACGTCGAGACGATTCAGGTCACGCTGGCCGACCGCCGCACCTTCGTCGCGCGGTTGGCGTCCAACGACTCGGTTTCCGACCTGGCGGTGATCAAGATCGAAGCCGAGCGACCGCTGCCGGTCATCCCCTGGGGAGTCTCCAGCGACCTGATGCCCGGCGAGTCGGTGATCGCCTTGGGCAATGCGTTTGGCTACGAGCACACGGTCACTCGGGGGATCATCAGTTCCTTGCACCGCGAAGTCCAGGTCAGCGCGACGCAGAAGTACCACGATCTGATCCAGACCGATGCCAGCATCAACCCAGGCAACTCGGGCGGCCCGCTGCTGAACATCGACGGCGAAATGGTCGGGATCAACGTGGCGGTCCGCGTCGGCGCCCAGGGCATCGGCTTTGCCATTCCCGTGGACGAGGTCCTGGAGATCGCGGCCCGGCTGATGAGTACGGAACAGATCGACCGCGTCGTGCATGGCGTGGTGGGCGAGACGCGCAGCCTGGAAACGGATCGCTGTTTTGCCGTGGTTGGAATTCGCCAAGGCAGTGCGGCCGCCAAGAGCGGACTCCAGCCCGGCGACGTGATCACGGCCGTCGAGGAGACGCCGGTCAAGCGGGCGATCGACTTCGAACGCGCGCTGCTGGGCCGGCCCGCCGAACAGCCGCTGGCCTTGAGCGTCCAGCGGAACGGCCAGCTGCAGACCTTGGAACTTGTCCTCCCGTCCAGCTCGGCGGGGGAAGACTTCGACCAGCGGGCGTGGCGCGTGCTGGGACTGCGGCTGATCCCGGCCTCCAAGGAGGAATGCCAGCGGACGACCTCCCGTTATCGCGGCGGAATGCGCGTGCTGGCGGTCCGGCCCGACAGTCCCGCGTCGCGCCAAGGAATCCGGACCGGCGACGTCCTGGTCGGGATGCACGTCTGGGAGACGATTTCTCGGGACAATGTGTCGTACGTTCTGAACCGTGCCGACTTCGATAGTTTCCAGCCGTTAAAGTTCTTCGTGCTCCGCGGCGACGAGACCCTGTACGGCTTCCTGCAGATCAAACGCGAGGCGACGGTCCAGGTGTCCCGGAAGACCAACCGCAACTGACTATGGAAGCTGCATTCCTCTCCTGGTTGCGCAGTCAAGTTCCCGGCCATCCCCGTCTGCAGCTAGGCATCGGCGACGACGCCGCCATCCTGGACCTCGCGTCCAACTCGCGCTGCGTGCTCACCACCGATATGCTGAACGACGGCGTGGATTTCGTCTGGGGGCAATGCGACGGGCGACTCGTCGGCCGCAAATCCCTGGCGGTCAACCTGAGCGACCTGGCGGCGATGGCGGCCCAACCGCTGGCTGCGTTGGTTTCCTTGACCCTGCCGCGTCGCGACGCACTCGCGGTCGGCCAGCAATTGTACCAGGGGCTGCTGCCGTTGGCCGATGAATTCGACGTCGCGATCGCCGGGGGCGACACCGGAAGCTGGGACGGGCCCTTGGTGATCGGCATCACCGCCCTGGGCGTCGCGACCGAACGCGGGCCGTTGCTCCGCAGCGGCGCCCGACCCGGCGACGCGATCATCGTTACGGGCAGCTTTGGCGGCAGTCTCTTGGGCCGGCATTTCCGCTTTACGCCGCGAGTCCGCGAGGCCTTGCTGCTGAATGAGCGGTATCGATTGCACGCAGCTACCGATGTCAGCGATGGACTGGCGTTGGATCTGTCGCACATCACGCAGGAAAGCGGTTGCGGGGCGCTGGTGGAGGCGGCCGCCGTCCCGATCGCCGACGACGCGCACCGCTTGGCGGCGGCAGACGGCGGCCGGACGACGCCCCTGGAACACGCCTTGGGCGACGGGGAGGATTTCGAGTTGATCCTGGCGGCGCCGCCCGAGGAAGCGGCCCGGCTGCTGCGCGACCAGCCCCTGGACGTGCCGCTGACGCGCATCGGCACGTTCACCGCGGAACGCGGTCTGCGGATCAAGACCCCCGACGGGCGATGCGAACCGTTGCCGCCGCGCGGATATGAGCACTAGCACCAAACGGGAAACGGCCGCGGAAAGTCGCCGTCTGGGATGCTACGGTCGCGCGAACTGAGGTCAGGCTTACAGAATTCAGTTTTGGCCGAGCTCGCTGCCAGCTTTATGGTACGACACGGATCGGCCAAAATTGAATTCTGCAAGCCTGACCCCGGCAACGAAACCCAAAGTTGCGGACTCCCGTTCGGTGCCAGTGCGTGGTCATCACGAAAAATCGCAGTTGGCCCCGGCAGCCAAGGGCGTTCGTCCTGACGCGGCCTTCGGGCGCAACCCACCAGCAACGCAGCGAACCGCCGCAGAGAACCCAAGCTTCACGCGAATTTGGCCGCCGCTGTTCCACTCGGCTCAGTCGTCTCCTGCGCGTTATTCGCGGTTCACAGATGCTCGGGTGCAACCGCTCCTGGTTGAAGAACGCCGAAGCGGTTTTCAAGCCGTAATGAAAAAGCGGGACAGGCTCCGCGCGGTGGTCGTTCTGCCTTGGGTTTTTTCGGCGCAGCTGAGAGCCGGTCGGCCTTTGTCAACAGGCTGATGGGGCCGATGGCCGCACAGCGCGGCCGCCTTGCGCGCGCGGGCTTGATTGCAGAAGGTTGGCAAAACAGTATGATGCAGCTTCGGGAATTGGGCGCCACGGGAGAGTTTGCCCTGCCCAACGTGCAGTCGGTTGACGGAAGAAGAAGTGGAGATCAACGGGCGGTGGAATTTCGATCGGCTCCGGGACGAAGAGATCCGGATGCGCCGGCGGCTTGCCCACGGGCACGATCGGTGCCTGCCCACCGCACGTTCGGTGGCCCGCGGGGCGTGCGGTGCCAGTTCCGAGCGCAACGAGGCCGATCCCCAAGTCGGCCGCAAACTGGTCGAACGGACGCTGAAACGAATTGCCGCGTTGTGGCCTGAACCGTCAGGCGTGCACGAGGCGCGCCTTCTGCCGTGGACCGCGTCGAAGGACGAGGATGGATGAACCGTTTTCAATGCAGTGAGGGATCTGCCATGCTGTTTCGCAATTCGTTCGGACTGTCCGTCAGCTTGACGGTCGTCTTGGCCTCGCTTTGGATGTTTGGGCCGGCAGGACAGACGCTGTGCGCCGCGGACGCGGCAGAAGCCGCCGGGCCGCTGCGGATCGGTTGGGCGTCAACCGACATCACGCCTGAAAAGCCGGTCGTTCTGGTGGGCTTCTCCAGCGCGCGGATTTCCGAGGGCGTGCTGGACCCGATCACGGCGACGGCCCTGGTTTTGGAATCGGGCCGCGACGGCAAACCGGACGAGATAGCCATCCTGGTCTCCGTCGATCTGGTCGGCATCGGCAACGATCTGCGGGACCTTGTCCGGAAGAAAGTAGGTCAAGCGGTGCCGGAGATCGACGTAGCCAAGATCGTCCTGAACGCGACGCACACGCACTGTGCGCCGGCGTACAGCACGTCTCCCGACATGACGGAGAAGCTCGCCAAGCTCGGCATCGACGTTTCGGTCCAGTGGTCGCCCTGGGGCATTGACATGGGCGTGATGTCGCCGGTGGAGTACATCGAATTCGCGGCCGGGCGGATTGCCGGCGCGATTGAGCAGGCGTGGAAGAGTCGCCGACCCGGCGGCGTGAGCTTCGGCTTGAGCCATGCCGTGGTGGGGCACAATCGGCTGACCGCCTACTACGACGGCCACTCGCAGATGTACGGCGCCACAAACCGCCCGGACTTCAGCCACGTGGAGGGGTACGAGGATCATGCGGTCAATCTGCTGTACACCTGGGACGGGGACGGCAAGCTGACGGGCGTCGCGATCAACGTCGCCTGTCCGTCGCAGGTGAGCGGCGGCTCGCGGATTACCGCCGACTACTGGCACGACGCGCGGAACGAGCTTCGCCAACGCTTGGGCGAACGACTTTTTGTCCTCCCGCAATGCTCGGCGGCTGGCGACCAGTCGCCGGTCGTGATGGTCGAAAAGAGCGCGGAGAGCCGGATGGAGCGGCTGAGCGGGCGCAACCGGCGGCAGCAGATCGCCGTGCGAATCGCCGACGCGGTGACGGCGATCCTGCCGGCGATGGAGAAGCACATCGAGCGAGCTCCCGTGCTTGTGCATCGCGTGGCGGAGGTCGAATTGAGCCGGCGGCAGTTGTCCGAAGCGGACATCAAGACGCCCCGCGCGACGCACCACCGGCCGCAGGTGGAATCGGTCGAGCAGGCGTTCGAGCGACTGCTGGGGGAATACCGCAAGCTGCGTCAGGAGCTTGAAGCCCAGCCGGAACGGAAGCAGAAACGGGGCTGGTTTGGCCCCATCACGGCGGTATACTGGCGGCTGGCCCGAGCCTCGCGCGTCCTGGACCGCTACGAGTTGCAGAAGACACAGCCCACCATGCCGGTCCCGGTTCACGTCATCCGACTGGGCGAGATGGTTATCGCCACGAACCCGTTCGAGTTGTACCTGGATTTCGGTGCGCAGATGAAGGCCCGCAGCAAGGCGGTGCAGACGTTTGTCGTCGAGCTTGCCGACGGCGGAGGCTTCGGCTACCTTCCGACCCAACGCTCGGTGGCTGGCGGGGCCTACGGCGCGATTCCGGAGAGCACCCTGATCGGCCCGGACGGCGGGCGGCAACTGGTCGAACGGACCCTGGAGTTGATCGCGTCTGTATGGGCGGACGAGTGAGTCGCCGGGCGCAGACACGTTCTGTGCGAGGAAGCCGACCGCAACTCCTGGACAATCCGAACAAACTTACTGGAAAGGATCACCATCATGTTATGCCGAACGAGTTCGAATCGTGTGGACTTGGCGGGCCGGATTCGCGCCGCCGGCAGAAGAGTGCCGGTGGGGCGGTTCCCGCTGGGGTTGGGAGCGGCGCTGCTGGTCTGCCTGACGGCCGGCCCGCGTGTGCTGGCGGCCGAGATGCCGGCCGAGGAAGCCTGGAAGGCGCTGCCCAGTTATGCTTATGGGCAAGACATGGCTCCCCTGCTGGCCGTCGACCGCGAGGTGATCGGATCCATGACTTCCGAACAAAGCCGCTCGGCCTGCGCCGCGCGGCTCGCCAGGCTGTTGGAGGCCGCCGGCACGACGCCGGCCGCTCGCCAGTACATCTGCCTGAAACTCCGGCAGGCGGGCACGCCGGCCCAGGTTCCTTTGTTGTCGCGGCTGTTGGCCGACGCGGCCCTCGCGGACAGCGCTCGGCAGGCGTTGGAAACGATTCCCGGCGACGAGGCGGCCGCGGCGCTTCGCGCCGCGCTGGGCACGCTGGCCGGCACGCCGCTGGTCGGCGTTATTAACTCCGTCGGCGTTCGCCGCGACGGGCAGGCGGTCGCCAAGCTTCAAGAATTGGCTGCCGGAGCCGATCCGGCCGCCGCCGAGGCCGCGCTGCGGGCACTGGGGAACGTCGCCAACGAGCAGGCCGCGACCTATTTGATCGCTCGCGCCGAGAAGACGTCCGCTCCCCTGCCGCAGACTTTGGCTGCGGCGTTGCTGAACTGTGCGAATGCCAGCGTCGCGGCGGGAGCCAGTGACCGGGCGCGGACGATCTACGCCGCGCTCGCCCAACCGGACCAGGCTTCCGGCGTCCGCCGCGCGGCCTGCGAAGGTCTGTTTCGGCTCCAGGAGGACCGCGCGGCCGCCGTGCTGGCCTGGATTGCCGACCCGGACGCCGACCGCCGGCGCGTCGCGGCTGGGCATCTGGGGCTGCTGGCCTCAGAACAACTTGACCAGTTGGCCGAGCGTTTGGCCGAATTGCCGGACGACAGCAAGACCGTGGTGCTGGAGACCCTGGCCCTGCGTCAAGGCGGCAGCGGGCTTCCGCTGATGCTTAAAGCCGCACAGAGCGACAAGCTTGGCTTGCGCGTGGTCGGCATCCGCGGCCTGGGGGCTTTGGCCGACGTGTCGACGCTCCCCTTCCTGATCGATCGTCTTGCGGACGGTGAAGAGGTGACCAAGGCCGCGCAAGAGGCGATTTGTTGCTTGCCCCGCAAGACGGTCACCGGGGAAATGCTGACCGTGATCGAGAAACGGCCCGAGTTGCGCGTTCCGGCGATCGAGGTGCTGGCGAGGTTGCGGTCCTATGAAGCGATCGATTCGCTGGTGACGCTGGCGGCCGACGCCGATCCGGGTTTGCACGAAGTGGCGTTGGATGGCCTGCGGAGGATCGCGGACCCCGACGAATTCGATATTCCGCGTCTGATGGGCCTGCTGCGCAAAGTCGAGCCGGGTCGCCATCGCGACGCGGTGGAAAAGACGATCATGCTGATTTGCGACAAGCTGCCTTCGAATGCGGACCGGGCGGGACCCGTCCTGGCCGCGCTGGCGAAGGTCCCCGAAAAGGAATCGCACAAGTACCTGCCGTTGCTCGGCCGGTTGGGCGGCGACCAGGCGCGGCAACGGGTGGAAGCGGCGTTGCAGCAGGCCGACCCGGAAATCAAGCAGGCGGCGGTCAGGGCGGTGTGCAACTGGCCCGACGCGACCGTGGCCGACCAGTTGTGGAAATTGGCCGGCAGCGCCGACGACCCGGGCGCGCGGCGCGCGGCGCTGCGGGCCTATGTCCGCGTGGTGACGCTGGAAAGCAAACGTCCCGAAGCCGAGACGTTAAACATGCTCCAGGAGGCGATGAAGCTGGCCCAGAGCCCCGAGGACAAGCAACTGGTGCTCGTCCGCGCTGCGACCGTACGCACGCTGCAGACCGTCGATTGGGTCGCCGGCTACCTGGACGACCCGGAGTTGGCTCAGGCGGCGTGCGAGTCGATCGTCGAATTGGCGCACCACCGCTTCCTGCGTCATCCCAACATGGACCGCTTTGGTCCGCTGCTGGAGAAGATAAGCAAGGTCAGCCGCGATCCCGCCGTGGCGGAACGGGCGAGCAAGTACCGGCTCGGTTTATAGTCCACCCACCAAGGGCGGTTGCGATTCATGCACAAACCTCGCTTCAGGCCGCCGTCGGAAACGAGCCAACGGCGTTGCGCAGGTTGCTGAGTTTTTTCTGCAGACACTTTTTTCGCTTCTTGCAACGGGAGGTAAACCGTGAACACGGGGAAGAGCAACGTGCGGCTGGTTCTCGTCCTGACGATCGTCACGCTGTCACTGGGGAACCCGGGGACGCGGGGCGGCGACTGGCCGACCTTCCGCGGGGATTACCGGCGGAGCGGCGTGGCGGGCCAAGCGTTAAAGCTGCCGTTGCACGAAGCCTGGGTTCACAAGGCAGCGCACCCGCCTCGGCCGGCCTGGCCCGAACTGCCGGCCACCGTGGACGTCTGGCATCGCATCCAGGGCTTGGCCCCGACGACGATCTATGACCGCGCGTTTCACGTGGCGGTGGCGGACGGTCGGCTGTTTTTCGGCTCGTCGGCCGAGGACGCGGTCGGCTGCCTGGACGCCGCGACGGGCCAGGTGCGTTGGTCGTTTCTGACCGAAGGACCGGTGCGGCTGGCGCCGACGGTCGCCGAGGGCCGCGTCTACGCCGGTTGCGACGACGGCTATCTGTATTGCCTGGACGCCGCGACCGGCGCTCTGCGGTGGAAGCATCGGCCGGCTCCGGAAGACCGCCGGTTGCCGGGCAACGAGCGGATGATCTCCCTGTTTCCGATCCGGTGCGGGATCGCGGTCAGCGACGGCATGGTGTATTGCTGCGCCGGGCTGTTTCCCGAACACGGCGTATCCTTGTGCGCGCTGGATGCCGTCAGCGGCAAGGAGGTTTGGAAGCAGCCAATCGATGTCTCGCCGCAGGGCTATCTGCTCGCCTCCGCCGACCGGTTGTTTGTGCCCACGGGCCGGACGGCGCCCAGCGTGTACGAGCGGGCCGACGGCAAGGCGGTGGGCAGCCTGCCCGGCAGCGGCGTCGATGGGCGGGGCGGAGGCAGCTTTGCGGTCCTGCTGGACGAGACCGTGGCTCACAGCAGCGGCGAGGCCGGCGGTCTGAGCTTCTCCAGGCCCGGATCGAAGGAGAAAATCATGTTCACCGCCGGCCAGCGCATGTTGGCTCAGGGCTCGATGGCATACATCTACGGCCGGGATCGGCTGTTGGCGCTGGATTTTCTCGAGTACTTTGAGTTGTGCCGGCTGCAGAACAAGAAGGACAAGACGGCGGCGGAGCAGCAGCGGTTGGCGGAACTGCGCGGCGCGGGCCAGGCCTTTGTGAAATGGGAGGTGGCCTGTCCGGCGACGTACGAAATCGTGCTGGCCGGCGAGACGATCTTTGCCGGCGGCGACAGCCGGGTGGCGGCCTTCAACGCGGCCGACGGCAGAATGCTGTGGAATGCCGTGGTCTGGGGCCGGGCGTACGGGCTGGCCGTCGCCGGCGATGCGCTGTACGTCAGCACCGACAAAGGCCTGATCTACTGTTTCCAGAACACGGCCGATCCGGATCGCGTGCCGCTGCCCACGGAGGCGCTGGTGCCCGGTTCGCCCTATGCCGACGATCCGAGCCAGACGCGGCATCGGCAAGTGGCGGAACTGGCGGTCCAGCGAGCGGGCGACAGGCAAGGATATTGCCTGGTCCTCGGCGCCGGCTCGGGCCGGCTGGCCTACGAGATTGCGCGGCGGTCCCAATTCCAGGTCATCGCCCTGGAGAGCGACCCGGCCCAGGCCGAAGCCGACCGGCGGCTGCTGAGCCGAGCGGGCCTGTACGGGACTCGGATCAGCATCCACCAAGCCCCTTTGGACAAGCTGCCCTACCCGCCTTACTTCGCCAACCTGATCGTCGCGGACGAGTCCGCAGTGGGCGGCAAGCTGCCGTTGTGTGCCGCCGAGTTGTTCCGCGTGCTGCGGCCCTGTGGCGGCACGCTCGTCGTGGCACAGTTGCCCGCCGGCCTGGACGCGGCGGCGTTGCAGAGCTGGGGCCAGGACGGCATCGCCGGCTGGAAGACGGAAGCCCTGACAGGCGGTGGCGGCGCTGTCGGTACGGCCGTCCGCGGCCCGCTGCCGGGGACCGGTGAATGGTCGCATTTCTACGCAGACAACGGCAATTCGGCGTGCAGCGGGGACAACCTGCCGCCAGGTCCGGTGGACATCCAATGGTTTGGCCGTCCCGGACCGCGGAGGATGCCCGACCGGCACGACAAGAACGTGGGCCCGCTGTACAAAGACGGGCGGCTGTTCGTCTCCGGCGACAACTATGTCATGGCTTTGGATGCGTACAACGGCACGGTCCTGTGGGAGCGAGACGTGCCGGATTCGATTCGCCTGGGGGCGTTCAAACATTCCGGCAGCATGGCCGCCAACGATGACCGGCTGTATCTGGCCGCAGGAAGCGAGTGCCGGGCCTTGGATGCCCGGACGGGCCAGCAGAAACTGGCGGTCACGGTCCCGCCCGCGGCGGACGGCCGCAGCAACGAGTGGGGCTACGTCGCGTGCGAAGGCGACCTGTTGCTGGGCAGCGTGTGCCGCTCGGGCGCCGCATTCCGCATTCAGGATTTGGATACCGA
The DNA here is from genome assembly GCA_012515235.1 of Candidatus Anammoximicrobium sp. GTDB lineage: Bacteria > Planctomycetota > Planctomycetia > Pirellulales > Pirellulaceae > Anammoximicrobium. The sequence continues at coordinate 70,062 of JAAYYU010000153.1, forward strand.
GACCCTGATCTGGCGTGATTTCATGCCCGTCGTCTGCAGCGATGCCCTGTTTGCCCGCGACCGGCACAGCGGCCAGGAGCGATGGAGCTATACCCCGGCCGCCGGCGTGATCATCAACCCGACGATCGCCGTGGGCGGCGGCCGCGTGTACTTCGTCGAAAGCACCAACCCGCGATCGCGCGACTATGCCGATGGCCGGGTGAAACTCGACGTGCTGCTGGGCCAGGGCGCCAAGCTGCTCGCGTTGGACGTGCGGACCGGCAAGCCGGTCTGGGAGCGTGAGGCTCCGTTTGCCGCGCTACAGCACATTATCTTCTTGAGCTACGCCAAGGAGACCGTCGTCGTGACGGGCTCGAAGAACGTGCTGGTCGAGGGCAAGGGCAGGGTCCGCTATGATCTGCACGCCTTCGAGGCGGCCAGCGGCGCTTCGCTGTGGCAGAACACGCAGACGCCCATCCCCGACCACATCCTGCAAGGCGGACACGGCGAACAGGTTCAGCACCCGGCGATCGTCGGCGAGACCATCTACAACACGGGATTTGCCGTCCACTTGCGGACGGGTGCGCCGAGCGAGGGCTGGAAGTGGCAGAAGAGCGGACATTGCGGCACGCTGACCGCGTCGGCCCAGTGCGCGTTCAGTCGCTACGCACAGCCGAGAATGTTCGACTTGAAAACGGGCGACTACACCGTCCTGAGCCAGACCACGCGTCCCGGCTGCTGGGTCAACATCCTGCCGGTCGGAGGCCTGATCCTGATCCCGGAATCCACCGCGGGATGCATCTGCGGTTATCCGCTGCAAACGTCCGTGGCGTTCGTGCCGCGCCAGTGATGAATCGCACTTGATCCGAGGAGACACGAAATGACGAAGCCTGTGTTGATGGCAGTTTGCCTGGTGACGGCGGCGCTGGCCTGGGACCTGTCCGGACGCCCGTTGAAGGCGGTCGAGCCGGCGATGAAGGCGGGGTTCGCCGAAGCCGACATCACGCCCGAATTGGGCATGGAAGTGCCCGGCGGCTACGGCAAATCCTATTGCCGCTCGATCCACGACCCGTGCAAGGTCCGCGCCGCCGTGTTCGACGACGGCCAGATGCGGGTGGCCCTGGTGGGCGTCGATGCGGGATTCGTCTATCGGCCGATGGTCCTGCAGGCCCGCGAGCGTATCCAGCAGCGGTGCGGCATTCGCCCCGACGCCGTGCTGATCGGCGCTTCCCATTCGCACTCCTCCGGTCCCTTGGGAATCGTGCAACCGGGGCAATACGACCATGCCTCGGACCTGGTCAAACGCCTGGCGTACGAGAAATCGTCCTGTGCCGACGCGGGCTATGTGGACCGCGTGCGGGACAAGATCGTCGAGGCCGTCTGCGCGGCTGACCAGGCCAAGGTCGAGGCCCGTTGCGGCGCCGGCGTCGGCCAGGAAGACCAGGTGGCCTACAACCGGCGGCTGCGCATGAAGAGCGGCGTCACCTGGACGCATCCCGGCCGCAACAATCCCGAAGTGCTCGATTATGCCGGCCCGACGGATCCGGCGGTGGGCGTGCTGGGCGCGTGGGACAGCGCGGGCAAGTTGCTCGGCTGCGTGGTCAACTTTGCCTGCCACGCCACGACCAGCCCCGGCGGGATCTCGGCCAACTATATCTACTATCTGGAGCGGACGATTCGGGGAACGATGGGCCCGGATGCGGTCGTGGTCTTTCTGCAAGGCTACTCGGGCGACGTGACCCAGGTCGACAACCTCAGCCCCCATGTCTCTCCCAACGGCGAGCGGTGGGCGCAGATTGTTGGCGGGCGGGTCGGGGCCGAAGCGGTCAAGACGCTGCTGTCCATGGAACCGGGCCGGTTGGCGCCGCTGGACGCCCGCTCGAAGCTCCTGCAAATCGCCCGCCGCACGCCGGACCCGGAACGGGTGAAGCGATGCCTGGAACTCGCTGCGAAGGAGCCGAAAGAGGTCGGGCACACCGAGTGGGCCTTTGCCAAGGAAATCGTGCTTTTGGACGCCTTGCGCGCCGTATCGCCGACGGCCGATATCGAGGTCCAGGCGATCCAGATCGGGCCGGTGGTGCTGCTGGCCAATCCGGGCGAGTTGTTCTGCCAGTACAGCCTGAATACGCGGTCGCGAAGCCCCTTTCCGATCACCTTCCCGGTCGGCTACGCCAACGATTTCACGGGCTACGTGCCGACCGTGGAAGCGTTCGGGCCACACGGCGGCGGCTACGAAACGCGACTCACCAGTTGCAGCAATTTGGAAATCCAGGCGGGGCAAAAGATGGTCGACGCCGTCCTGGAACTGGCAGGGCAGATGAAGCCCGGCGAGTTGCCTCAGCCGGCGCGCGCGACGGAGGCCACACCGTGGACGTACGGCAACGTGCCGCCCGAATTGCACTGACGGCGAACCTGGACGCCGCTATCGGAACCTCAACGAGAACAGATCCGCGTCCTGGAGCTCGAACCGCAGTTGCACGCACTGGCCGGCCAGTCCGGCGAGCGTGCCGCCCTTCCAGGACACCGTCTGGTCGATATGGTCTCCGACGAGCGGCCGGCAGTCCGCGAGTGTGAATCCGGGCATCGGCTGGCCGCCGGCGTCCAGCACTTCGACCCGCGTGCCGCCTCGGCTGACGAGGTTCAGCGAGAGTTGGGCTCCGGCAAACGTCAGCGGTTTGGTGATCAACGAGGCCTGTCCGGCGGCGTGTACGGACACGAAGCCGTCGGTGCGGAAGGCGAAGCGGCGGAGGCGGCCGGCAGGGCCGGCGTAATAAGCCTCGGTCGCATACACCGACAGTTCTCGCTCCTGGCCCGGCAACTGCAGCAGGCCCCAGGCCATGTAGTTGCTGCGGTTGCCATCGCGGTCCTGGGGCGCGGTGATCGGGATCAGTTCCTGGGGCCAGCGTCGAAACAGCACGCCGTCGCGGCTGCTCATGAAGACCGGTTCCACCTGCTGGGTCTTGGGCTGGAACCGCGTGGGGAAACCGACGAACAGTTGCGGCGCGCGGAAGTACGGTTGAATCGCGTTCGTGTACAGATGCTCGGCAGGCGAGTCGACATACCGCAGGTCGGCCTGCTGCTCCCAGTGCAGGAAATCCTTCGAGGTCGCCGTGCGGATGGCCCGATATCCGCCCGGCTTCCAGCCGCGCTCGTCGGTGAAGCCGGCGGTGAAGATCCGCCAGTAGGCCCGGTACTCCTTGCGCACGGCGTCCCAGAACGCAAGGTTTTGCGAGTCGAACGCGCCTGCGGTGATGACGGCCGGCGACAGCATCGTCCAGCGGACGCCATCGGCTGATTTCAGCGCGTTCAGACAGCCACGCTGCTTGCCGTCGACCGTGGTGGAACCGCCCGCCAAGGCCTTGTAGCGGGCGTCGGGCGGGCAGGCTGGGTTCTCGTCCTTGAAGGGCGTAAAGTTGTGCGTGCCGGCTCCGGTCCAAATGATGTTGTTTTGTTTCGAGCCGTTGAATTCGAACAAACCCAGTTCCGGCTTTTCCCACGTCAGCCCGTCGCGGCTCTCCGCAACGCAGGTCACCTCCGGGTGAGCCCACTTCTTGGCTTTTTCGTCGAAGTGCCAGCCCCGGTAGTAGACGCGAAAACGGTCGTCGTCGCGCAACAGGGTGAAGTAGGCGGACGTGTTGCCCTCCCAGGGCTGGTCGCACACCAGCGCCACTTCGCGCGGCTCCGGTTGGTGCATTTTCAACTCCGCGCCCTGCAGACGCGCAATGAGAAAATCGTCCACGAACAACTCGCGCCGCGAACCCAGGGCGATGGGGGCCTGCGTCTCCGACGGCTGGCTGGCCCGTGCAACGCACGCCGGCGCCCAGGCGGCGACTGCAGCCAACGCAGCTCCTTGGCGGAGGATATCGCGGCGGGTGATCTGGCGGACGGTTCGGTCGGCGTGTGTCATCACTGTGATCCTCGTTTTGGGGAAAGTGGTTGCGATCGTGCCGTCAGGCAGGATGGTCGTCCTGTCATGGGGCCACCGTTGCTTTCCTGCTGGTAAGTGCCGGCTATTCTACCGGCACGCGCGCCGGAAAGCACCCCCGGCGAACGGAGTCGAAACGCGCGGCATAATTCCGGCGGCCGGGATGCCGCACATCGTTGGCCCCTGCTACAATGCCTCCCTTGACCCTGCGACTTTGACTGCGGAGCTGGTCAGAACCGCTGAACGGTTCTGGTGATAGGCTGGAAGATGTCCGTTCTCGTTCAACAGAATGTCCCGCAAACCTTGGTCCGCATGGCGCTGCCCATGCTGGCGGGCACGTTTGCGATGAACGCCTACAACCTCGCCGATGCGTGGTTTGTGAGCCGGCTGGGGACCCAGCCGCTGGCTGCGATGGCGTTCACCTTTCCGGTCATTGCCCTGCTGACGTTCGTCGCGGGCGGCATCGGCACCGGGATCACGACACTGGTCTCGCACGCGATCGGCCGGCACGATTACGAGGATGCGTCTCGGCTGGTCACGCACGGAATTACCTTGACGGTGGCGTTTACGACGACCGCTTCGATCGTGGGCTACTTGAGCATCGACGCGGTCTTCGGCTGGCTGGGCGCGGACGCACAGACGCTGCCGCTGATCCGCGCTTTCATGCGGATCTGGTACCTGGGGGCGCTGACCATGTCGCTGCCCATGATGGGCAATGGCATCTTGATCTCCGCCGGCGATTCACGGAACGCCAGCCGGTTGATGATTCTGGGGGCGGTGCTCAACATCGTCCTCAATCCCATCCTGATTTTCGGCCCTGGCGGCTTGCCCGCCCTCGGCATCCGCGGCTCGGCCCTGGCCACCGTCATTTCGCAAACCATCGCCATGAGTTGGCTGCTCTATCTGTTGTCCCGTCGGCAGCGTCTGCTGGTGATTCGCCGCGGAGGGCTTCGCGGATTTCCGGCCACGGTCCGCAGGATTATCCGCTTTGCCATCCCGTGCGTGTTGAGCATGATCTTGATGCCGATTTCCGTCAGCGTGCTCACCTGGATCTTAAGCGGCTTTGGGGCCGAAGCGGTCGCAGCTGGCGGGGCGGCGGCGCGTTTGGAGATGTTTGCCTTCGTCGTGCCGATGGCGCTGGGCATGTCGCTGACGCCGTTCGTCAGCCAGAATTTCGGCGCCCGGCGAGTGGACCGCATCCGGGAAGCCAAGAACCTTGCCGCGGCGTTTGCCCTGCTGTACGGAGGAACCGTCGCGGTGCTGTTTTTTCTGGCTGCGCCTTGGCTGGCCTCGTGCTTCAGCAGCGACCCCAAAGTCGTCCAGGTGATGACCGCTTATCTGCGCATCATTCCCTTCGGGTACGGGATGATGGAGGTGCATCGCTACAGCGGATTTATGCTCACCGGGATGTACAAGCCATCGTGGGGAATGGCCCTGAACGTGATCCGGGTCGTGGTTCTACTGATTCCTCTGTCGTGGACGGGAGCGCATTTCTTCGGCTTGTGGGGGATGTTCACGGGACGTCTGGTCACCGATCTGACCGTCGGCACGCTGGGGCTGGTGTGGGTTTCGCTCCGGCTGCGGGGCATGGCGTCCTGGAATCCGCTCCTGCCGTCGCAAAGCGAAACTCCGGGCAACAAGGACGAATCCCTGCCCATCCCGGCATGACGGCGATCGGGTTGGGGAGTGTCGGAGCCGTCGCACGTCCAGAAAACGGCGAAAAACCGCTACGGCGGGTTGCATCCTGACTGGCCGGGGATTACATCTTCCTTCCTATGACTCAACCCTTGCCGCTGCCTCCTTCGACGTTCCTCGCCAAACTGAAGCACATCGGTCCAGGGATTCTGCTGGCCGCAGCGGCCATCGGATCGGGCGAGCTGATTCTGACGCCGCGGGCGGGAGCGTTGTACGGGCTTTCCGTCTGCTGGGTGATCGTCGTCTCGATCGTTTACAAATTGACGCTGACGCTGGGGTTGGCCCGGTACACGATCGCCACCGGGGAAGACATCTTCGAGGGCTATTCGCATCTGCCTGGGCCGCGCAACTGGTTCGTGTGGATTTTGGGCATCGTGTTCCTGCTGGGCGCGGTTGGCTATTCGGGAATCGCCCTGGCCTGCGGCTCGGCCCTGTTTGCGCTATGCCCGGCGCTGTCGATGATCCAGTGGGCCGTCCTGGTCGTCGGCGTCGTGTTCGTGCTGCTGCTGAAAGGGAGCTATGGGCCGGTTGAGAAGGCGGCGTTCCTGCTCGCCTTGGCGCTGATCGTCGGCGTGGTCTACAGTCTGGCCGTTCTGCAGCCCGCGTTGGGATGGGTGATGCAGGAGAGCGTTCCCCGGATCCCGCCCAACTCCGGCCAGACGCTCATCAGCCTGCTGGGCTGGACGGCCGGCGGCACCTCGACCCTGATCTACAGTTTCTGGATTCTGGAAAAGGGCTATGCCGTTCCGAACCGCGCTCAGACGCCCGTCGCCGGCGATTCGCAGGCCGTTCAGGACTTTCGTCAATGGCTTTCCTTGTCGCACCTGGACACTGGACTGTGCTACGCGATGATGATGTTCGTCTCGCTGGCGTTCCTGGCGATTGGATCGATCACCTTGGGCACGGCCGGCCCCGACGGCGGACCCTTGGTGCCGGCCAGCGAAGCGACCACCGAGGTGCTTTCCCGGATGCTGACGGCGACCGCCGGCCCGCCCGCGCGCTACGTGTTTCTGATCGCCGCCTTGGCCATTCTGTCCTCGACGATTATCGGACTGGTGGACGGCAAGTCTCGCGCGTTGCGGGCGGCCATCCACATCCTGGCTCCCCGATCTCGCCGCTGGTCCGATCTGAATTGGTACCGGCTGGGCATCACGCTCTTTTGCCTGATCATCTTTGCCCTGCTGTTCACGGGGCGGCCGGTGATGTTGATCGTGCTGACCTCCGCCCTGGAGGCCCCCGTTCTCTCGCTCTCGGCCGTCATGCTGCTGTACCTGCTGCACACCAGGCTGCCGCGCGAGATCCGCCCCGGAATGCTCTGGAACATCGTGATCGTCATCGGAACGGTGACGTACGTCGTGCTTTCCATTCAAGCCCTGATGGCGACTTTCGCAGGTTCGACGGGAGGGGCGTAGCGGAGTGGGGACGATTGCGAAGCGGCCGCGCGACGGCTATCCCGTATCAAGCCGCCGCTGGCCGGAGGATGCTCCCTTCCGCTTTGATTCCTTCCGGCCTGGAGAAAACGGCTGGTCACCCAGCGGGTTTGGGCTTCTCGGCCGCCTTGGGATCTTCGGCCGCCGGCTTGGCCTTTTCGGCGGCCGGTTTGGCGTCGCTGGGCTTGTTAGCAGTGTCCTGGGGAGTCGGCGCGTCAGGTTTGGAGGTTCCGGCCTCGGGTTTCGGCCGTGCGGCATCCTCCGGCTTGGCTTCCGTCATCGGCGGTTTGGCCGCCTCGGACTTGGCCTCTGCGGGCTCTTCTTTGGCGGCTTCCGGCTTGTCGGCGTCGCTCGACAGCGGCGTGCCAAGTTGTCGGTACATCTGCTTCAAGCTTTCGTCGCGGTCCTGCCTCATCTTCAGGATCTCGCCCAGCGGGAAATCGGCAGGCAGTTCCTCGTCCAGTTGCTGCAGCAGACGCTGGTACTGCTTGATTCCCGCGGACAGTTCATCGGCCGAGATATCGTCCAGCAGGCGTGGGTGCTGGTCGTAGAGTTTCCGCCACGCGTGCCAGGAAGACTCGAACAGTTTGCGGGCTTCGTCCAATTCCGCCGCATCGTACGCCTGCTTGGCCTTGTACAGGAACTCGCGGGCGTCCACCGCTACTTTGGTCTGTTCTGCGGCGCAGCGGATCGTCCAGTAGTCGTAGTTCACGATACTGCGGTAGTGGGCAATCCGGCTGGACAAGACTTCCTCGTCACCGAGTCGGTCGGCCAGCTTTTCCGCCGCTTTGCGGTTTTGTTCCGGGGCGCGTTGAGCCACCTCCTGGTGCGTGACCTTGGTCTTCTGCACGGCATCCATGTGGTGCTGGAAGTTTGCGTCCGTCAGTTTTTCTTCCGGCACATCGAGCGCCGCAGCCTGTTCGGGCGTCAGGTTGGCGATTTTTTCTTGCCGGATCTGTGCGCGAACGCCGGGCGCCAGTTGCTCCAGTCGCTGTTCCATCCGGGTCAGCGCCTCCTTCACCTGGTCGTATTCGCCCAAGCGGACGTTGTGGCCCCACGAGGTAGGAATCGGCCGGCGGCCATACTCGCCCAACGCCTCGCCCGCTTCGTACCAGGACCGCTGGGCCGTCTGTCCCAACACGCCTTCGTCTTCGATGGTCGTCGAGTAATTGACCAGCGACATCGGGTTGTCCGCGTGGAACACCAGCGGGCTCTTGCCCTTCAGCGGAATGCCCGCGTCCACGGCCCGCTCGGCCCGCTGGTACCACAGGCGGCCCGTGAGCCAGTTGTCGGGGCGGCCGTCCCAGCCGTGCGCTTTGTCGATCGGAATCTCGTGGTTCAACTTGTTGTGAAAATCCTCGTCCTTGCGGAACAACTCGCGGAATTGCACGTGTTCGTCGGCCCGGCCGATCTTCTGGCCTGTGATCCAGCCGGTGTAGTGCAGCAAGCGAGGATTCTCGCGGTTCAGGTGGATGCCGTCGACCAGGAAGTCGATGCCTTTGGTGACCCAGTGGTACCGCATCCGGTAGTCGTCGAATTCAACCGACACGTTGTACGACAGGTTATGGGACTGATGCTCCCAGACCGTGATGAAATTCGGCTCCAGCTTGGTGATCTGGTTCAGTGTCGCCGAGAGTCCGTCCCAGTCTTCCTTCTTCTTGTACTCGAAGCTCTTGTTCCACAACAGGGCCACCGCCAGGGGCCGCAGTCCCAGCGTGGCCAGCTTGATGGATTCACCCGCCGGATCGATTTCGCCCAACGAGGCCTGCGAGAGCGCGTTTTCGGAGCGCAGTCGGGCCAGCACGCCGCCGGCGCTCTTGGGAGTCGCCGGCTGGCCGATCCAGAACAGCGGAAACAGCAGCATCACAATCGCGCCGACGTAGACCACTTTGCGCCAAAAGGAGATTTCCTGGCTCATGCCGCAATTTCCCGTGATTTCAAGAAGAAGTAGCCGTACACCGTCAGCACCACGAAAAAGGCCAAGGCGATCAAGCAGTGCTGTCCCAGCAGGTTCCCGTCAATGTTGAACCCCGATGCCACGAAGTCCGAAGTGTTGAACGCCCAGTAGTCGGGAAAGACGTTGGCCGCAAGCCACATCACGCCCATCAACACGGCGTCAATCCCGCGAATCGTCCACTCGATGGGTTTCCCCATATCCAGTTCGATCGTCTGGTTCAGCTGGGTGACCATTCGGACGGCCGATTCGAGCGGCCCGCCGCCGACCTGTTCGCCCGTGGCCACGCTGATGATGAACACGCGGAACAGGCCCACAACCAGCGTCGCGGCGGTCGCAAACAGGGCCACAGGGCCGCTGAGGAAGGTGCTGAACACCACGCCGAAACAAGTGACGATCACCATCTGCAGCCAGATGCCGATGTACGCCTTGCAGAAATTCCACACAAAGGGCGCATCGCCGCTGCGGACGTAGACGTCCGCCTGGGCCATGCCGAAGTACTGGGACCGCTCGGAACATTGAACCCAAAGTTCCATGTTGCCTTCCTCGTCGACCAGGCTCTCGAACAGGTCGACGTCCTTCAGCGTACCGTCGGCTTGGACCGCCTTCAGCTTACGCGGAATCTCGTGCCGGTACAGCGTGTACTCGCGGGCCGTAAACGTGATCGGCTCGCTGCTCAGGCCCGTCCGCGGATTCTTGACGGTCATCGTGCCCAGGATGCCGGAGACGATGTCGCCTTTGTACGTCCGAAAGACGCTGAGGGTCATTTCCAGGGGTAGCGTTTCGGGAAACGCGTCGGGCGTGATTCCCCGGAAGGTCCACACAGCGGCCGCCAGCGAGCCGCCTTCGATGTACTTGCGATACGACCATTCCTTGCCCACGCTAATCCCTTCGGCGGGCCGGCCCGTCCGATCCATGAACCGCATCTTCCCGTACCGCGGCACACGCGCCACCAGCGCTCCCTGGGGCGCGCCGACGACCAACGTTTGTACACCGCCCGTGCCCTCGGCCCAGACTTCGTGGTTGTGATCCATGATCATGTCGGTCTGACCGCGGCCCTCCGCGTTCACGGTCACCTCGTGGCGATGATGCGCTTCGCGGGTGGTCACGCCCTGCTTGGCTCCCGCGTCGCCGGGCGCCAATTCCAGGTCTTCCACCGCAATCTCATGCCGATGGTGCAGTCCGCGAACAACGAAGAAATAGCTGATTCCGCCCATCAGCGCCAAGATCGCCGTGTTGACGATGATCACGCCGAAGATGCGGCCGAGCACGATCTCGCTGGCCCGCACGGGCTTGGTCACCACCGTGTAAATCGTCTTGGATTTAATGTCCGCCGGCAGGCTGAAGGTGCTCAACAGAATCGCCAGCACGAGGATCATGAACTGGGCCGTGGTGAGCACGAAGCCCAAGTACAGCCGTGCCGGATGATCGCTTTCCCGGTCCAGAAACCAGCCGGCAAACAGGACCACGAGGGCAAAAACGCCGAACGCGATCAGGACTCGGCGCCGAATCGCCTCCTGCATGGCCAGTCGCGTCATCGCCCAAATCCGCCGGGGAACCGTGCGAGGAAAATCCGAGGCGACCGCCGTCCCCATGGCTTTGGCCACCGCATAAAAGCCTTCGCCGGGCCCCAAGCGGATCGCCATCCGCAGGTAGCCGATGAACAGCGAAATCAAGGCCAGTCCCGAAGCGATGGCCAGAAACACCACCAACGCGCCCGGACCGCGGACGCTGGGAACAAGCCAATCCAGGATCGGAAGAATTTCTTTTTCCAGTTCCATACGTCTATTGCGCCTCAATGGCTCGGCGTCCGGGGTGAGCCTCGCTGTCCCGCACGATGTTCAAGAACAAGTCTTCCAGGGTCGTCGTCGGATTGTCCATCTTCAACAGTTCCGCACCGTGCCGGTCGATCACTTGGCGGATTTCCCGCTTGGCGGCGTCCGTCAAACCGCGAACCTGGATCTGGGTCACATCCTGGACGGTCAGCAACCGGTCTACGCGCCCGAGTTCCTTCAATTCGCCCTGGTACAGGATCGCGATGCGGTCGCACACGTCTTGCACGTCGGCCAGCAAATGGCTGCACATCAAGACGGTTTTGCCTTGCGCCCGCAAGTCGATGATCATGTCCTTCATTTCCCGCGTGCCGATCGGGTCCAGGCCCGTGGTCGGTTCGTCCAGCACGATCAATTCCGGGTCGTTGATCAGCGCCTGAGCCAACCCGATGCGGCGGGTCATGCCCTTGGAGTACTCTTTGAGTTGACGCCGCCGAGCCCACTTCAGGCCGACCCGCTCAATCAGTTCCTCGATCCGCCGCTTGCGCGCCGCGGCCGGCATGTCGAACAAGCGGCCGTAGAAATCGAGCGTTTCCTCGGCGTTGAGGAACTTGTACAGGTACGATTCCTCCGGCAAATAGCCGATCCGCTCGTTCTTGGCGACCTCGCTGGCGTCTTTGCCAAAGACCATCGCCCGGCCGTTGGTGGGAAAGAGCAGGCCGAGGATCAACTTGATCGTCGTCGTTTTTCCCGATCCGTTGGGGCCCAGCAACCCGAAGATTTCGCCACGTCGGATCTCCAGGTCCAGCGCCTTGAGCGCCCGCACCTTCTGACGACCCCAGAAATCGCGGTACGTCTTCGACAGGCTGCGCGTCTCGATAATCACGTCCGAATCTTGATCGGCTGCATCCCCAGCCACAAGGGACGCGGTTCCCGCTGCAGCGGCTGGCTTGTCCATGAAGGTTCTCCAAGAAGGGTATGAATTTAAGCGTAACTACGCTGCTCAGACCAAGTTGGTTCGACACAAAGCCAAGAAACAGCGACCTCGCGCGAGATTTCCGTTCCGCAAGATCGTAACTATAAGCCAGAACTTGGGCTGTGCAAGGTTAGGCAAGCGGCGTTGGCAGAATCACCGCAGGTTGTTGCCTGCCGTTGAAAACGTTAGACTGGGCACCGCGTCTGGCTCTCCAGGCTGTCGCTCAACCGCCTTTTCGCGAAACCTAACTTCAGATCAAAGGAGTCGCTCGTATGATCCGTGTCGGACTTGCCGGAATTGGGTTCATGGGCTGGATTCACTACTTGGCGTACAAGAAGGTGAGCGGGATCGAACTGGTTGCCGTCTCCGAACCGAACGAAAAACGCCTGTCCGGCGACTGGCGAGATATCAAGGGCAACTTCGGCCCGCCAGGCGAGATGGTGGACCTGTCCAAAATCGCCCGGTACACGGACTACCGCGATATGCTCGCGGACAAGAACGTGGACGTGATCGACTGTTGTTTGCCCCCGTCCATGCACTCGCAGGCGGCGATCGCGGCTTCCCAGGCGGGAAAGCACGTGCTGTGCGAAAAGCCGATGGCCCTCACGACGGCCGAATGCGACGACATGGTTCAAGCTGCGAACGCCGCGGGCAAGCAACTGTTCATCGGACATGTCCTGGCCTTCTTTCCGGAATACGCGCATGTGATCGAATTGATCCGCAGCGGGAAGTACGGCAAACTCCTGGGCGGGACCTTCAAACGCGTGATCTCCGATCCGGCCTGGATGACCGATTTCTGGGACGAAAAACGCTGTGGCGGCCCACTTATCGACCTTCATGTCCACGACGCCCACCTGATCCGGCTCCTGTTCGGAATGCCGAGTTCGTTGATCAGCGTGGGGCGACTGCGCGGCGACATCGTTGAGTACTGCAACACGATGTTCCACTTTTCCGATCCGTCGCTGGTCGTCAGCTCCGTCATGGGTGTCGTCAACCAGCAAGGCCGTCCCTTCACTCACGGCTTCGAGATCCATCTCGAGAAGGCGACGATGCACTATGAGTTCGCCGGATTCCAGGACAAGGGCGAACTGATGCCGCTGAAGATCCTGACCGAAGACGGCCAGGTCATCCGTCCCGAAGTTGGCGGCGAGGATGCGGCGGAGCCGTTTGCGCGCGAAATCACGGAAGTCGTGAAGTCGATCGAAGCGAGTCAGCCTTCGGCTACGCTGTCCGGCGACTTGGCTCGCGACGCGATTGTCCTGTGCCATAAGCAGACCGAATCGGTGAGGACCGGAGGCCTGGTGAGAATCTGACGCGAGACAGAAGCCCGGCCTTTCCCAACCGGCCGGGCTTCCTTTGCGTCTGGTCGAGCCCGCGCAAATCCTCTCGGCTTGTCCCGGCGCAGTTTGACAAGCCTGGAGAGCAAGCTACGTTTCTAGTGACGTGGGCTCGACGAGATGTCCGAGGCAACTACGCGGTGGGGATGTCCGTCAAGGGGCACCCCGCCGCGACTTTTCCTTTCCTCGGCGTAATCGGCGCGATCGTTCCACGTGCCATCTCTTCTGCCACGACGTCGGCGCTCCAACGCGTCCGTGCGCGCCGGCCGCGCGCTGACATGTCGAGTTGCCGCAACAAACCGAAAAACCGAACAGACCCATGGTCTGGCGGAGCCTTGTGACTGCACCTTGATTCTTGCTTCGTGGGCTCCGCCAGGCCGGGGTTGTCTGGGAACGCCCGTCCGCCAGTTTCCGGAACAGCAGGACTTTCCGGGAGTCTGCAAGTTGGACGTTGCTGATTTAGAAAACGGGAAGTTCCCATCGTCGGCGGAAGTTCGAAAACTTGAAGAGACATCCGTTGCCCCCCTCAGCGATTGGCGTCTCGGCGTCGCCGCATCCGCCAGTTCTGATGCGATTCGACAACGGCTCCGCTGACGGTTCTGCCCTGTTGCTTATTGAGCGATCCTGACCGTACTCAACGAATACCAGCCCTCCTCGGATCGGCCCCCTGATCCCCAGTTGGACGACGGGCCGGGCGTCCTCCAAGCCGACGACGGCCAGCGAAAACGTGTACGTTCCCAACGGCAGGTCATCGGGCAGGCTGATGGCGTCAGCGACGGCCTGAACCTCACCGGGCGGAGGTTCTGGTCCTGTGCGATTGTGCGGTGGAACGTTTCCCAGCCCATGCCAGGGTTGGCGAGGATTTCGTCCGTCTGGTCAGGAGTGACAACAACGAGTTGCCCATGAGCCAAGCCAGTCGCCAAGCCCACGAACAGGAATGCAGTGCTGATTCGCGTCATGGATGGTTCCTTGATCAGGGACGGTCTTTCTGGCTCACGGTTTCTTTTTCCAAGCCCGCACGTATTCGACGCTGAACGTCGATGGCAAATCATGATCGTCCGGCATCCCAAACCACTTCGGCATCGTTTCCGAATCGAAGATCAAGAACAGCGGCTGGTGCCAGTGGGTGTTTTCGACCGAGCGGACCAGTGCGCCGTCGACCTCGTATCTGATCTCGTCCTTGCCCCAGTCCAGGCCGAAGACGTGGTAGTCGTCGGCAAACCGCCAGGGTGCTTCCCAGACGCCGCCCACGCTCCAGTGTTTCTTTTCCTGTGGCGTCCGGGTGACGTGCAGGTTCATGTTGTATTTGCGCTCGAATCCCGGGGCCTTGCCGCCAATCTCGAACACGTCGATCTCCGTGCCCCAACCGGGCGTCTCGTCCTGACAGAACCAGAAGGAGCTTGAGCCGCCCGAGTTCATGGGCTTGGCCTTAACCTCGTAGTAGCCGTAGCTCGAACGGACCTTGGTGTGCAGGGCGGCGCTGGTATAGTCCTTGTACCCCAGCTGTTCCGCCTCGGCAGACAGTTTTTCCTTGCGCATGGTCAGGTGCAACTTGCCGCTCGACACCGTGACGTTCGTGTCGCTGAACAAGGCCGGCTGGCGGCCCTTCCATCCTTCGATTCCCAGCACCCACTTGTTTCGGTCAAGTTTCTGGCCCTCGAACTCGTCGGTCATCGGTTGGAACTTGATCCATCCGCCCGTGTTCTTTTGATCGGACAGCGGGTAGGCATCGGTGACGTGTTGCGGGGGGATGCCCAGGGGACCAGCGCGGTTCCAAATCCTGGTCGGGCGTTTGTCGGCCTTGGACGGTATCTCGCCCTCGGCAGCCGGGACATGGTGAACGAACAACAGCGTGAGGACGGTCAGTAGCGTCTTGCGAATCATGGGTCACTCCTTGGGCAACAATCGGAACACGGCCTTGGCGATGATCTTCGCACCGCGCTCGTTCGGGTGCAACTCGTCGCCAAAATGTTCGTCCTGCAGCAGACTGCAGAGGTCGGCCGGAGGGATGCCGAGCCCGTCGCAGAGCGCTTTCAATCGTGGGTTGTGGTAATTCCGCTTGCCGTGGATATCTTTGGCAATCTTCCTCGTCCTCTTGTCGAAGAGGAGGGCGAGGCAGAGGGCGAAAAACCAAAATATCTTCGCACTTTTTCGCGAGCGAATCTTCTGGGGAACGACCGTCAGGTCCGCGGGGCGCGGGCGGCGGCGTTGATCGTAAGGCGGCAAGACGCTGTGAACGCTCGCGGACAGCCTGGCCCCTGAATCTCGTCGCTAGTATCTCGCAGCCTTACGATCGACGCTCGGACGGCGGTCTGCCGCTTGTCTTTTCTGCCTCCTCCCGACAGAATGACGCGGGTGAAATCGGAAACCGGAGGCGGAGCATGACGCAGTCCCCATCGACAGCCTGCGACGGCCAGCGGTACTTGGCGCTCAAGACCGTGATGCTGCCGCGCGACACGAATCCGCACGGGACGATCTTCGGCGGGGTGATCCTCAGCTATCTCGACCTCGCGGGCGCCGTGGGCGCTCATCACGCCATCCGCAGCCGGAATTGGCCCGACCAGGCGTTGGTCACGGTGGGCATGAAGAGCATTGCCTTTCATCGCCCGGTGTGGGTCGGCGACATCGTCAGTTTCACGACGCGCGTCGTGCGCGTCGGCCGCACGTCGCTCACGATGCACGTCAGCGTGGACACGGAACGCGACGGAGCCGCCATTCATTTGACGGACGGCGAGGTCACCTACGTCTCGGTCTCGGGTCCGCCTCAAGACCAGCGGCCGTCGCCCATCCGCGGCGAGGGAACGTGACCGTCTTCCTCCCGCGTGGGGCTACGGGCTTTTTTCGGACGCGGCCGGTTCGGCCAAGGGCAGGAAAAAGTACTTGTGCTGGACCCACGCGGGAGCGACGTCCAAGCGGACCAGGACGTGGCTCAGAAAGCCCACCGGGGGCACCTCGGCAGGCAAGGGGCCGAGCGCGACCAGCTGCTGGGCTTCGGGACGCAGCGTGGCGAACCTGGGAATCAGCCCCTCCAGGTAGAACCCCTTCACGGCGCCGCCGGCCGCCACGTAATTGCCTTGCCGGGCGGCTTCCAAGGCAACCACGCTTTCCAAGGACAAAGCCGGCTGCTCGGCCGTGACCATCAGATCCTGTTGCAGGCGGGCCAATTCGTCGC
Source organism: Candidatus Anammoximicrobium sp. (assembly GCA_012515235.1). GTDB lineage: Bacteria > Planctomycetota > Planctomycetia > Pirellulales > Pirellulaceae > Anammoximicrobium. The sequence goes on from JAAYYU010000153.1 coordinate 86,302, forward strand.
TCGCTTCGGGCAGGGTCAGCGTGGCGTAGTGCCGCGACTTGTAACGGGCCACTCCGAGCTTGCCGCCGCTCAGTCCGACGATGTCGTTCACCACCACCGACTGCTCCAGCGCCCGTTGGCTGGCGGTTGGGATCACCTCCGGGGCGGAAGCCCTCAGCACGGCGTGGACGAAATCCAGAATGACCGGGGTAAGCAGTCCGCGGTAGTCGCCTTCGCTGAGGAAAAACTTGACGACGGCCTGGTCGCTGGGAAGCATCGCCGCCGCGGCCGAGGCGGCTTGGGCTTGGGCCGTCCGTTCGCGCCAACGCAGCAATTCATGCGTGGCGGCGACGTAGGTTGCGATCTCCTTGGCCAGCGCCGGACTCTTGGCTGCCAGCTTATCCAGGGCCGGCTGGACGGCCAAGGCCAGTTTATCGTCGCGCGTCGCGGCGACCAGCGGAGCGAGCACCGGAAGGTATTGCAGGTACAGCGTCCGGGCATCGGCCTCCGCAGCCCGTTGGGCGTCGGCTTCGATCAGCGAGGCCAAGGCTTTTACCAACTCGTCATAGAACCGTTCGAAGTCGGCCTCCGCGATCCGCGGCGTACCTGTTTGCTCCAAGCTGGGTTCGTTGGGAATACCGGTCATGTAGGCCCAGTCGACCGCGCGGCAGCGGATCGCCGACAGGTGCACCTGCTTCCAAGCGGCGCCGAACGCTTCGAGGCATTGGGGACCGCTCAGTGCCTGGCCGTCGACGGTCGCTTGCGGCGCAGTCCGCAGGGCGCTGGCGGCGTCCGCCACGCGCTGCACCAGTTCCTGGGTTTTGGGCAGCAGCGAAGCGGCCAGCTGGTTGAGGGCCGCTTGGGCTTGTTCCCGAAACGCAGTGATTCGGCCGCGTGTAATCGGATCGCTGACCGGAGCGAACTCCAGGAGGCAAACGGCGGCTTCGGAGTCCGGCAGCATCATGGTCAAGGAGGTCAGTTGATCGAACCCCCGGTGCAGGAGCGTGTAAGCCTCCTCCAGTTGCTTGTCCTGCAGCATTTTCTGCAGCTTCTGGACCCCCACCTTCCGCGCTTGCACGGCTTTCGGGTTGAGCAAGGCTTGGCGGATCTGGTTGGTGTAAGCTTGTCCTGCAGGCGTCCCTTTGAAGGCCTGGATGATGACTCCCAATCGCTCGTTCAGGACGTCGGCGCGGAAGCTATAGTCCACGCCTGCCGTCTCGCCCAGCAATTGAAGGTCCAACGCCGCCCGGCGCAACTGCCGGATCTGAGCGTGCAAATCGCTCAGCTTCTTCCCTGCCACGCGCGACGGATTGGCGCTGATCGCTTGGATATCTTTCAACAGCGCGGTGAACAGGCCGTCGGCTGTGGCCAGCAGCGGTTGGCCGTTGGTCAGGTTGTGAATCTCCAAGGGGTTCATCGGCTCGCGGGAACCGGGATTGGCCCCGCAGACCGCGTCGCACAGGCCGAGGGCCAACACAGCCCCGACGGCCAGGAAGCGGACGGTGACGGTTCGCAACAGGAAAGAAGACATGGGATGACTCCGACCGAGAGGGACGATTCCGATGCACGAAGATGGCCAGATCGCCAGGCAGGCTTTGGCCGGCGACGTCTACTGCAGCACGCCCTGGAACGTGCCCGTGACGGCTTGTGCCGCTCCTGTGCCGCTGTTGGCCAGGCTGCCGCCGACAATTTCCGCCTTGAGTTCGGTCTTATCCACGGCGGTGATTTTCAGCTGAACCGGCTCCGCGATGGCCGACCAGACGGGCCCGTTCTGCTGCGGTTGGACGAACATTTGCGCGGCCAGTGTCTGGCCGGTCAGTTCGGCCAACGCAGCGGACGAACACGAAGCCCGGACGAACACCGAGGGGAACGATTCCTGTTGGGCGTCCCGATAGCTTTGCAGTTGCAGCACTCCCGCCCCTGCGGACGGGAAAGGCGAGAAACTGGCGTAGCAGGCGGAGACCTGCAGCGGTTGGTCGAGCGTCAGCTGCATCGAGCCCGCCAGCGCCAAGCCCTGAGCGGCCTTGTCCGTCATGCCGCGGGCCGTGCCGGCGACGTCCTGACTCATTTGCTGCGCCGTATCCTTCACCGACTGCACACCCTGAGACGCGGCATCTTTGACCGACGAGGCGATGTCGCTGACGCTCTTGCCGCAACCGGCGGCGGTCGCCGCCCAGACCAACGAGACCACCCACAGAACGCGACGCACCCGGCTTTCCGTCAGCATGGCAGGAGCCCTTTCGATGGCAGGAGCTTTTTCCTCAGACAGCGGTTTACCCGCGCCGAATGACGCGGGCGTCCGGCGGATCGCAGAACTTCCGCAGGCTGCTATTATGTTGGCCTTCGCCGCGGTTTCGGTCAAGACTGACGCGGGGCCGGCGCGGCAGGATTGGCGTCTGAACCAAGTCCCCAACGGCAAGGCCGGTCGGCGGTTGCGGAAAAGCCGGACTTTCGCCGCGGTGTTCACAGCGGCGCGGGAAGATCGCGGACGCGGAACACCGCCGCGGCCCCGGCATAGGCGGCCAATCCCAGGCCGATCAAGATCAGGTTGTATCCCAGGGGCCCCAGCGTCCAAACCCCCTGCGGATCGCTGGTCCAGACGGCCCAGGCCTGTTCCGGATTGTAAACGGCCAGGCTGACAAAGCGTTCGGGTTCGTAGGCCGTAAAGAACGTGCAGTGACGCAGCCAGGCCAGCTGATCCGCAGCACGGCTTACGATCTTGAACGTCATTTGCACCATGTAGAACCCCGCTACCACGCCGATCGTCCGCCCGCGATAGCGGTCGCAGGCGGACAGCAGCGTGCTCAAACCGGCCCCAAACAAGCCCAGCGAGAACAAGTTGAAGGCGGCGGGGATGAACCAAACCGGTTCCACGCGGTCGCGGATCGGCACCCGCTGCATCTCCCGCTCGGCCAGCGGATTGGGCAGTTCGATGCCGAACCAGGGGATTGTCAAGCCGGCTGCCGGCGCCGGTTCTTCGACGGTCGTCGTCTGGATGCCCGCGTACACGCCCAGCCAAGCTGCCAAGGCCAGCAGCGCGGTGCCCGCGACCGTCACCGCCGATTGCGACCAGAGCACCTGCAAGCGGCTGACCGGCTGGGCCAGCAACAGCTCCATCGTGCCCCGGCCCAGTTCCCCGCTGACACAATCCGATCCGCGGGCGATGGCCCACAGCGAGATGCAGACGATCACGATCGGCTCGTCGAAGGCGAGCGCAATCCGGCCCGCAAACGTGAACAACTCCTCAAACGGCACCGGCGCGAATCGCTCGAACTCGCGGAACTGCTCGACGATGGCCATAAACCGGCTCATCTCGAACTGGCCGACCAGCCAGACGCGCGTCCAGCAGAACGCGAACAGAGCCGCCATGCAGGCCAGCAGGAGGACCTGGGATTCGGCGACGGATTTCTTCAGCAGCGTACGGTTCATGGACAGTGAGCTTCGGCCGCAGCCAGGAAAGCCCACGGGTCCGAAGATGCCGGGCTTGCTTCTGGGTTCTGTTCCCCTGCGGCTTGCCCGACATTATCCAGGAAACGGCGGAGAATGCCAGTGCTTTGTCCAACCCAGTTCTGGGAATCAATCCCAAGTCTTGGTGATGACGACGCCTTGGTCGCCGGTCAAGGAAGATTGAAAGAAACTGCCGTACGGGTGACCGACGGGAAGGGCGGGAAGGAGGACACACGCCTCGCGGTGGTTGCCTTTCCCGAAGACGCTTCGACGCAACGGGGAGCCAGTCCCCTGGTAGGTAGCCCACGAAAGACAGGAAAACAAGAAAGAAAGAGCTCGTCCGGCTTTTCACCGCTCTGCTAGACGGGTTCCAGGCTGGCCTCCGCCGCCGCAGCTTCGGCGGCGGCTTGGATCTCGGCGGCCGAGCGGCGGCGGCGGCGTTTGGCCTGTGCCCGGCTCCACTCCTTGGTCAGCGTCTCGAAGACTTCCGGCGACTCGTAACGGGCCACTCCCTTGCCATCCGGGAACGGACCGATCAATCCCCGAAACACGGGCTTGCCGCGGAGCGTCAAATCGGTGCTGCAGTCGTCCACGCCGATCTTCACGTGCATGCGCAGCAGAGGCTCCTCGGAATCAAAATCGCGGATGCGCAGCGAGCCGTCGCTGGCACGCGTCACGACACGGTAGGTGTGCTTCACCATCGCAGTTCTCCTGTAGGCCGGACGTGGTTGGGAAAGCCGCCGGACGGAGCTGGCGCGAAACCGTTGCCGGGCCGCAGCCCGCCGCGGGGCGGGCGCAAAAGGGCCGGGAGCCTTCTCCTGCCGTCTCCGGACTCGCTGCCGAGCCCCCTTTGCGAGTCCGTCGGAGAACGACTCCCGGCCCCACCCCTCCAGGACCGCGGCCCGGCGTGCGCAGGACTTCTTGCGCCCGCCGCGCCATCTTCGATGACAAGCCGGCCGCCATCGAAATCGAAGACCGTGTCAGGCCACTCGGCACGTCTCGCACGAAATCCTCAGCAGCAGAACTCGTCGGCCAAATCGCGAGACATTCATGCGAGCGGCCTAGCCACGGCATCCCCAGCCTTCCACTGGCTGCATGTATCGTCCGCCAGACGCCGCCGGTCCCACCGAAACTGGCGACCGTCCTACACCGCTTGGATTCGCGCGAACCGGCACATCCCGTTGGGTTCCGCTGTCCAGCCTACTGCGACGCGCTCCGCGAGCCGTCGGGCGATCCGCCGATGGGGTGGCCTTCCGGCAGCGGGCGCCCCGCCGTCAAGAATCCGCGCCGGAAGAGCTCCGCTTTCAGCGTGCGGAACTGGTTGAAGCTGTCCGGGTAGACCCAGACGGTGACGGTCGTGCGATCGGGATCGGCGTGCGCCAGCGTCTCCTGAAATTCCGAACCTGCACGCAGTGCCTGCTCTAACGGTTCTCCGAGATCCTCCTGAACGGGCACCAGGACGAAACGATCCAATTCGATCCGCTGTTGGACGGCCAGGCCGCCGCCGGCGGAAGCGAGTTGCTGCACGCGGCGGAGCGTGTACTTCATCCAGAAACCGCCGATCGGCCCCAAGGTTTCGGTGACCGCGGCGGCGTCCTTCAACTTCGCGACGTTGCCGGGTGCCTCTTCCTTCAACTTGGCCACCAACTGGTCCCAGGGAATGGGCGTCAAGCGGCCCTGGAGCAAGCGGAAATGCAGTTCCGTCCCAAAGACCGTTTTGGCCATCGGCGTAGGCAAATGCTCGATGACGTTGGGCGTGGAAGCCGCATGCTCCAGGGCTTGCCGGCCGGCTTTCAAATCCTCCCATTCTTCACGGGCGGCCAGCAGTTCACGCGTTGCCGTTAGCCGCGCCTGTTGTTCGCCGTCCAGCGTCCCCCGTTGTTGCTGGAGCTGCCGTTCGACGGCCGTCAACACTTCCAGCATCTTGTCGCGTTCCTTGCGGCGGTAGGCGACTTCTACCAACTGCCGCTTGATCTTGCCGTCGATCTCGCGGATGTCGCTTTCCACGGCGACCGCGGCGGCTCGGGCTGCGGCGAGGTCGGGTTTGGGCAGCATGTCAAGGCGTTCCGCGTCGGGATCGGCTTGCAGCGCGGCAGTCTGCGTGCGGGTGCCGATGACCATGATCAAGATGATCAGGATGCCGACCAGATTGCACGTCACGTCCAGGAACGAATCCTGGCCCGGTGCCAGATCGAGTGCTTGGTTGGATTTGCGCATGCTATCGCCGTTGGACGTCCAGTCCGCTGCCCGCGAGAAGTGCTTGGAGTTCCCAGAACCGCGTTTCCGCTCCGGGAAAGACGGTCACTTTAAGCGTCGGCTTCCAGTAGCCGCCGGACACCGCCATCCCCCAGGTCTCGACGTGGGTCCAAATAGCGGCGACGAATTCTTCGATCGAATCGCGTGTCGGGTTCTTCAGAAACACGGTTTGGGGTTCGCGGTTGGAGCGGCGATCGGGCACAATCACCAGCCGGTCCGGATAACAGTGGATGGTGACGGGCCGAGTGATTCCGGTGGCCGTGGGTGTGCTGTTGCGGAGTGCCCAGTTGGGTCCTTTGGCAAGGGACATGGCTTGCGGTGCGGCGCCGCCGGCGCCAGCCATGCCAGCGCCGGCATGGGCGTCGCCGCCGGCTGGCTGAGTCCCGTCGGCCTGTCCCGCGGGGTTGCCGGCCCGGAGGGGGTTGTTCGGCCCCGGCGGCGTTCCCGCGGCGGGTGGCGATTGGTTTGCTGCAGGTGCCGCAGCGGGTTGGGCGGCCGGCTGCCGCTCGCGGCCAGCTCCGCCGCCGTATTCCGCCGCCGCAGCGTTCCCGCGTGTGGCCCGATCCGAGGCGGAACCGCCCGAGGCGAACCCGCCGCCGGAGCCGGGAGTTTCCTGCTGATCCAGCGAGCCCCAGGCTTCGCCAGGCGGTGCGGAAAAGTCGGCGGGCGGGGGCATGTCAAAACGGCTGGGCATGGCGGCGGCCAGGATCGCCTGCCGTTCGCGGGCAGTCTGGATCGTGCTTTGCAGCAGCCGTTTCAAGCTTGGGTCGCTGGGCGGAAAGGCCAGTTCGGTTTCGCCGTCGATCAATTCGTACCCGAATTCGTCGTCCCATCCCGCCATGGCGGCCCGAGCCATCGCATAGGCGACCGCGCCGTTGGGGCGGACGATCAGCAGCGGATAAGGTTCGCCGTTTTCAACGTCGCGTTCCAGTCGCGTCCAGTGTTCCCGGATCGCCCGCAGTGCGGCGTCCAAGGGATTTCCAGGCCCCAACGGGCCGCCGAAATCGCGGGGATCAAAAACGATGTTTTCCGGCTGGAGCACGATGCCGGTCGCGGAACATTCGATATAGATGGGCCGGCGGCGCGTCCCGTGGGGGCCCTGGTAGGGAAGGATGGCGAACGAGCGGCGTTGCTTTGCGGATCGTTCGCGGAGTTGCTCCAACTGCTGCCGTTCGGAGGCGATGGCGGCCTGGAGTTGAGCTAGTTCGCGGCGGATCGACGACTCCTGCTGATGTTGCCCCCGCCGCGCGTTTTCCTGTTCGGCGGCTTCCGCCTGAAGCCGCTGCCAGTTCGCCTCCAGACGCCGGATGTGCTCTTCCAGATGGCTCAATTCCAGACGCCCATCGGCCAGTTTTTGCGTCAATTCGCTGCGTTGCTGCTGGAGCACCTCCCGTTGCCACTGCAGATCCTCGACCTCTTCTTCCAACTCCTGCTGCCGGGCCGTGCCCGGTCCGGCCTGCGTCTGGTGCCGTTGGTCCAGCGTCGTGTCGGCCTGGACGCGGGCCTGGTGGACGACGAGGATCAGCAACACGATCAGCGCCCCCATCGTGCAGATCAGCACGGCGAGAAAGGGAAACATCGCGATGCCGAGCACCGTTTTTCGTGACGCTGGCCGTCTCATGCGGCGCGGCCCTTGGACGCGGTCTTCTTTAACTCGATGTGCGGCCCGTCATCCGGCTTGCCCAAGCGGGCGTTCAGCAGGTGAATGGCGGCCGACAAACTCATTACGGTATCCTCGAAATTCTTCGCGCCGGACAGTGCCCGCAGGTTCTCGTTCAGCGCCTTTTCCAGTCCCATGACCTCGCCGGTGGCTTTGACGACTTGGGCCATCATTTCGCCTTGCCGGACCATTTCCTCCTGTTGGCCCCGCATCACGCGGGCGTTTTCGGACAGGGCGGTCTGCAGTTGTTCCCAGCGGCGGGCGGCCCGCTCGCCGGCCTCGCGTTCCACCTTGGCGAGTTCGTCGGCGTGGTGCTGCAGGGAATGCTCCAACGCTCCCTGCAACGCCGCCTGGACCTGGCTGCCGGAGGACACCACCAATTGACCCCAACGCTCGTCCGCGGCCTGGATCGTCCGCTCCCACAACTCCGCCTGTCTGCGCACGAGGTCCTGGGAAGCCTGCAGCACCCGGCCGCTCATTCGTTCCACCGTCGTCAGGTACGGATCGCGGCCGCTGCCGACCTGTTGGAAGCAGCCGACCAGCATGGCATTGGCTTGCGTGTCCACCAGGGACAGCGCCTGCGTCTCGACGCGGTCCAGCAGGAACTGGAGGAACATCAAGACCATCGACAGCGACAGCGCCAAGGCCGTCGTGTCGAAGGCGACGTACAGTCCCGCGAGCAAGCCCTCCATCGCCTGTTGAATGTTCGTCGCCAGCTGCTGCGGATCCAAGTCGCCCAGCGCCCGCGTGATGCCGACCACTGTCCCCAAGAAGCCCAGCATGGGCGTCGCCCAGATGACGATCCGCACCAGGCCATAGCTGTCCTGCTGGCGGGCCGCGTCCAAATCGGCCAGGTATTTCAGGTCCTCGTCCAAGCCGTCCGCCGAGCCCTTCCGCTGGACCGCCTGCAGCGCGTCACGCACGCGGCGTCCCAAGTACGACTGCCGGGCGGGCGACGATTGCTGATCCAGTTGCTGGATCAGCGAGCCGGCATCCTCAATCTTGTGCCCGGCGGCCGGGGCGGGCGTGATTTGGACGACGTTCAGCGCCCAGTACTGCAACACGACCTCCCACGCCTTCAGCCCCAGCGCCGCCAGGCCCACAAAGAACAGCCCGGTCTCGATGATCAGCACCGGATGCGCCGCAAAATAACGATGCACCGTCGGCAGGTTGAGCGGTCCGCGGTGGACGAGAACGTAGAACACGCTGCACGATGCGGCCCCCAGCAACAGCGGCCAACCAAGATGAGCAAGGATGGCGAGAAACGCATTCCGGTTCTGGTGCTTCGACACAGACAGATCCTCTTCAGGGGATTTTTCTGCTAGCAGACGACTTCAGCCGACACGCCGGACGTAGCGATCGTCCTTACCATCGGTGTCATCGTCACAGCTTGATAAACCTGTTTCCGAAAAACCGGTACAATCGGCAGCCGCGTCTTAATCGACAAAGTTGACAAAAGTCGCAGGGGCACCGCAGCCGATAGAATGGTCTGTCGCCGCTGGATGGAACTCTACTGACTGCGAATGCGGCGATTACGATCGTGTGCCACCCCTGTGGCAGACCGAGTTGCCGTCAAAGCCGAGTCCGAAATCCGGGACACCGCTCGTGCGGTCCTCACGCCCCGGTTTTCGAACTCGCGCTTTCGCTGTGACGTTCCCAGGGGGGAGCTGAAAGCCCGGCCCTGCTCGACGCAGGACGCCGGGCTTTTCTTTTGCGCCCTTCCCATCCGCGTCCGACGGTTTCGCCGTCTGGGCCGCCTCGCCACCACACGCTGCTCGTCAGCGTGGAGCGGTGTTCAAGACCAGCGATGCCCCGCAATCGGCCGCCTCGCCACCACGCTGCTTGCCAGCGTGAAGCGGTGTTCAAGACCAGATACGTCCGCGAGATCGGCTTCTTCGCCACCACGCTGCTCGCCAGCGTGGAGCGGTGTTCAAGACCAGATACGTCCCCGCAATCAGCCGCCTCGCCACCACGCTGCTCGCCAGCGTGGAGCGGTGTTCAAGACCAGATACGTCCGCGCAATCAGCCGCCTCGCCACCACGCTGCTCGCCAGCGTGGAGCGGTGTTCAAGACCAGATACGTCCCCGCAATCGGCCGCCTCGCCACCACGCTGCTCGCCAGCGTGGTGCGGTGTTCAAGACCAGATACGTCCCCGCAATCAGCCGCCTCGCCACCACGCTGCTTGCCAGCGTGGAGC
>JAAYYU010000154.1 GCA_012515235.1 Candidatus Anammoximicrobium sp.
GCCGGGGCTGCGTCCGCGGGGGCTGCATCTGCCGGGGCTGCCTCTGCCGGGGCTGCATCCGCGGGGGCTGCCTCCGGACCAGGCGGGCTCACGTCGACGGGCTCACCGCCGCCACCGCCAGCCGGCTGGCCGCCGCCGCAACCGACGACAAAGAACCCAACGGCCAACACGACCAACAACAAACTCAAACTCTTCATCGAATCACCCTTTCGTAAAACGGAAGTTTCGCCAAGCGAGGTCTCCTTGACCGCGCAAGAAACGTTGGTTCACGTCTGATAGATCCAGGGCCGGATCGTTTTATTCCCGCTATTCCCGCTGCGGCCAAGAAAAGCTGGCGACCGCCTCGCCCCTAGCAATTCTTGGTCAAGTTGGGGAATAATAGGCACACAGGAAGGATCTGTTAGAGGGTAGGGTGTCGATGGCTACAGAACGTACGGCAGGCGGTGAGGGCTTGACCCCGAAAGGGACTCCGTCGCCTCTGGACATTGGCACGTTGGTCGTCGACCACCATCGCGATGTTTACCGCTACGCCTATCGGCTTGCCGGAAGACAGGACGACGCCGAAGACCTTACGCAGCAAACGTTTCTGATCGCTCAGCAGCGATTGCACCAGGTTCGCCAACCTGAACGCGTCCGCAGTTGGCTGTTCGCCATTTTGCGGACTTGTTACTTGAAAAGTGAACGCAAGTCGGTGCCGTTGCCAGCGACGGGCATCGAGCTGGACGTGGACAGCATCCCGGACGGAGCAGCCGATCAACCGATCGACGAGGAGTTATTGCAGTCGGTGATCGACGAGTTGCCGGACGAATTCAAGCTGGTTTTGGTCATGTTTTATTTCGAGGAATGCTCGTACAAGGAAATCGCGGAGAAGTTGCAGATCCCCATTGGGACGGTGATGAGTCGGCTGACGCGGGCCAAAGGCCGTGTGCGGGCTCGATTGCTGGAAGCAGACGTGCAAGCGGACACGGTCTCCAAACTGAAAACAGTGCGGCAGAGAGCGGTTAAGTCATGACAGATCGGAAAATCCAGCAAGCGATCGACGCCTGCCGCCCCGACGACGACCTCCAGTCGCCGGAAATGGACTTTCTGGCGGAGGCCGTGCGGAACGATCCGGAGGTCCGCCGCCAGTACGAACGCAGCCAGCAGTTTGACGCCTCTGTCAGCGGGGCTTTTCACGAAGTGCCGGTGCCCGCCGGTCTGGGCGAGCGGCTGTTGGCGATCGTGGCAGCGCGGGACAATCAGCCGCCAGTCGCCCTGTCGCCACGCCCCTGTCCGAGATCGCCGACGCTCGATGCCAGCCAGGATGCCGAACCGCAGCGCCGTGGGCCACCGAGAATCCGTCGGCGGACCTGGACTGCGCTGGCAGGAAGCCTGGCTGCCGCCGCGGCACTCGTTGGCGTCTGGGTTGTCTCCCAGTACTTCGGGACCACCGAACCCGTGGCGGATGAACGACTGCCAGGCGAGATTCAGGCCTGGACCGATGCGGTCGTGAGGCAGGGTTGGAACGACAATCTTCAGGCCGCCGAACTGGGCCGGCGCCCGTTGGATCGAAGCATCCCCAGAATCCCTCGGCGATGGTGCCAGATCGCCACCGCCTACGACGCGCAGACCGTCGTGTACGATCTGGCCCCGCCAGGATCGGAAACGGCGGTGGTTTTCTGCCTTCTGTCAAAGGCCAGGACGTCTGCGTTGCCAGACACGCCGCCCTGGAACGCGTTCGCTGCGTCCGGCGGACTGACGCTGGGCGTCTGGCGTCGGGGGGACATGGTCTATGTCCTTGTCGTCCAAGGCGGACCACGGCGCTATCGCGAGTTCATCAGAACGTCGCCGTTGATCGGCTTTCGGACTGGATCGGCCATCCATTTTCTCTAACCGCGCAAGCTTGACACAAACGCGCGGATTCAGGGCAACGCGGTTAATCTTGCCTGGGATCGTCGGCCGAATCCTGATCCTAGTGGCGGTGTGCGCATCGCGACAGTCAGAGCTTGTGCGTCCGATAGGCTCTGGCTGGTGATCTGCCGCGGACACTCCCTCGCGAGGCGAATTCGTCTCGACCCGGCCGGCCGCCACGGAACCGGCTACCGTTCAACCTGCCTTCCTATCCCTCAGCGCACCGGAAGTCCTCATGATCGGGTCAACTTGGAATTCGCTGTTTGTGACGGCCGCGATGGCTGTCGGCATGTTCGCTCAGCAGGCCGCCCACAGATTTTCGGCGGCGAGTGAAGACAATCAAGTAGGATCGCTGTCCGGCTTGGCGTTGTTTTGCTCCGCCGAGAATTACTACTTGGCCGGCCATTTCCAGCCGCCTGCGGAAGAATCGAGCACGCCCGACGTTCCGTCTCCGTCCGCGGAACCGAACGACGCAGTCGCAGTTGCCGAAACGCCTGCAGTTGCCGAAGCGCCATCGCAGGACGCCAACGAACCGACTGCGGAACCCGCAGACCCGACTTCGGAACTGTCGCCGGCAGACTCCGCCCCGCCGGCCGCCCCGCAACTCGTTTCCGACGAACCTCCGGCGACGCCGCCCGCAACGGCAGCGGCGGAAGAAACGCCGCCCTTGATTCCGATCGCTGAGGCGAGTCCCGCAGAACCCGCGGCGGACGCAGTTGCAGACGGAGCCGCGGAGATGCCCGAAATCGCGGCGGCCGAATCCCCCAAGGACGCCCCAGCCGGCGCGGATTCCACAGAAATCCTTCCGCTGCCAGCGCCCGAACAGGCGCCTCGTCCGGCTGCCAACACGTTTGGCGCGTTCGACGAGAATGCTCCGCACGCCGCTCCGCCTCGGACGCCGTCCCGAGCCCCGCTGCCGACGACCATTGCGCTGCCCGCCGATCACCCCTATCCCCACATCACGCCTGCCGACGCCGGACGTTACGTCAGCCCTGCGGAGTTGGTCCGGGAGCGAGCCGTGGAGCGGGGCGAACAACGCCGGCAACGCATTGAGACTCGCAAATGGCTCGGCATCATTCCCTTGCGGCCATCGGTGACGGCCGTCCCCTACACGACGGTCGAGGAGCCTCAGCAACTGATCCTCGTCGCGCCGCACGTGTCTGCCCGAGTCCAGCCCTAGCTGCGCTGGCGCGGAGGCGCCGCTTTGCCTGCCGCCTCCAAGCTCCGTGGGGAGACCACACCACGGGGCCGCCCGCCAGTCGCCCGGCCACGCCTCGCTTTCGGCGTCGCGTTCCATCCGCTATACTGATCCGCGGCGTGATCCGATTCTCTGGCAAAGGAAGTCCACATGGGCGCGGTCGACATCCTGGTGTTCGTGGCGTTCGTCGTTTCGGTCATCACCATCGGCCTGTGGAAAAGCAAGGGCGAGGCCACCCACAGCGAGCACGGGGCGCAGGATTACTTCCTGGCCGGCCGCGGGCTCACCTGGTGGCTGATCGGTTTCTCGCTGATCGCCGCCAACATCTCGACCGAGCAGTTCGTGGGCATGAGCGGCAAAGCGGCCGACTGGCTGGGCATGGCCATCGCCAGCTACGAATGGATGGCTGCCATCACGCTGGTGATCGTGGCCTTCCTGTTCCTGCCGACGTTTCTGAAGAGCGGCATTTACACGATTCCGGAGTTTCTGGAATACCGGTACAACACGTTTGCCCGCACGGTCATGGCGCTGTGTACGATGGTGATCCTGGTCGGCGTGCCGACGGCTTCCGTGATCTTCTCCGGCGCCAAGGTCATCACCGGCAACTTCCAGGGATATACGGCGTTCGGCTACGACTTGGGCAACATCACCGTGGGCTGCTGGATCATCGGCGTGCTGTCTGCCATCTATGTGTTCGCGGGCGGGTTGAAGGCCTGTGCGTGGGCGGACTTGATCCAGGGCACGGCGCTGGTGCTGGGCGGCGTCGTCATCGCCGCGTTCGCGATGAACCTGCTGGCGGACCGGGATCCCAACGAACTGATCCAAACGGCTCGCAACCAGGAGGTGACCGTCGAATCGCTGCAGCACGCCGGACCGGTGCAGCGGTTCTGGGACCTGAACAAAGGCCCGCTGCCCGACGGCAAGACCCACATGGTCCGCGACATCAAGGATAAGGAAATCCCCTGGACGGCGTTGATCATCGGCCTGTGGATTCCCAACTTCTTCTACTGGGGGCTGAACCAGTACATCACGCAACGGACGTTGGGATCGAAGTCGCTGGCGGAAGGCCAGCGGGGCATCGTGTTTGCCGCGTTCCTGAAGCTGATTATTCCCTTTATCGTCGTGATCCCCGGCATCCTGGCCTATAACCTGTTTCAGAGTCAGTTGAGACACGACGCGGTCAATCGCAACGCGGAGATTCTGTCCGAATACTCGCCGGACTTGTACGTGTCGCTCTCCGAGGCGGTCAAGCCCGACCGCGATTCGCCGCGGAACAGAACCATCGTGGCCAAGATCGACCAGAATTTGAGCCGGGGCGGAGCGCCCGCCAAGCCTTACGTGTACAAGTTCGACGCCGTGTACGCCGGCCTGCATCCGCACGACGCGGCAGCCGTCATGGCTCACGGCCTGCAACAGGTGGCCGGCCGCTTGACCCTCGACGGGGTCCCGGCGGAGGACGCGTCGCCCCAGCAGTTGGCGGACTTCAGCCAGGGACTGGCCGCCGCGGTGAGCGAACAGGCCGCCGACGCGATCAAGGTCGAGACCTTGGTTGCGCTCGACTACGACAACGCCTTCCCCACGTTGATCCGCGAGCTGCTGCCCCAGGGCAGCGGCATCAAGGGCTTTGTGCTGGCGGCTATTTTCGGGGCGGTCGTCAGCTCGATCGCCGCCATGCTCAACTCGGCCTCGACGATCTTTACGATGGACATCTACCACAAGCTGCGGCGTCAGGCCAGCCAGTACGAGTTGGTGACGGTGGGCCGCGTCGGCGTTGTGGTGTTCGTGCTGATCGCCATGATCATCGCCCCGTCGCTGGGCCATCCTCGGTTCGGCGGCATTTTCACGTTCATCCAGGAATTCCAGGGCTTCATCTCGTCCGGCATTCTGGCCATCTTCTTGTTCGGGGTGCTGGTCCACCGCGCGCCGCGTTACGTGGGCACGGTCGGCTTGATCCTGAACCCGGTGCTGTACGGCATCTTCAAGTTCAGCCCGCGGATTCCGGGACTGAGGGACATCGGCGCGCTGCAGACGGTGGCCGGCTGGTCGTTCCTGGACCGCATGGCGCTGTGCTTCGGGTTGATCGTCGCCGTGCTGGCTGTGATGACGATTGTCCGCCCGTTGGCCAAGCCCGTGGATCTGCCGGTGAACCCCAAGATGGACATGACCACGTCCCGCGGCGCCAAGCTGTTCGGCGCGCTGGTGATCCTGCTGACGCTGGCGCTGTACGCGATCTTCTGGTAGCCGGCTGCGATCGGCCGCCAGGTCGCCGGATTGTGCCGGCCCGTCGCCCGGCCCGTGCGCCCGCGTCCGCGACGACGAGCCGGCCGTGGTCGCGCTGCGAGGACAGGAATGAACAACCGCAGCCAGCGTCCAGACGATGTCTGCCGGCGCGAAGGCATCCACGTTACCCTGTCTGGCGTAACAGGGTCCCCAGCGCACATAATAGTCGCGGCGTCAGACGATGTGCAAACGAGCACCGCGGGCGTCACGTTCGGAAGGCTTTGGTCCCCAGTTGTTTTTCGCCGCGAGGCTGCTATGAAACAAACCGGTTTCGCATCCTGTCCGTCATCCCGGCTTCTGGCCGCCGCGTTGGGCCTGCTGGCCTGGCCCGGCTTGCACGCTGCGGCCGCGGAAGTGCCGCTGGAAAAGCAGATCCTGCTGGACCCGGAGTCGTCACTGCGTTGGACGGTTGCCGAGTCGACCGTCGAGCCGTCGTCCGCCCGCACTCGGACCGGCGCGCCCGTGTGGCACTGGCACGTCCCGGTGGACCACTTCACCGGCGAGCTGAAATACCCGATCGGTTGGCCGCGAGCCAACTGTACGTTGCGGGACGCGGCGGCCCGTGATTGGTCCTCCTGGGACTATTTCCAGTTCTGGGTCTATACGGAAACGACGCGCGAGACGCTGCCGCGGGAACCGGCGGGCCTGACGCTGTACACGCCCGACAAGCCGAGCGCGTACAATCGTCCCTTGCCGGAACTCGAAAAAGGCCAATGGGTGCAAGTCCGGATTCCGCTGAGCCAAGTGCCGCGGCGTCAGGACGTGCGGGGACTGCAGTTCCACCTGGCGGAATCCAACTACCGGCACAAAGATCAGCTGGACTTGTATTTCGACGAAATCGCGCTGGTCCGATACGCCCAGCCCACGCTGCTGGACTTTGCGCCGGAAGGCAGCGTGATGTTCGCCGACCAGAAGCAGTTGCCGCTGCGGTTCAATTTGGCCGGGGTCAAACCGGGAGAGAGCGCACCCGTGGTTTGCGAGTTGCGAAAGGGCGGGATCGCCCTGGCGCAGATGACGGTGGAGGCCGGCCGCGGTCCGCAACGACTGACGCTCGACTTGAGCCGCGTCAAACCGGCGGCCGGCGAGTACGAGGTGGTTGCACGCGCCGCGGGCGGAGCGGAGGCCGCGGCCCGCGTGCGGCTGGTGCGATCGCCGTGGCAATGAAGGAGGAAGGGGAATCCTGATGAACGCACTCTTGTTCGCGATGCTTGTGGTCACCGCGCAGAGCGATCTGCCCGCGTCCGGCCTGTTCGATTTAGGCTCCGGCCAATCGGCCGTCTGGGAAGGTTGCACCCGCGTGACGCGGGACCAGGTCTTCTCACCGCAAGCTGGCTTTGGCTGGCAATCCAAGGACGGCCTGACGGCTTGCGTCCGCGCTCACACCGCGATGGTCGAAAACCGCAGCCGGGGCCGCGACGAGCCGCCGCCGATCTGGACGAATCCGATCACCGAAGACGCGATTCTGGGCGACTGCGAAAACGCCTTCCTGTTCCAGGCGCCGCCCGGAGATTACGAGGTGTACGTGCTGTGCGGCGCCAGCGAGGCCCTGTCTGCCCAGTACTTCGACTTTACGGTCCAAGTCGGCGACGACCGGCAGCGGGTCCAGTTCGAGGGCGGGTACCGGTTTCGCGCGGTGCGGTTTCGCGCCCGCGCGGGCGCCGAGCCGCTGGCGGTCCAGTTCACGCCGCGCAGCAAGTGGGCCGTGTGTGCCCTCCTGATCTGGCAGGCTGCCGATGCCGCCCGCGTCCAGCAGCAGCTCATCGCGCCGCTGGAGGAGTGGACGTTTCGCATGCCGCCCGCCGAGTGGGCTCAGTGGCAGGAAGATCCGGAACCGGACAGCGGCCCTGCGCCGGCGCTGAGCGACGCGGACCGCCAACGCGGCTTCGTCGTTTCCTCGCGGCATTACTTGGAGTGCGTGTATCCGCACACGCAGCCCCGCCCCGCGGACATCCAGCCGACGCTCCGCCTGTTCGCGACGCCCGGCGAGTACGAACCGATGAGCTTTGTCGTGCATCCTGTGCGGGATCTCCGCGACGCGCGAGTCACCGTCAGCGACCTCGGCCCGGTGCCGGCGCGCAACATCGACGTGCGGCGCGTGCGTTTTTTGCGGGCGCGGCCCAACTATACGGTCCGCTACCGTTATCGCGTCGTGCCCGACGTCTTGGAGCGTTTCCAATCGCTCGACCTTGCGGCGGGCGAGAATGCGCGGTTCTGGATCACGGCCCACGTCCCGGACGACGCGCCCGGGGGCACGTACCGCGGCGCCGTCACCTTCGAGTGCTCCGGCGGAAAGGTCGAGCTGCCAGTGACGCTGCGGATCTTGCCCTTCACCCTGCGGGACGATCCCGGCAAGTTATTCGGCATCTACTACCGGCACCCGTACGATCTGGCGGCCCGCGCCACGGACGACGTCTCGCGGAAGTACTTCCGCCGCCGGGCCGAGTTGGAACACGCCGACATGGTCGCGCACGGCACGCGCAACGCGGTCCTGTCGTGCGGCAGTTCGGCGGCCGATGCGGAAGGCAACTTCCAGTTCCGCTGGGAGTTGCTGGCCGACCAGATTGAGTTGTGGCGGAAGTTCGCCTTCCGCGGGCCGATCGTGATGCACATCAGCACGGGGGCCATCTACAGGAAATATGTCAAGGAGCCTTACGGCAGCCACCTTCGCGGCGTGCAGGATCCGCCGGAAGCCTTCGGGCGCGAGCTGACGGCGCTGGTCAAGGCGATCGAAGCGGAACGCACCAAACGCGGCTGGCCGGAGTTCCTGTACTATCCGGTGGACGAGCCCAGCACGGATCCCGCGGCGGTGAATTTCATGGCCAAGGTGCTCCAGGCGTGCCGGGACGCCGGCGTGCGCACCTACGTGACGGCCGACCCGACCCATGATCCGTTCGCGCCCTTGCGGCCTTTGATCGACGTCTGGTGTACGCAACCCTTCGCCCCGGACCGCGAGACCATCCAGGCCGACATGCGGACCCGCGGCGTCGAGTACTGGTGCTATCCCAATCACGTCAACGGCGAGAACGACCACACGCCCGTGACCGGTGCGCGGATGACCTACGGGTTCGGCTTCTGGCGGTCCGGCTTCCTGACCCTGATCCCCTGGATCTACTCGTCCAGCACCGGCGATCCGTTCAACTATCTGGACGGTCCCTCGATGGACTTTTTCAACCGCCACGAGCCGGACGGGACACCGATTCCCGTGGCCCTGTGGGAAGCCTATCGCGAGGGCTACGACGACTACCGTTACGTGTACACGCTGGAACAGCTCATCGCGGAGGCGAAGCAACGTCCGCAAGCCGCCTGTCAAGACGCGGCGGCCGCGGCCCAGCGCGAACTGCAAGCCGTGTGGGACGCGATCCGCGTGCAGGCCAAGTACAAGTACGACGGGCTCTGGTCGCCGGCCGAGTTCGACGTCTATCGCTGGCTGATCGCGCAGCAGATCCTGAGCGTTCAGCAGGCGCTGGCCCCATGACCCCGCGCTTCCGGATCGGACTACTTGGCAGGAACCGCGAAATCCTGAGTGGACTCTTGTTTGGGCAACTCGACCTTGGTTTGATAGTCCGGGAACAGCGCGGGGACCGGATTGTCTTCGTTGCCCGTTTTTGGATCCTTGCCGAACCCCGAGATGCGGACGACATGGGCGCCGCCGACGATCCCTCGCCCCGTACGCGTGTCGTAGCGGCCGTCGCGGATCTCCGCGAACCCCTGCGGCCCCTTGTTGCCGGCGGCCGTGTCGGGATCGAACACAATTCGTCCGAACGGCACCGGCTGGGAATTGAACGTCACGCTGCCGGAGACGTCGAACCGCGGCGGGCCATCGCCGCCTCCGCCGCCGCAGCCGCCCGCCGCCAGCAACCACCAGGCGACGAACCCGGCAGCGCAAAGCAGTTTTCCATTGCCTAGCCATGCAGTCATCGTGTGATGTCTCCTCTCACGGCCTGCGGCCGCAACCCAAGTACGTTGGGTCTCCGACCCGTCCGGGTCGGGACGGCGTCCCAACCCGCGAACGTCACTCCTTCGACCCTTCGTCTCCGCTGTGTGCCTTACCGTGAAAGCGCCGTTTGCGGCTCGGTGCCCTCGCGGCTGGCGATGGCCAACAGGACGCTCATGTCGATGTTTTCGGTGACAAATGCGACCGATCCGTCGCACACGGCGAAATGGCAGCCCGCCGGATGCTCGGCGCCGAAACTGACGTCGTTGAAGTTGTTGCTCCCGTTGTACGGTACGACTTTCAGCCCGAACTCGAGGTTCTTGGCGCCGGCGACCGCGGTCCCGGAAGCTCCGCGCAGCCACGTCCGGTAGCAATTCGCAGCGTCCCAGGCAAGTTCGCCGACCATCACGGTGTTCGAGGTGCCGTCGGTGATGTCGCCCAGCCGGATGCTGCTGTTGCGGTACAACACGCCGCCGTACGCATAACCGCCGTGCGGATTGACGTTATCCGATTCGGGATAGCGCGTGGTTCCGCCCGGCACGAGGGGATTGATGCCCTGGGGTCCCATGACGGCGTAGTAATGCGTCGTGTAGTAGTCTTTTCCGCCGACTTGTTCGCCAGAGTAGTTGCCGGTCTTCAACCGCATGCTCGGACAGTGATAGGTGGGAACAAGCATGATGCCGGGCAAGAGATTCACTCCCGTGTAACTGTTGTGCTCGAAGTTGAACTCGGCGTAGATTGCCTGCTGTTCGATGAAGGGCAAGATGAACACGGTCCAGGCCAGTCGATTTCCACGATTCGCTTCGTTCCACGCGCCCGGAGGAAACGTACGGAAGGTATCGTGGTAGTTATTCAACCCGATCCCAATCTGCTTCAGGTTGTTCGAGCACTGGGTCCGCCGAGCCGCCTCGCGGGCGGCCTGGATGGCGGGCAGCAACAGGGCCACGAGAATCCCAATGATGGCGATCACCACGAGCAGTTCGACCAGAGTGAACCCTCTGGTTTTCTGCGAACGGGTCCCCTGAACACAACTTGCGGTCATGGGAAAAACTCCTCTGACGAGATGGGAGAAATGACGATTGAGAACTCATCGGGTATCAAGATCTTGGTCGGCTAAAGTCTGCGGCGGCCAACCGCCTGGAACGGATTCCGCGTCCCTTGGTCACCAAGCCGCCGGCGGCGGAAACTACCGGCTGGTCAAATCGAAATTGGCTTCTTTGGAACCGCCGTCGGGAACGGTAAAACGCAACTCGCTGGCGACCGGATCGCTGTATTTATTCGGGATCAACTGCTTGGGGCCCGCCGCGCCGCCGGGCGCATCGGACCTGCGGTCCATCATGGTGGCATCGAAGCCCGGTCCGACGCCTTCGAATTTGCGGATATAGATCGTATTCTCGCCCGCCTGGGCTTCCAACTCGTAGCGCCCGTCGGGGCCCGTCTTTGCGACTCCCGCGTATTCCTGTCCCAGAAAGTTGACTTCGGCGTCCGACACGGTCTGGCCGTCCAGCTTGACCTCGCCGGAGACCTTGACGACGGGCACCGTGGTCCTGCGACCCGGTCCGCAGCCAAGGGCCAAGGTGACCAACGCCAGCAGAACCAACCCAGCAACAAATCGGCGATCGCTCATGAACCAAGCCTCTATGAATACGAGTGTGCCAAAACCGTAATCGAACGCTCAGAATTGCCCCAGCGGTTCCTTGTCGGCGACGAAAGCCAGCCGGGCCAGAGTCCGATAGTCCATGGAATCGGACAGGAATCGAGTCGACCCGTCACACAGGACGAACTGGGCCCCGCCAGGATGCTGGCTGCTGAAGGTCCAGGCGAAACGTCGGCCCAAGGGATCGTTTTGGTAGGCCCCGTTGATCCCGTAATCGCGGGCGTGGGCGGAAGTGTACGTGAACGTCGTTCCGCTCGTGGACGAAAAGTTGCTCACCATCACGACGCCGTGGCAGCAGGTCCGAGTCCCGCACAGCCCCCAGGGCCCCCAGTTGGCGTCGATCTTGGTAGTCGTCCCGCCCACCGACTCGCCGATGGCCAGGGCGTTGCTGGTCCCGTCCATGATGTCGTCCAGCCGCGCCGCCCCGTCGCTGCCGAACGCCCCCAAGCCCAGCAGTCGGCGGCCCAGCATATTGGAATAGACCGAATTGTCATCCGTGTAGGAACCCGTGGAGAAGAAGTAGCTCGTGCGGCGGGCGCCGCGCATGCTGTACAGATCCTCGGTCCCGGCCTGGTTGGTCCGCTGTTCTCCCGCCTTGGTGTGCGAGGGACATTCGAGCGCGGCGAAACGCAAGCTGTAGACGGGCTGATTGACCGTATCGTTGCCCATGACCGGAGCCGTCACCACGGGATTTCTGGCACTGCTGGAACAGACGTTGAAGTCGTACTGTTCGTAAGGGGCCTGCTGTTCGAGGAACGGCAGCAGCAGCGTCCAGCCCGTCGTATTCTTGACGTGATAGACGAGTCCCGGATTGTTGGTGTGCTGCCCGCTGCCGATCACGGCCGGGGGAAAGATCTTGTGCGTATCGTGGTAATTGTTGATCGCCAAACCCAATTGCTTGAGGTTGTTGACGCATTGGGTGCGGCGGGCTGCCTCGCGCGCTGCCTGGATCGCCGGCAGCAACAGGGCCACCAGGATGCCAATGATGGCGATGACGACAAGCAACTCGACCAAGGTGAAACCTTTGCGGGCCATTGAACACCTCCGAAAGCGACGAGATTCGATGAAACCGAAGGGCTAGAC
>JAAYYU010000018.1 GCA_012515235.1 Candidatus Anammoximicrobium sp.
CCTCACACGGTAGAGGTCACTGGTTCGAGCCCAGTAACGCCCACTTGTCGCAAGGCAAAGCTGAAACACAACTTGCGTTACCTTCCGATGGTCGGAAGTGCAGCCGGTTCCCAGCTACCAAAACGGGAAATACCGTTTTAAGAAGGGGGGAGGTTGCACATGCCGACGCTCGTCCGTCAAGTTCTACCGTTTCCGAGTTCTGTGCGGCGTTCCTGAAACACGCCAAACAGTACTACCGAAAAGACGGAAAGCCGACAGGGGCCGCCGACGTGTACCGCCCCGTCTTGAAGTTGCTCAAAACGATCTTCGGCAAGACCCGCGCGGCCGAATTCGGGCCGCTAGCAGCAAAGGCCCTGCTGGGCCGAATGCTGAGTGAGGGTGCCTCCAGAAGCAGAATCGGGGCTCTGGCGATCGGCAACTGACCACTGACAACGGACGGCTGGCCGGGCGACGAAGCCGTATCTGTCTTGTGGGGGAGATTGCGCGGCCGCGTCAATTGGGGCCGGGGCCCGGATGTCCTTCCGAGAGTCCGCGGACGGTTATTCCGGCGGATCTGCCGCTTTGACAGCGGCATCGCGCGGCACTATGGTGAGGGGCAGGTTCGGACATCGTAGAAAGGGCAAGGGCGGACACATGGCCAGCGGTCAACCTGCGAAGGTGTTCATTTCCTCCACTTCCGAGGATTTGAAAGGGCACCGTGAGGCAGCGCGTGACGCGGCCCTCGCCGCCGGGATGCTGCCGGTCATGATGGAGTACTTCACGGCGAGTGGCGCCAGGCCGCCTCTGCCGACCTGCCTGGCCAAAGTCTCCGAGACGGACGTGTTGGTGGTGATCGTGGCACATCGGTACGGCTGGGTGCCGCCCGATCAGCCGGAAGATCAGCACAAGAGCATTACCTGGCTGGAATGCGAACAGGCTGTGTCGGACGGCAAGGAGGTGCTGGCTGTCCTGGTGGACGAGAAGGAGCCCTGGCCGGAGGCGGGTCGCGAAGAGTATCGCCTGAATGAGGCGATGCGAAACGGGGTAAAGGATCAGCCGTATTGCGCGACTCGCCGGGCGGCAGTCTGTCTGTCATCACCTTGAGCAAGCGCTGCGAATGTGGTAACAACGGAACCGCCGTAGCAGCTACGCAACTCGAACTCACCCTTGACAGGAGACCAGCGATGAACACAGGCAAGCTTTCGCGCCGGGTTCTCATCCACGGAGCTTCGCTCGCCGGCGCCGGAGTCTTCGCAGCCCGCGTTCTGGCCCGAGACACCGCCGCGGAGATCAAGCGCGTCGTCAAGAAGGGGCGGATCAACCAGTCGGCCAGCCGCTGGTGCTACCGCAAGCTCTCGCTCGACGAGCTATGCGAAGCCGGGGCAAAGATCGGCCTGAAAGGCATCGACCTGCTCAAACCTGATGACTTTCCGACGCTGAAGAAGTACGGCTTGGTCTGTACGATGACTTCCGGCGGTGGCGCTGTTAATGACAAGGCAAAGCACGACCAGGCGATTGCCAGCATCCACGCCGCGATCGAGGCCAACGCGGAATACGGGTTTCCCAACGTCATCGCCATGTCGGGCAACCGAAATGGAATCCCCGACGACGTGGGAATTGAAAACGCCGTTGCCGCGCTGAAACAGGTCGCTCTCTTCGCGGAACAGAAGAAGGTCTCCGTTTGTATCGAGTACCTCAACAGCAAGGTCGACCACAAGGGCTACATGTTCGACAACATGGCTTGGGGCGTCGAGGTCTGCACGCGCGTCGGCTCGCCCAACGTGAAAATCCTGTACGACATCTACCATGCCCAGATCATGGAGGGTGACATCATCCGCACGATCCAGACTCACAAAGACCTGATCGGCCACTACCATACTGGCGGCAATCCGGGCCGACACGAAATCGACGAAACGCAAGAGCTGTACTACCCCGCGATCATGCGGGCCATCGCCGAGACCGGATTCACCGGCTACGTCGCCCACGAATTCGTGCCGACACGGGATCCACTCACGTCGCTGGCCCAGGCCGTCGAAATTTGCGACGTTTGAATGGGCGGATGTCACCCAGACACGGGCGAACCGGGGGCGAGGGGGAAGTGGGCGGCCGTGGCCCCCACTTCTCCGATGGGTACGACAAGAGCTACTACCATCAGTACGCGGGGCAGATGGCGGTTGACCCGACCGGGCCAGCGGGAGCCTTCATTCGTGTGATCCGGGGCGGCGACTGGGACCATGAGGGCGTCCGCTGTCGCCGGGCGAGTCGCCTCAAGACCCTCGCCGGTAACAAGACGTCTTTCCTCGGGTTCCGCTTGGCCCTCACTCAGTAGGTCGCGTGAACCCGACACGGGGGAACGGCGGGGCACGTGGGCGGCTTGACCAGCACCTGCCGGATTGCGGCCAGGCGGCTGACGCTCACAGGCGGGGCCTATCGTGTGGCTGACGGGGATGACTGGGGAAGTGGCGTAGGTGGGGAAGTATTTGCCGGATCGCGGACAGGCGGCTACGTCGCGACGCCGGAACCACGAACCACAGCCCCTGCCGGATCGCGGCCAGCCCACGCTCACAGGCGGGGCCGATCGTGTGGGCGTTCGGCTGCCTGGGGCCGCGGCCGGACGGCTGACGACACGGCGGTGGCGATTGCGGCCAGGGGCGTAACGCCGCGGCTGTCATGCTCCCACCCGACCGGCTTGCCTTCGCCGACCTCCGTGGTTAGCCTCAGTCCTGTGGGAGCAGAATGTCTGCCTGTCACTTCTGGTCGCGCGCCTTGCGCTGCCGGAAGAGTCTGATGCGGCGTCCATCGTTCCGTCGTCGAATCTGAAAACCTCCATGTTACAACGCCATTTGATTGTCTGGCTGGTGCTCTCGTCTGGCGTCGCGTTGTTCTGGCAGCGTTGGTTTCCAGATCTGTTTGACCCATTTGTGGCCAGCAAACCGCTGCTGCCGGCGCTGATCACCATCACGATGTTTGTGATCGGCTGCATGTTGCCGCGCGATGAAGTGCGGCAAGTTTTCCGACGCTGGCCGCTGGTGTTCAGCGGCACGGCGGTCCAGTATCTCACTATGCCCGCGCTGGCCTACTGCTTTGCGCATGCTTGGGGACTGTCGGGCGATTATCTAACCGGTTTGCTTCTGGTGGGATGCGTGCCGGGGGCCATGGCCTCGAACGTGCTGACCTTCAACGCGCGCGGCAATACCAGCTACTCGGTGAGCTTGACGACAACGGCCACGCTGCTCTCGCCCGGGGCCGTGCCGATCGCCTTGGGCATCGCCGCCCACGCCCAGCAGGAGATCGATGCCCAGCAGTTGTTGAGAACGGCTGGGAACCTCCTACTGACGGTCGTGATCCCGGTGATTTCGGGCCATGTGCTGACGCGGCGGTTTGCCGGATTCGGAATCCGGGCGGTGCGACGAGGCCCGGTGGTGGCGAACGTGGCCATCCTCTGGATCATCGCGACCGTCGTCGGACTCAGTCGCGAGCGGTTGCTCGGCGTCGATTCCAGCGTGCCCATGGCACGTCTCTTCGGAGCCCTGATCTCGATTAACCTGGGAGGCTATCTCGCGGGCTATGCCAGCGGAGCGTTGTTGCGGCTTCCGGAGCCGATGCGGCGCGCCCTGACGTTGGAGATCGGCATGCAGAACGCTGGCCTGGGAGCGACGCTGGCGACGCAGCTTTTCACCAGCGACGCCGTGGCCCTGGCGCCGGCCATCTACACCTTCGGCTGTATGCTCACCGGGACGGTCCTGGCCAAAATCTGGTCCCTCCGGCCACCCAACGAGTGAATACTCTGGGGCACTTGTGCCAGACCCAACCAGCCTGTTGGAAAGAACACCGGGAGCGATGCCTGGCTGCCGGGTGACAGCAGCCAGCCCCTGCCGGATCGCCGCCAAGCGGCTACGTCGCGACGCCGGGGCACCCCCCCAGCCACGACTTCCGCCCGTGAACGCGACACGGGCGAACGTGGGCGACCTGGGTGCGGATGGCGACGGAACAGCAGGTTTCAGCTGACGTGGGCGAGGCTTTCTATGACGGTAACGGTGGTGGGTTGCCTTCGCGCATCACCGGCGCACCACAGCGCCCGTTGTTGTGGACGTGAAACGTACGATGTACCGTGAATGTCATCTCGCCGCCTCCTCCGCCAGCGTCTTGATCCCCGCCGGGGGGAACTTGATCGCCTGGTCGCCAGCAGCCCCGTCGAAGCCCACGGATTCGATCAGCAGGTTGAGCACACGCTCCTGCTCCCTGGGCTTCAGGGCGTCCCACACGCCGTCGAAAGCCGCCAGCGCAGCCGCGACCTCGTCGTCGCTCACCACCTCGCGTTGCAGCCCGACCAACGCATTCCGGATTTCCGAAAGTCGGCGTTCGGCCTCGCCAATGCGATCGTTGGCGTCGGCCATGCGGCAAGCCCCGGAACGAAACACGGCGGCGCTCAGCAACGCCCCTGCGGAAGCGGAATCCAAAACGAAGACCGGGATGCCGGCCAGCCGAAGCGAGGCGACCGCCGGTCCCGAAAACTCAGGAGTGAAGCCCCGGCTTCACCTGCTTGGCCAGCTTCCGCGGCCCGATGAAGATCTCCGCCGGCGTCTGCAGCACCTCGGCGATAGCGGCGACTGTCCGCAGATTCGGACTCCGCCGGCCGCGTTCCATGTCGCAGATGTAGCTCGGAGGAACCCCCAGTCTCCTCGCCACTTCGGATTGCGACAGCCCCTTGATCTCCCGAATCGTCTTCAGATTCCGGCGAAACCGGTCCAGCACTTCGTCGGCGGTCATGGTGCGCATCCCAGGGGACTGAGGGCCATCACGGTTTCACTGTACCTGTTTGCCGATGAACATCAAGCATGGGGCAACGGGGCTGACGTGGGGACATCGAGATCGGCCAGAGGGGCAATTGTGATCGAATGTTCGCGTTTTGCCAAAACGGTATTTACTATCTTGCGCTTGCCCCCATCGGTAGTAATACGGCTTATTCCTTGGGAAACCGTATACGGAGGCCTACGTTTGCAACGGCGGGTTTTCGAGTAGAATCCATCAAAATCCTTGGGAAAGCCGGCAGAAAACGCAAGGCCTTTTGAGTCGCTCACACGGTAGAGGTCACTGGTTCGAGCCCAGTAACGCCCACTGGTTTGAACGCCAGCCGAAACGAAAAGTTACGTCACCTGGCGATCGTCGGCAGTGCGGCGGACCCCGAAAGGCATTTACGCCTTTTCAACAACAGGGGTGTCGCTCGCTGAAGCTCACTTCTCGCCCGCCGAAGTACGCCTGCCACAAGGGCGGGGTTACAAAGGTTGACGGCGGCTAAACGAGTCGGCGATGCTGGCGTGCAGTATGTATGCGGACTTGAATTCGATCGGGGCGAGGGTGGCCGCGATTCTGGAGACCAGTCAGCACACGCTGGCGGTCGAGTGAATTCACGGAGGCGAGGCGGCCAGCACTGCGGATCGTGGTCGCGGGGGCTTGGCCACGCAACGGTGGCGGACGGCGAACCAGCGTTCAGTTCCGCGGGCCAAGTGGGCGCGGCGTGACAGTTGGCTCAGGCCGATTGAATTTGGCCGCGTCGTCGGCACGCGCGGTCCCAGAGGCGCCGGCCGGCCCGGCCTTGAATAATCGGGTCTTCTTGCCGATGCGGACGCAGTCTCCGCGCTTCCTGGCAGTGCCGGCTCAAGTCCTTGTCGCTTCTCGCTTCTCGCCGCGGCGGGAGTTGATCGACGAACAGGAGGTCGGCGTTTGGCTGTTCCGTCGGCAAAGGAATGGGGTCAGGCTTACAGAATTCAGTTTGGGCTGATTGTGGCATCAGGCATAGGGGGCGACGCTGCTGGCCCAACTTGAATTCTGTAAGCCTGACCCCGGCACCGAAACCTGGCGTTGCGTTTGCAGCTACGGGGTAGGATCAGGCCGATCACTGAGACCAGTCGGTCGGCTGGCGGTCCCAGCGGTGCCGGGCCAATTCGTCCAGCAGCGGGGGCTCCAGCGGCCCCGCCCGGCTTGCCGCCAGATTCGATTCGACGTGCGTCACTTTGCGCATGCCGGGGATCACGGTGCTGACGGTGGGTTCCGCCAGGATGAACCGCAAGGCCATTTCGGGCATGGTCGCTCCGGCGGGAACCAGCGGCTTCAGTCGATCCGCCCGCTCGACGCTGGCTCTCAGGTTCTCGGGCACGAAATACGTGTTCCGCCAATCGCCTGGCGGCCAGCGACTGTCCACGGTCAGTGTCCCGGTCAACGTGCCCTCGTCGAACGGCACGCGGGCAATCACCGCGACATTGCTTTCGCGGCAAGCCGGGAACAGGTCGTCCTGCGGGTTCTGGTCGAAGATGTTGTAGATCACCTGGACCGCGTCGATCAGCCCGCTCTGGACGGCTCGCACTCCGTTCCAGGGTTCCCAGCGGTTCAAGCTCACGCCGATCGCGTGAATCAGGCCCTGCGATTTAAGTTCCAGCAGTTTGGTGATCCAACGTTCGTCCTGCAACCATGTGTCTTCCCAGGTGTGGAGTTGCAGCAGATCGAAGGACGGCAGTCCGGCGTTCTTCAGGCTGCTTTCCACGTACTCTTGGACGTGGTCCGGCGGATAGCTTTCGTCCAGGGTGTAGTGCCGGACGCTGGGCCATTTGCGATTCTTGGGCGGGACCTTCGTGGCGGTGTACAGCTTGACTTGCGGATTGGCCCGCACCAGTTCGCCCAACAGGCTTTCGCTGCGGCCCGCGCCATACGCCCAGGCGGTATCGAAGAAGTTGCAGCCCAATTCGACCGCCCGCTGCAAAGCCTGACGCGACTGGTCGTCATCCGAGCCCGTCCAGCCGGCCATGCCCCACATGCCGTATCCGATCTCGCTGACTTGCCATCCGCTTCTGCCAAAGGTCCGGTATCTCATACGATCGCTCTCCTAGTGGGATTTCAGACAGGCGTGTTGTGTTATAATCCACGCTTCAGAATTTCGGGAGTGGGCAGGCGGGAACAAGTTCGGACAGGTTGGCCAATGCGGCCCAGCGGCGGCCGGGGCCTGGGGTTGGGCGTCACGCACGATGCCTGGTAGACTTGGCGATCCGGCCCGAATTCTGCTCTGCTGGGAAAACACGTAACTGACTGCGGCGCAGATCGCGAGGTCGGCCTGCGGAGTAAACTTCATCGGACAGGACGCAACATGACTACCTATTTCGATCAAGCGGCCGCTAATTGGGATGACAAACCGGCCAGGATCGAACTGCTGACCGCTGTCGCGGAAACCATTTTTCGGCAGGTGCAACCGACGTCCTACATGGACGTGCTCGACTACGGTTGCGGCACCGGCCTGATCAGCTTCTTCCTGGCCCCGCACGTCGCCACGGTCACCGCGGCGGACAGTTCCGAAGGGATGCTGGACGTCCTGCGCCGGAAGATCGACCAGTCCGGCCTGCGCACGATCCGGCCGGTCTTGCTCGATTTGGAGCGGGATGCCGCGCCGGATGCCCGCTACGATCTGATCGTCGCGCACATGGTGATGCACCACGTGGCCGACACCGCGTGCATGTTGCGCAACTTCCACGCCCTGCTCTGGCCTGGTGGCACGCTGTGCATTTCCGACCTGGACACGGAGCCCGGTGTGTTCCACGACCCCCAAGCCATCGGCACGGTGCATCATCACGGATTCGACCGTCAGGAACTTCGGGGGCTGATGGAACAAGCCGGTTTTGGCGATCTTCAGGACACCACCGCCCATGTCGTTCGCAAGCCGGTCGCGGACGGCGGACTGCGCGACTTTCCGGTGTTCCTGATGACGGGCAGGCGTTAGCACCAAACGGGCAATGTCCACGGAAGGTCGCTGTCTACGATGGCGAGGTCGCGCGAAATGGGGTCAGGCTTACAGAATTCAATTTTGGCCGAGCAGAGTCGTAGGACGTGGCTGGCACCAAACTCGGCCAAAATTGAATTCTGTAAGCCTGACCCCAGCACCGAAACCGTGACTTCAACAACGACGCGGAGAAGTGTCGAAATCCCGTTTGGCGTTAGCACCGGCGGACAGGAAGCCGGCAGGGCGTCATGGCGGCGACGGAACTTGGAGCGTATCGAGGATTGCTTCTTCCCAGCAATCGGGATAGATCAGGTTGGCCAGTTCATGGAACGTGCTGCCGTCGCTGGTGGGGTTGTCCAGCATGGCACGGAACTGCCGGCGCATCAAAGCCAGGCAGCGGTCGTAGGTTTCGCCGTGGATGCTGGCCCAGGTGGTCAGGCGGAGTTGGCCGTCGGCCAGAAGCCGCCAGCGATTGAGATTGGCCGCAGCGCTGCCCATCACGCACAGTTCGTCGACGATCCGTTCGCGGGCCAGCGTGTCGGCGTCGATGTACATCCAGTTGGCCGACACGGGATCGGCCAGGGTCGGGTCGATCACCAGCGTCAGTTGCTTGCCGGCGGCCGTGGTGACCTCCTTTACCTCGCGGAGGAACTGGGTGAGGAAATCGCCCTTGAGTTGCACGAAGCGAAGTTCGTCCAGGCTGTCCGGCCTGGCTTGCCGAGGGTCCTTGCCGTAGCGCCGCAGGTACTCCGCGACGACCGGCTCGTTGAACCCATATCCCCGCGAGCCTTCGTTTCCCCCGCCCGCTTTGCGGCCCGGCCAGGGCGAATGGGACCGCGGACAGAGTTTGATGCCGTCGATGCCGTAGGCGCACAACTCTTTCATCTGTTCGACGCGGTATTGGCGGACCTCGGAATATGCATAGCACGGCACGCCGGGGATGTGTTTCTGCCCGTCGCGGCTGACCCACGTGTACTCCGGGTGGCGCTGGAAGAACTCGGTCGGCGGCGCGTAGTACAAGCTGTCGAAGATGGTCACTTCCGGATAGACCTGCAAGCCGTGTTTGTGGGCGTGCCGGACACACGACTCCAAGGGATCGATGGCCCGCATCACCGCCGCCATGCGGGCGTGCAGCGAGGGGATGTTGGCGCAACAGGTGTCCAGGCCTTCTTTGGTGTAGCCTTGAAAGACTTCCTCCAAGGCGGGCGTCATGACCTTGGTGTGGTAGGCCTCGGCGCCGCAGACGGAGACGCGATAGTACACCCGGTCGAACCCGAAGTGGGCGCACAGCGCCATCAGGCGGTCCATCTCGGCGTCGCAGTGGCGAAGGTCCCAGCAATCGGTCCCGATACAGATGTCGAAGAAGTCCAGGTTGATGGCGAAGTCCTTGCCGGTCAACTCGCCCACGCTCTTGCCTGTTGCCCGCGGGGCGGCCGGCAGCGGGGCCGCCGGTTCCGTTGCGGCCGGCTCAAGCGGGGCGTCGCTCAGCCGGGCCACGGGCTCGATCAGCAGATCGTCGATGGCCCCGCGCATCCAAGAGTGGCCCTGTTGCGTGCCGATCCAGAAAACCTCGCCCAGCCTGGCGGGGAACTGGGTACCGCGGGCTTCGGCTACCTTCCGACCGTCGATCAAGAACTGGGCCAGACCGCGGGAGCGGTCCGCCGTACAAACCAGATGATGCCAGGAGCCTGCTTCCCAAGTCTGGGAAGCGGTCGCCAGCGAGAACCAATTGCCGCCGAAGTTCACGCCCTTGGCGTTCCCCTGGTCGTCGCCGAAGAAGAAGACGAAGTAATTCGTGCCGGAGCGTTTGAGGATGCCGATCCGGTTTTTCAGGTCCGGCGTCTCGTGGTAGAAGTAGACGAGTTGCTGAAAAAAGTAGTCGGCAAGCGGTTTTTCATGCCGCACCCAGAATGAGATCGTGAACTGGTCGCGATTGAAGTTCCCGGTCGGGTACGTCAACACGGCGGGGCGCTGGATCGAAACCGCGCGGCCTTGCCGCCCTTCGACGAACTCGACGCCCTGAGACTCCAGCGGCGCGACGCCTGACGCGTCCTGCAACTGGCCGTCGAACGGACAACTCAGCACCGTGATTTCCGCCGCAGCCAGGGCGGCCAGGGCGGCCACAAGCATCAGGGCTGCCGCGGCCTGTGGCCCGAATGTGGCGCGTCTCGCGAATTCCACTTCCGCCTCCCTTTTCTCAGTCGCCGGGGCTCGCTTCCTTGTTCAGATACACGCGAAACACCCAAGCGTGCTTGGTGTAATCGTACTGCCTGCTCCAGGCGTGGCCGCGCGAGCTGGCGGCATCTTTGACGATCCGCCAGACGTAATTCCCGTCCGGATGCGATCGGTTGGTGAGGCAGATCCAATAGGTGCGGCCCTTTTTCACTGGCACCGGGGGATTCAGCGGCGCGCTGCCCCAGCGGTAGGCGGGCTCCAGCCCGAACTCAGCGGCCGGGATGTCCGTCTGCGCCAGCAGGCTGTTTGCCGGCCGGCCGTCGTCGTCGTCGCGGATCTCCACGTGCAGCGGCGGCGGCAGCGGCCCGCGCGAGCCGCGGACGGCCGCGTACACTTGGACCAACGGGCAGGCCCCGTCGCGCGACGGCACGAAGCTCTGGGCCACGCCGTGCAGGCTGGCCTGATCGTTGGCCCCTTGCTCCGCAACCTCCTGATCGAGGACCAACTCGCCTTTGGCCAGGGCGGCTTCCAGGGCCGCCCGGCGCTGCTGGGACTCTTTCAGCCCGGCAACGGCCACGGGCACGACCTGGTTCACGGTCTGGACGGGGAACTCATACAGCCAAGACAACTGGCAGGTGTCGTTCTGGACAACATCCAGGACGGTCCGGCCGAGCAGTCCCGCATGCTGTTTTTCCGCGACGGCCCGCGCGTCGAGGAAGCTGCCGGCCTGCAGCGGCGCGTCCCGCAGCAGCCGCAGGCGATGGAAGTTCATCCGCCCGGCTTCGCTGAGCGCCACGACGTCGGCCGTGCCGTCGCGGACCAGATCGGCCACGGGGACATAGTGACTCCGCGCCGTTTCGGGCGAGATTTCGGACAGCGGCACGCACAGGGCCAACCGCTGCTGGGCTCCGAGTTGCTTTTTGACCTCGCGGATGCTCTGTCCCAAGTCATCTCCCTGCCGTTTGACCGCCAGCAAGGCCGCCCGGTTGCCGGGATCGGTCGGTTCTCCCGCAGGCGGAGCGAAGACCAGGGCCAGCCCTTCGACGGGCAGTGGGTTCAGAACACGGGCGACGTCCGCGGCAATCTCGCTGGGCAGTTGCACGGCGGCCCAGAGCCGGGTTCCGTGCGTCCTGGCCTGGACCGACAACTGGCCCATCAGCGCCGCCGTCGCGGCGTTTGCATCCCCGACGACGATCATCGCACCGTCGGCGCCGTGGGCCGCGCAGAAGTCCAGTTGGGTTTGGGCGGCCTGCAGCGTCTGTGCGGCCGTTGCTGCCGCCGGCGGCCGGATGCCGACGACCAGTTCACGGCCCTCGATTTCTCCGCGGGCCGGACGGCACACACCCAGCGAGGCCGCGGCGAGCGCAACGGCCCAGAGATGGATGGCGACTCGATTCTCAGTGAATTCAACGATCATCGCAGGTCCCTCAATCGTCGAAGATCCCGGCGCCAAATTCGCGGCGGTGGGTTTGGGATGACGGCGTCGTGGTCTGCGGAGCGGGAGGATGGTGCGGCGGCGGGGGCGTGGACTCCGCCGGCTGGATTTGCGTGGTCGCCGGGCGTTCGGGCGATTCGGGCGGGAATTCGACGTCGAAGTCGTCCTCGTCGTAGTCCTCGTCATAGCGGGACGCGTAGCCCGGCTCCTTGGCGCGTTCCAACTCGCTTTTATATTCGGCGATGACCCGCGTTTGGATCATTTCACGGCACGCCGAGTTGATCGGGTGGGCGATGTCTGCGTACAGCTTGGCTCGGCCCTCCGGATCGCGCACCGCGCGTTCTTGCGGCTGCGCGTGACCGCACTGATTACAGTAGCGTGCCCGCAAGTGGTTTTTGGCGTGGCATTTCGGGCAGTGCCCGGTCAATTTCCGGCTGGGCATCGCCACGAACGGGCCGCTGGTCCCGTCGATGATCTTCAGATCCCGCACCACAAAGCTATTGTCGAAGGTGATCGAACAAAACGCCCGCAGACGGTCGTCCGAATCTTCCATGAGCTTGTTGCGAACCTCGGTGATCTCCATAGCCGCTCCTCCTCAAAGTTGGCTCGCCGCTTCACTGCTTCCAGGCCAAACCTCCTCACGGTGCAGAATTTCCCCGCGACGCGGGACGCCCCGCACTGTCAAACCGTCACTCGCAACGCGACGCCCCATGGAGCGTCCGCGTTGCGAACACGGTCGACCAACCGGCCGCTCGCAACCGCGCCGCGACGCGCCGCGCGTGGTCCGCGTGCCGACAAATCCCGACGAAACTTGTTCCACTGCCGCTCATCCGGTATCCCAGGCAGTCGAGACGATCGCAGGCGTTCTGCAGCCGTTCGATCCAAGGCGACAACTGCTCGGCGGCTTGCTCCAGCCGGTTGAACAGCAGTCGCCCTACGTTTACTGCGTCGCCGCGTCGGCCGGCCGCCAGGATGGCGTCCACACTGCGGGTCTGCTCTGCCAGCCTGCAAACCCGATACACGTGGGCGGTCGATAGGCCCGCCGGCGGCTTGACGACGACCATGTGCAGCGGCTGCCAACCCGTGATGCTTTCAATTTGTTCGCCACGGCCACGACACAGGCACGGACCGCCCTGGAGAAAAAAGGGCACGTCGCTGCCAATCTCTGCGGCCACCTCCGCCAGCCGTCGTCGGCTCCAGCCCAAGCCCCAGGCCACGTTGGCTGCTGCCAGTCCCGCCGCAGCGTCACTGGACGCTCCGCCCAGTCCCGCCGCCATCGGGATGCGTTTCACCAACGCCATGTCGGCACCCTGCCGGACGCCCGCCAACTCTCGCAGACGCCGAACGCTTTTCACCAGCAGATTGTCCTCGCCAGCGGGAATCGCTTCCCAGGTGCCGGTGCCTGCCGAACCGTCGCGGCGCCGCTGACTTTCCACGCCGCGCGACCAGCGACACGTGAAACTCAAAGTCCCTGTCGAGTTCGCCGCCAACGAAACACGATCAAACAGACCGACGGGCGTCATGAGCGTTTCGATCTCATGATAGCCGTCAGCGCGTCGAGACAAGACCTCCAGAAAAAGGTTCACCTTGGCCGGGGTCTGCACCTCGACCAACGTGCCGCGACGACGAACGTACATATCCCTCGCGGGTAAAACCACGTTGCCCCAACTGACGTTCGCAATCATCCGGACATGTCCCAGAGAAGCCGCCTGGAGTTGTCCCCGGCCGGCCGTCCGGATCATCGCTTCTAACAGCCTGTTGCATCAAGCGGAGAGGCACCTCGCGGTGTTCCTTTTTCCGTTGGGCTTCTCCGACGCAACTCGGAGCCAGTCCCCTTTTTCAACAGGCTGCTAACACAGCCGTCCATTTTACTGGAGTGAAATCAACGGTCAAGGCGAAGGCCGCCTTTCTGCCGGGCAAAGGTCAGGCGGCAAGTGTGCGTTCAAGCTCAACTGGCTTGCGACATGCTGCGTGCGGGAGATGTCTGTCCGGGCTGTCGGGGTTGCAGTCGTCAGAGCGCGGGTTGGGAGCGGCCGCAAGGGATTGGCGACGGCGATTGCCACTGGCGGGACAGATCGGACACGGACTGCTCAGCGCGGCGCAAAGTTGCGTTGCGACAGAGAACATGTCACGATATGCGCACTCGGCGCAAGTGCGCAAGACAACTTCTGCTCAACAGCCATTACGAAAGGCCCATGAATGTTTCCGTTGCGTCATGTCACCCGGCGAGTGCTGCTCGCCTGCGCAGTTTGTCTGACCGCTTCCATCAGCTGGCATCACACGCCTGTCGCCGCGGCCGAGGGCGTTTCACCTTTTCCGGGCGTCAAGAGCAATTGGCACGGGTTCGACCGTTACGAGTTTCCGGTGCAAGGGAAAGTGGCGTCGGTCGTACTGCCGCGTCAGGCGGCGTCGGGCAAGCCCTGGGTTTGGCACGGCGAGTTCTTTGGCCACAAACCGGCGCCGGACATCGCCCTGTTAGGCAAGGGGTTCCACATCGTCTACCTGCGCGTTCCCGACATGCTCGGCTGCCCGGTCGCGGTGGCCGCATGGAATGCGCTGTACGGCGAATTGACCGGCGAGTATGGGTTCAGCGAGAAGGCGGCCTTGGTCGGTCTCAGTCGCGGCGGATTGTATGTCTACAATTGGGCCGCCGCCAACCCGGACAAGGTCGCTTGCATTTACGCCGACGCCGCCGTGTGCGATTTCAAGAGTTGGCCGGGCGGCAAAGGAAAGGGCAAGGGCAGCCCGCGCGATTGGAAATTGGTCATGGAACGGTACGGATTCAAGTCCGAGGCGGAAGCGCTGGCCTACGACAAGAACCCGGTCGACAATCTCGCGCCGTTGGCCAAGGCCGGTGTGCCGTTGCTGCACGTCTATGGCGATGCGGACGACGTCGTGCCTTGGGACGAGAATACGGGCCTGGTCGCCGAACGCTACCGCAAGCTGGGAGGCTCGATAACGCTGATCGCCAAGCCCGGTGTCGCCCATCACCCGCACGGCCTGGACGACTCGACGCCCATCGTGGAGTTCATCCTGCGGCACGCGGCGAAACCTCGACCGGAATGAGTGCCTGACGCCGCCGTCCAGAAGGGGGCCTGCGAGAAGGCAGCGCCGTCCCGTTCGGCATCGGTGGGCCGTTTCGCCACGAACGCGGGAAGTGAGCGGAACGGCGTCCGCCGCCGGTTTCCGTGACGACCCGCGGCGAGCGCCGTCCGACTCACTCGCCGCAGCCCCAGTCTGGGACTTGACAGTGTCTTACGGCGCGGGGTTGGCCGCCTTGCTCGGGGCGGCGGCTGCCTTGGCCGCCTCGCTCGGAACGGCTGCGGGCTTGGCCGCCTTGGCCTTTGTGGGGGGCAGCGTTTCGGGCGCGATCGTTTCCAGCGTCTGTTGGGCCGCTTTGCGGACGGTATCGTCGCTGTCCTTCAACAGCGATTGAATCTGGGGCAGCACGGCGCGGGACGGCTGGCCGATCTGTCCCAGTGCGCGGACTGCCTTGCGGCGGACGCGCGGAGCCGGATCGTCCAGCACGGCCGCCAGCGGAGCAACGGCCTTCGTCGCTAGCGGTCCGAGATCCCCCAGCGCCTCGGCGGCATGTTCCCGGATTGTCGCCGTGGGATACAACAGCGCGGCCGCCAGCGAGGCCGCAGCGCCGGGCGTCTCGGCGCCGACCTTGCCGATCGCGCGGGCCGCGTTCCAGCGGGTCTCGGAATCCAATTCCGGATTGGCCAGGATCTCCTCCAGGACCGCCAGCCCAGGGTTGGCGGCTTTCCGATACTCGCTCAACGCCCGCACGTGAACCGGATTCGGCTCGCGGCGGAGCAGATCCAGCAGTGCCGGCACAGCCACGTCCGCGGGCACGCCCGTCGTCGGGAGCGCGGGCGAAGCGACGCTCCGCACGTGCTTGTCGGGGTCCTGCAGTGCTGCGATCAGACTGACGCCGGCGTCCTCCGCTCCGGCTCCCACCGTGCCCAGCAATTCCGCGGCCAGGCAACGCACCGCGGCGCTGGCACGCTGCCGGTCCCCCAAGATGGCCGCCAGCACCGGCGCCGCCTCCGAGCCGGCGGCTTCCAGCGTTTCCATCGCCTCGGCCTGTGCGGCCGGACCACCGCTCAACATCCGCCGCCAATGACTCGCCGGGCAGCCCTGATAGAACGGCTCGCCTTGGACGTATCCCCACACCGCAAGCAACGGCTGCCGGCCGGCGACGATCAACGCCACGGCCACTGCAAACGTGATTCCCAGGACGATCTTTGTCTTCATCGCTGCATTCCTTCGAGTCAGCCTGCTGCGGCGTCTGGACCATCGTAGATTATGCCCGACGGCGCCGTCATCGTCGAGCCGATGGGCTTTGGGACGCCGCCCGGCGGTCCGACGAGGATTCGGCGGCCGTTCCCAACGCCGAAAACGGGCTTCGGGAGACCCCTCGAAATCCGGGCGGTGCTGTGCCGGAGTCAGACACCCCCAACTCGGTAGTGGTTCAATTGCAGGCCACCTGAGCGGAGCCGTTGGCACGTTAGAAAGAGGCTCCGGAAAATCGGCTCACCCCTGTATGCCGTGCCGCTCGTCCGCTAGGATATGGCCCGCGCGGATCGCCGATTTTCCATCTCTTGGGGAGGGGAGGGTTTTCCGCCCGGACTAGCCGTTTGACGGAGGGGACCGTTCCGTGAAGCAGCATCGCGAACTGCAAGAGTGGGTCGAAGAGATGGCTCGCATGTGCGAGCCCGACCAGGTGGTCTGGATCGACGGATCAGAAGAGGAAAAGGACCGCTTGACGCAGGAGGCGTTTGCCGCCAGCGAACTTATCCCCTTGGACCAGGAGAAGTACCCGGGGTCCGTTTACCATCGGACGGCCGTCAACGACGTGGCCCGCACGGAAGACCTGACGTTCATCTGCACGACGTTGGAGGAAGACGCCGGGCCGACGAACAACTGGATGTCGCCCGAGGAGGGATATCGCCGCGCCGGCGAGATCTTCAAAGGCTCCATGCGCGGGCGGACGATGTACGTGATTCCCTTCTCGATGGGGCCCGTCGGTTCGCCGTTCAGCAAGATCGGCGTCGAACTGACCGACAGCATCTACGTCGTACTGAACATGCGGATCATGACGTACGTCGGCAAACGGGTCTTGAAGCAACTCGGCACGCGGGGCGAGTTCACTCGCTGCCTGCACGGGAAAGCGGAGCGGGACATCAAGCGGCGTTTGATTCTGCACTTTCCGGAAGACAACGCGATTTGGAGCGTCGGTTCCGGTTATGGAGGCAACGTGCTGCTGGGCAAGAAGTGCTTGGCGCTGCGAATCGCCAGCCACCAGGGCCGTCGCGAGGGTTGGCTGGCCGAGCACATGCTGATCATGGGCGTGGAGAATCCGGACGGCCGCGTGGAGTACGTGGCAGCCGCGTTTCCCAGCGCCTGCGGCAAGACGAACCTGGCGATGCTCATTCCGCCGGAGGGCCTGAAGATCAAAGGCTACCGCATTTGGACCGTGGGCGACGACATCGCCTGGATGCGGATCGACACGGACGGGCGGTTGTGGGCGATCAATCCGGAGCGGGGCTTTTTCGGCGTGGCGCCGGGCACCAACTCCAAGACCAACCCGAACATGATCAAGACGATCCGCAGCAACACCATCTTTACGAACGTCGTGCTGGGCCAGGACGGCACGGTGTGGTGGGAAGGCGCGGACGGCGACCCGCCGGCCGAAGCCTTGGATTGGCAAGGCCGCCCCTGGACGCCGGACGCGAAGGATGCGAACGGCAATCCGATTCCGGGCGCCCATCCCAACAGCCGCTTCACGACGCCGCTGACCCAGTGCCCCTCGCATTCGTTCCGCACCGAGCATCACCACGGCGTGCCGATCGCCGCCATCATCTTCGGCGGCCGCCGCGCGCACCTGGCACCTTTGGTCTATGAAGCGTTCGACTGGGAGCACGGCGTGTTCGTCGGCGCGACCATGGCTTCCGAGCGCACGGCGGCCCAGTTCGGCAAGCTGGGCGAAGTCCGCCGCGATCCGATGGCCATGCTGCCCTTCTGCGGCTACCACATGGGCGATTATTTCGAGCACTGGTTGAACATGGGCAAGCGGATGGCCAGTCCGCCCAAGATTTTCCACGTCAACTGGTTCCGGACCGACGAGGAAGGCGGTTTTCTGTGGCCCGGGTTCGGCGAGAACTTGCGGGTGATCGAATGGATTCTGGACCGCTGCCGCGGCGAGGCGGACGCGCTCAAGACCCCCATCGGCTATGTGCCTACGCCGGACAGCTTGGACCTGACGGGGCTGGACATCTCCCGCGAAAATCTGGGCAAGCTGTTCGCGGTCGACCGTGACGACTGGTACCAGGAAACGGACGGCGTGGCCAGCTTTTTCCAGCAGTTTGGCAGCCGTTTTCCGAAGACGTTGTGGGAGCAACTGGACAGTCTGCGGTTGCGGCTGCGGGCCCCGCTGTCGCTCATGCAGCCGGGTTCCGAACTGCGGCCGTTGGCGGTGGAGTTGAACGAGGTGATCGAACGCGAGAACTCGCACCTGTTCGGGATGCTGTCGGAGTTCGGCAAGCGGTTGTACTTCCCCAAAGGCATCCTGGCTCAGAGCGCGGAGGCCAAAGAGAAAGCCAAACGCTACGACGCCACCATCGGGATTGCGCGGGAGAACAACAAGCCGATGTACTTGCCGTCCGTGATGGAGTTCTTCCCGGCCCTCGGACCCGGCGAAACCCTGGCCTACGCGCCCGCCACCGGCCGCGAAGATCTGCGGAAGAAGTGGCGCGAGGAGTTGCTGAGGAAGAACCCCAGCCTGGCCAAGAAGAGCTTTTCGCTGCCCATCGTGACCTGCGGTGTCACCCACGCCATCAGCTTGATCGCCGACCTGTTCGTCAACAAGGGCGACATGGTGCTGATGCCGGACAAGTTCTGGGAAAACTACGAATTGCTGTTCGGCGTGCGTTATCAGGCGCAGCTGGCGATGTATCCGTTCTTCAACGCCGCGGGCGGGTTTAACGTGGAGGCGTTGCGTCAGGCGCTGGGGACGCGGGCCGGCAGTTGGAAGACGATCCTGGTGCTGAACTTCCCCAACAATCCCACCGGCTACTCGATCACCAAACCCGAAGCCGACGCCATCACTTCGGTCCTGACCGAGGCCGCCGCGGAAGGCCGGAATCTGGTGGTCATTTCCGACGACGCCTACTTCGGGTTGTTTTACGAGGACAGTGTCTACCGCGAATCGCTCTTTGCCCGCCTGGCCGGCATCCACGAACGCATCCTGGCGATCAAGGTCGACGGGCCCACGAAGGAGGAATTCGTGTGGGGGCTGCGCACCGGCATGTTGACCTTTGGAGCCCAAGCGTTTCTCAGCGACCAGGCGCTGTACCAGGCTCTGGAAAAGAAAGTGGCGGGGGCGATCCGCAGCGCGGTGTCCAACGGCCCCCACGTCTCACAGTCGGTGTTGTCCAAGGCGATGGCCTCCGACGGGATCGGCGCCGAGCGGGAAGAAAAACGCGGCATCCTGGAAGCCCGCGCCAGGAAGGTCCGCGAGATCCTCGCCGAGCCGGACTACGGGAAGTTCTGGGAGCCGTACCCGTTCAACTCCGGGTACTTCATGTGCCTGAAGCTGAAAGGGATTGAAGCCGAGGCGTTTCGCAAGCATCTGCTGGAAAAGTACGGGATCGGCGTGATTGCGGACGGCGAGCAGGATATCCGTATCGCGTTCTCGGCCGTCGATGAAGATCGGCTGCAGGATCTCTACGACAAGATGGCGGCTGCCGCCCGCGATCTGCAGGAGGACTAACACCAACGCTGCAGCAAGGACGAAGGCGGGAAGAGCTGGCATCAACAACGGTGGATAAACGAAAGGGTGATCAAATGACGTTCTTCATGTTCGGCAAGTATTCCGGGGAAGCGTTGGAGGCAATCAGCCCGAAGCGAACCGCCACAGCCCGCGAACTGGTCAAGAAACTGGGCGGAAAAGTCAAAGACATCTACGCTCTGTTGGGCCAGTACGACTTGGTGCTGATCGTCGAACTGCCGACGATGACCGACGCGATGAAAGCGGCGGTGGCGCTGGGCCGCGAGACCGGCATCTCGTTCTGCACTGCCCCCGCCATGACCGTGGCGGATTTTGACAAGCTGATGGTCGAGGCCTAACGCCTCGCCCGTGCCTCCGGTCCCCACCAGCCGTCGCCCGATTAGACGCTGCCCGATTAGACGTCGCCCGAGGCGGTGACAGAGAACTGCCGCCGGGCCTCATAGGCAACGACGGCCACGGCGCAGGCCAGGTTCAGGCTGCGGGCCTCTTCGCGCATCGGAATTCGCAGCCTGCGGTCGGCTGCGGCCTGCAGCAGCGACGGCGGCAAGCCTTGCGTTTCGCTGCCGAAGACCAAGACGTCGCCGAGGCAAAACGCAGCCGTCGAATACAATCGCTCGGCGGTCTTGGTCAGCAGCCACGGTTGCCGCTCCGGCAACTGTGCTTGCAGCGCCGGCCAATCGTCCACAACCTCCCAATCCAGATGCTGCCAGTAGTCCAGCCCGGCGCGGCGGAGACGCCGCTCGTCCATGCGGAACCCGAGCGGCCGCACCAACCAGAGCTTGGCTCCGATCGCCACGCAGGTGCGGCCGATATTGCCCGCGTTCTGCGGAATCTCCGGCTGGTACAGGACGATGTTCAGGGTGGGGGCGTGGGCCATGGGAAAGTTGCGAACTGAGAAAGTCGTCGAGTTTTCGACCCCTATCCTTCTTCGGCAAACCGATCGATGTCCTCGCGGGTCATCCGCTGGTAGACGCCCCGCGCGATGTGAGCATCGATTTCCTGATGGTTCAAATGCAGCACGAACGGCGGGAGTTCCGCGGCGGTGAAACGTCGCAGGGCGGAGCGATCGTGCGCGGCCAATCGCCGCTGGTGCGCGGCCAACAGGGTGGGCCAGTCGGCGTTCTCGATGAGCTGGACGGCGTGAGTCGGCAGCGGGTCGAATTCGGAGCGGCGAGTTTCGGTGACCAGCAGCTTGTCGTGCGGCAGCGCGCTCAACAGCGACGCTTCGACCAGTTGTTCGTCGCTGTACGCGTCTTTCTCGCCGTCCGCTGCGCGGAGGCGGACCCGAGCGTACAGGAAGGAGGCCAGCACACAGCCCTCGGCGTCCTGCCACACCGCGCCAAACGCTTCCTGCCGGCCCAGCATCGGCAGCGTGTAATACAGGCCGGGCGCAAAGCCGCTGGCGGCTGCCTGGTCGAGCCAGGGAGCCATCAGCAGGCGGACGTGTGACGGAAGGTCCTCCCACGCCAGTTGGATCAGGCGCTCGGCGCGAGGCACGGGAATCGTGGGGCCGGAGGCAAAGCCGAGCGGCGCCAGGCATTTGATCAAATACGCCTGGCCAAGCGTGGTCCCGCGCCGCAATTCGCGGAACCGCAACTTGCTCAACCGCAACCGGTAGAATTCGACGCCGGCGATTTCCTCGGCCCGCAAGGGACGGTCCGGTCCAAACCGGTCCGGCAGCGGGCAGTCCGGCTGCCCGCTGTCCGAGGAGACGGACAAGTGTCCCGCGCGTTCCAATTGGTCGGTGGTCGAATAACCGAGCCGCGTCAAGGCCTGGTCGAGGATGGATCGCTTTTTCGGCAGCGACGGCCCGGCGCACGGCGGAACGTCCTCGAGTTCTTCCGCCATCGCCACCAGCCGGGTCGTGCGCCGGTGCAGACGAACCGCGGGAATCAGAGCGGCCAGCGCGACGATCACGCAGACGACGGCGACCGGGATCGTTTGCACCCAAGCGGCCACCGCGGCGGCGGCCAGCGTCACGAGGACGGCCACGCAGCCGCACCCGACGGTGACTCCGCGCGTCGCCTCGCGAATGCTGTCCCGCATGGCTTTCGGGTTCAGACGTTCTTCTTCCAGCAGCAGCGTGAGGAGGGCGCCCAAGCAGGGCCGTTCGTCGGCCCGCAGCGCGTCCGGCGGCTGGCGGCCGGACCACTGCAGCAGTTCCTCCCAGCCGCCGCGGATTGGTTCCACCTGCCAGCCGGCCCAGGCTCGTTCAACGCGGCGAGGAAAACGCGGTCCTGCCTGGAGTTCCCAGTGTCCCAGCCGGCGTTCGGCCGCGTCGACGACAGCGCCGCCCCACACGGCCGACTCGGGGGGAATCTCCGTCGCTGATTCCGACGGCAGGAGATCCAGCAGGGGCGGGCCGCGCATCAGGACTTGGTCCAGGGAAGGATAGTCGAATCCGAAGTAGTCTTCGACGGAGTGATCGGGACGCCGCACCGACAGCCAGACGCCCGGCTCGGCGGCCTCCGATCCGCCTTCCCCCGCCGCCGGCCGCGGCGCGGGCCGCAGTCCGACCTGCAGTTCATCGGCCAACTCGGCGTCGAATTCGTCATCCAAGTCATCCGCGGCCTCTTCCTCGGCCTCGCTTTTCGCCGCGGCGGGCTGCTCACCGCCGGCATCGAGGCCCAGGTATTCGAGCACGTCGAGCAGGCCGTCGGCGGCGTAGCGGATGTCCCAATCGGACCAGATTTGTTCCAGCAGGCGGGTGTACAACTGCCGCTGCATCGGGCCCTGCACCAGGCAATCGCCCTCGAACCAGATCAGCCGGCGGGCGTCCCAATCCACGAGCGCGGCGCCTTCGCAGAAGGCGTCATCTAGCAATTCGTCCGTCGGGGGCAGCGACCGCATGAACCGCGTCGTCTCGTCGGGGCCCCAGATGATGTCCTGAGCCAAGGACAGTGCGCCCCAGTGACTGTAGAAGAACTGCGTGCGGCCGCCGCGGCGCAAGATGTAGTTGGCTCGATGTCCCATGCGTCCCCTCCCGCTCCAGCGCGTATCCTATCGCATGAACCGGGGCGGAGGGAATCCCGTCTGCCGCTTATTCCGTCAGCGGCTTGCGGATGAACTCGACGCGCGGATCGCCCATCGCATTCTGGGCGCGAAACGTCTCGGCCACGTAGCGTTTGGGGGCCGTCTCGCCGGGCACGCGGAAGCTGTCGCCTTTCTGCAAGATCGGCCGCGATTCGCGCATCGCTCCGAACTCCTCCGCGCCGGCCGCCTGGCAGGGGAACCAGCGTCCCTGGCCGTCGGATGACTCCAGGTAGAACTCCGGATAGCAGTGTCCCGGAATCCAGACGGAGCGAGCGGGAATACCGTGGCTGCGGCACAGGGCGATGAACAGCGACGTCAACTCTTCGCAATCGCCTTGGCCCGCTCGCAAGGCCGCCAGGGCGCCTTTCAATTCAGGGTCGAATTGATACCGGACGTTGGCCCGCACCCAGTCGTAGACGGCCCTGACCTTGTTCCAGTCCGCCGTCTGGCCCTGCACGATCTCGCCGGCCAGGCGGCGGATCTCCGGGTGCGTGGTTTCGATCGAGGGGCTAACGCCCAGATAGGGGCGAAGCGACGCCGGAGCGCGAGCCGGGATCTTCCAGGACCGGGTTTCCTCAGGGCCGTGGATCGGTCTCTTCCGCACCTCGAACGTCACCAGGGCCGAGGCCGTGTTGCCCGCCGCCAGTCGCGGAATCGCGATCAGCATCTGTTTCACGCCGTCCGAGAGGGTCCGGTAGCGGAGCGGCGCGACCTGGGCCGACCGCTGCTCCTCCAACACCCGAACCTGCTGTTCCGGCCAGTCCATGGGAACCGGAATGCCGGCTACGATGCCGCTGCAGGCCCCCGCTGCGGTGACCGTCATGCCGATCTGCCAGCGGTCGGTCTGGAAATCCTCCGGCGCGGCGTCCACCGCAGGCTCCGCTGCCCGCAGGACGCAGGCCAGCAGGCATACGGCACCCAACGCGACGCTCGCAATCGTCCGCCTCATGGGAGTTCCTCTCGCAAGCATAGTCAGTTTGCCGGCAGCAGTTTGCGGACGAATTCGACTTGCGGCCGTCCGCCGCGTCCTCCCTTGCCCGTCAGGAACTCGGCGACGAACCGCTGGGGATCCTTGTGTTCATCGGGCACCCGGAGGTGGTCGCCTTTTTGCAGGATCGGGCGGTGATCCGACATGCCGCCGAACTCGCGGGTTCCGGCGACCTGGCAAGGAAACCA
Organism: Candidatus Anammoximicrobium sp.; assembly: GCA_012515235.1. Lineage (GTDB taxonomy): Bacteria > Planctomycetota > Planctomycetia > Pirellulales > Pirellulaceae > Anammoximicrobium. Next base: position 23,359 of record JAAYYU010000018.1, read on the forward strand.
GCTGCCTTGGCCCGCCTCGTCCTGCAGGTAGAACTCGGCGTAGACGTTGTCCACCACGAACACGGTGCGGGCCGGGACGCCGCTGGCCCGGCAGAGGGCGATGAACAGGCATGTCAAGTCGTCGCGGCTGCCGCTGCCCTCGCGCAAACTGGCCGCCGCGCCCTTGAGAGGTCCGTCCTGGTGTTTGACGTTGTCGCGGACCCAATCGTAGATCGCTTCGACCTGTTTCCAGGCCGATTCCTTGTCCGCGACCAACTCCTTGGCTTTCGCGCGGATCGCAGGATGCCGACACTCGATCGCAGGACTGATCCCCAGGTCAAAGCGGATCGCGACCGGGAGGTTTTTGGGAATCTGGTACTGGGCCGTGTTCTCCGGGGGAAGCACCGAGCTGCGCGTGATCTCAAAGGTCACCAGTGCCGTCGCCAGTTCACCCGGCGGCAACTGGGGAATGGAGAATTGCATCTGCCGCACGCCGCCCAGATCCCGATAAGTGACGCGGCTGACCAGCGGCGAAACCTCCTCGTTGACCACCCGCACCTGCTGTTCCGGCCATTCTGCCGGCACCGGAATCGAACCGCGCAAGCCGGCGCAGGGACCGCCCACCGCGTTGATCCTCACGCCGACTTGCCAGCGTTGCGTCAGTTGCTTGTCCAGGCGGACGTCCTCGGCCGGCTTGGGCTGTCCCAATTGAGCCGGCGCCAGACTGCCGGTCGACAGCACGATCGCAAGCGCTGCGTAGAAAGGCCAGGTTCGCATGAAAAACACCTCCGGTGAAAAACGAGTCAGGCTCGGCACGTCCGTCCAACCATACCGCGTGTGCGGAGCGGACTCAAGTCTTGCTGTTGTCCGGACCGGGCAGCGGCAACTCGTCGACCTTCGTCGGCGCCGGCGCCGGGACGTACTGCACGGCCGGGCTGGACGAACCATAGTAAACTTCGGCGTCGCAGCTCTCGCCGTCCTCGATCACCTCGCAGCATTCGTCGTACTGATTGAGGCAGAACAGGCTCGGCCAGCCGCGATTGCACCCCGCCAGACTGACCAACACCAGACCGACGCTCGCCACATAAAACAACCGCTTCATGATAGGCATCTCCCTCGATGTAAACGTTACAGACCACCGTCCCCTCTGCGGGCCTGACAAATCTAGCTTGCCCCTGCTGATGTGCAAATGAAGCGGTTGCGTTTTTTCAGCAGCGTTTCCTTTCTGCAACGCGTGACGTGGAAAGTGAGGTAGAGTAGAGTGTGCGGCGGTTCGATCCGCGCGCTGAGGTCCCTTCACGAGATTCTTCGAGCTGGACTGCGATGAAACGTCTTGCGCTCGCATCTCACTTCCTGTTTCTCCTGTTTGCCGCCTTGCCGTCGGCAAGTCTGGCAGAGTCGCTCGTGCCGGCGTCGACGCCGGTCCAGAAGCCCGGCTGTAACAACGGTGTCGCGGACAACGGTGCGGCCCGTCCGGACGATTCCCTCTGGATGGTGCGCAGCCGCTGTTTGTGTTGTTCCTGCGGCGATAAACAGAAAAATCCCGAGTTCCGGTTCTGGCGGCACGAGGGAAACTGCGGCTGGCAGGAGACGGATTGGTCCGACTGGACGGCGGCCGAACCGTCGGGGACCGTCACCGTGATCTACGTCCACGGCAATCGCGTCGAAGAGGGCGAAGCGGCGGGGCGGGGGTGGGCGGCCTATCGGGCTCTGGTCCGCGAGGCGGCGGACTCGGGGCCGATCCGGTTCGTGATCTGGGCGTGGCCCAGCGCCAAGCTGCCGGGGCTGCGGCCGAAACGCGACGTGCAGGTCAAGGCGGCCCGCACACCCTGTCAAAGCTACAGGCTGGCTCATTTCTTGACGCAATTGAATCCGGAGACGCAGCTGGGACTTTGGGGCTACAGCTTCGGCGCCCGGATCATCTCCGGCGCGTTGCACCTGACCGAGGGCGGCGCGCTGGGCTGCTTGCAGTCGGACGGCAGCGACGCCCGACCCGCCCACTCGGTGCGCGTGGCGATGCTGGCTGCGGCCATGGACAACGACTGGTGGTTGCCGGGGCACCATCACGAGCGGGCCTGGTCGGCCGTAGACCGCCTGTGTTTGCTGTACAACACGTGCGATCCCGTGCTGCGATTCTATCCGCGGCTTGACCGCCGCTGTCCGGCCCAGGCGCTGGGTTACACCGGGTTCGACTGGCCGGCGAGCCTGGGCGACGACGCCTGGCGGCTGGAACAAGCGGACGTCTGCTGCGAGATCGGCAAGACGCACGACGAGCACGCCTACCTTGCCTCGGACGCCGTCATGCGGCGAGTGAGCGAGACGTTGCTTGCGCCCTGAGGCCGGCGGCTTTGACGCCTGCGGACACACGGCGGGGAACGTCCAAACCTCGGCCGATTCGCCGGCCTTGCTTGCCGCAGTCGCGTCGAGCGTTACAATGACGAGCATGGCGAACGGCGATTCCACCACGGTCGCAGACGCACGGCAGCTGTCCCGATCCGTCTGCTGTTCGCCGATCAAAACGGGACTGTGGTCCAGCCGCCGGTTTCAACGTTTCCCATCCCTGTCGGTGCGCCGATGCCTCTGGCCTATTTGAACGGCAAACTGGTTCCCGCCTCGGAGGCCGTGGTTCCCGTCTACGACGCCGGCTTCGTGCTGGGGACGACGGTCGCGGAACAACTGCGCACGTTCGGCGGGGGGCTGTTTCGGCTCCAGTCGCATCTGGCGCGGCTTCAGCACTCGCTGGACATCGTGGCGGTCGACTTGGGGCTGAACGCGGCCGAGTTGGCGGAAGCCGCCGAAGACCTGGTCGCCCGGAACCACCGCTTGGGCGATCCCAGCGATGATCTCGGCCTGTCGATTTTTGTCACGCCGGGACCCTACTCGACGATGGCCGCGATGCTGGGCGCAGACGCGCCACGCGGACCGCTGGTTTGCATGCACACGTATCCGCTGCCGTTCCACCTGTGGGCCGACAAATACCGGACGGGACAGGCGCTGAGGGTGACCGGCATCCGGCAAGTGCCGCCGTCCTGCTGGCCGGTCGAACTGAAGTGCCGCAGCCGCATGCATTACTACCTGGCCGATCTGCAGGCCCATCGCATCGAGCCCGGATCGCGGGCCCTGTTGCTGGACGCCGCCGGGCACGTGCTGGAAGCTTCCTCCGCCAACGTCTGTATCTTCTGCCGCGGGGAGGGGCTGGCTTCACCGCCCCAGGACAAGACCCTGCCGGGCATCAGCATCGCGGTCCTGGCCGAGCTGGCTCGCCAGCTCGAACTGCCCTTCGTCCATCGCGACTTGACGGTCGCCGAACTTCTTCACGCCGACGAAGTCCTGTTGTGCAGCACCAGCCCCTGTGTCTGGCCCGTGGTGCGGCTGAACGGACAACCGATCGGCAACGGCACGCCCGGCGAGACGGTTCAACGCCTGCTGGCGGCGTGGAGCGAACTGGTGGGCCTGAATATCCAGTCGCAGGCGGAACGGTTCGCCCAACGCCCGACGGATTGGTAGGCCGTTCAGAATCCGTCCAGCAGTTCCTGGTAAGGCGCAAAGGCGGCCATCGCTAAACGGATGATGAGGGCGATCAGCACGGCGGCCACCAGCACCCAGACCGCGAACGAAGCTGCCACGGTTAACGCTTTGGCCGCCGTCTGCGCCCGTTGGCGATATTCGTCCGCCAACCGCTGCATGGACTCGCCGTGCGTGCCCGAGACTTCGGCCGTCTGGAGCATCTGCAGGAATTCGTCGGGAAACAATCCCGTGGCCCGCAAGGCCTCGTGGAATTCCCGGCCTTGCAGAAGAGTGGCGTCCACCGTCTTCATCTGCGACGTATAGTAGGCGTTCTCCGTGCTGCGCAGGGCCAGTTCCATCGAACGCCGCGCGTTCATTCCCGAATCCAGCGTCAGCCCCAGCGTCCAGGCGAAACGCGACAAAGCCGCAGTCCTCAGGCAGTTGCCCAACACGGGCAGTCGCATCGCAACTCGCAGCGGCCCCGCCCCAAACGCGCCGCGCAGCAATCCCAGCACCAGGACGGCAACGCCGCCCAACGTCGCGGTCACCAGGCCCAGATAGACCAACAGCCCCGATGTGCCCACCAGGCCGAAACCCAGCGGATCGACCTCCATCCCAGTCATCGAACGGACCATGCCCAGGACCCAAATCAGCAGCCCCACGACGCCGATGGCGGCACCCAGTTGGATGCCCGGCCAGGCAATCCCCACCAGGAACGTGCGCCGCAACGACAGCAGATGCTCGTAGTGTTCCGCCAATCCGCGCAGGATATCGTCCAAGCGGCCCGATGTCTCGCCAACCTCGACCAACGTGCAGACCAACGGCGGAAAGTAGCCTTCGCACGCCGCCAGGCCGTCGGCCAGACTGCCTCCGTCGGCAATGGCCTGACTGACCCGCGACATCATGCTGCGGTGCGCGGCCGACCCGTACTCCGCCTCTTTCTGAAACGTGCCGAGCGGGTCCAGACCGGCCCGCAACGACGCGCCGACGCGCCGCAGAAACGCCGCCAGTTTGCCTAATCCGATTCGACCCACGATTGCTTCTCCGTCCTGTACGCCACGCGGTTGCAAAGCCTGTCGGTCACTCCCCGGCCGGCCGGGCGTCGGGTTGAGGCCGAAACCTGCCTGCCGCAAGGCGCAGCGCAGCGGCCCTCAACCCGGCTTCGCATCCCTTTTCCACTCCCGCAGCATCTCCGCCAGCAATTCCAACGGCAAGCCCACGACGTTCGACTCGCTGCCCTCCAGAATCGTCAGCCAATCGTGCCCGTCCTGATAGCCGAACGCCCCCGCCTTGCCTTGCCAATCGCCGGTGTTCAGGTAGGCTTCCAACTGCGGGTCTGAAATCGGCGTCATCACCAATCGCGTCATGGCGACGCTCACGCGGCACCGGCCGTCGGCCACGCCCCACAGGCACAGGCCGCTGTACACGCGATGCTCGCGCCCGCGCAGCGCTTCCAGCATCTGCCGGGCACACGCTCGGTCCCGCGGCTTGCCCAGCACTTGCCCGCGGCACTCGACGACCGTGTCGCAGCCCACGACCAGGCCCGAATCGCTGCGGCCGGCGACATCGGCGGCCTTTTGGCGTGCCAGCCTGGCGACCAACTCCATCGGCGATTCGCCTGCGCGGCGGCCGCACTCGGCACTCTCGTGAGGCGGGCGGACGACGAAATCATAGCCCGCCTCCGCCAATAACTCGCGGCGGCGGGGAGATGCGCTGGCCAAAACCATTTGAAATCGGCAGCCGGACATAAGCCGCTCGAAACAAGGGGACTGGGAAACCCGTCGCGCGCATTGTAAAACGATACGCTCCGTTCCGCTATCTGCCAGACAGGACGCCCATGCCCCAGACGCTGCCGCCAATCCTTTTCGAGGACAATCATCTCTTGGCGATGGTCAAACCCGCGGGCCTCCCCACGATGGGCGTCGCAGCCGGCCGGACGAGTCTGGTGACGATCGCCAAAGACTACCTGAAACGCAAATACGGCAAGCCGGGCAACGTTTACCTGGGGGTCGTCAGCCGCCTGGACTCCGCGGTGTCCGGAGTCATCATCCTCGCGCGTACTTCCAAAGCGGCCTCGCGGCTCAGCGAGCAATTCCGATGCGGGGAGGTCGAGAAGATCTACTGGGCGTTGGTCGAAAGCCGGCCGGAGGCGGTCGAGTCGGTTTGTGTGGATTGGCTGCGCAAGGATGAGCCACAGCGGCGAATGGTGGTCTGCGGCGCACCGCAGCCCGGGGCACAGCTGGCACGTTTGCGTTATCGAACGTTGCGGACCATGCCCGGCAACACGCTGCTGGAGATCCACCTGGAGACCGGCCGGAAACACCAGATTCGCGTGCAGTTGGCCCACCGTGGCTGTCCCGTGCTGGGCGATCGCAAGTACGGCGCCACGACGCCTTTTCCGCACGGAGTGGCTTTGCACGCGCGGCAGTTGGACCTTCAGCACCCCGTGCGGAAGGTCCCCTTGCGGCTGGAGGCCCCGCTGCCCGCGGCTTGGCGCAAATTCGGGATTCTGGGCTGATTCAACGGCCCCGGTGGCAAGCCTGAAACGCGGGCAGCGCACTGTTCGTGTCCGCTTCGGGTCTGTGCGGTCTTCCTTTTCACCTCATCGATCTGGAACTTTCGCAGGGCAACAAACCTGTTCGCCAGCGCGTGTTTCGTGTACAACGATCAGTCGCCGAGGCCCCGAAACGAAGACCGCGATCGGGCCGCTTGGGAGCCGTGTTGTCGTCCGACGCTGATAAAGGACTTGGACCATGCCCCTCCGAAACCTGTTGGTGCTTTTCCTGGCGGCGATCCTGGCATTGCTGTGCCACGTCAAAGCGGATCGGAATCGGTATGCCTCGACGGTCTCGGAGGCGATGGACCTGATCACCTACCATTACTTGGAGGACGTCGACTATCGTCAGCTGTACGAAAGCGCGATGCGCGGCATGGCCGAGGGGCTGGACCCCTACTCCAGCTATGTCGGCCCGGCTGAGTACCAGCGGTTGAAGGAGGAACTCGATCAGGAGTTCGGCGGGATCGGGATTCTGTTGGAGTTTCATCAGGAGACCAGGCGGATCGTGGTGATGAGTCCGCTGTTCGATACGCCCGCGGCACGGGCCGGAGTCCGGGCAGGGGATATCATTCTGGCCATCGAGGGCCAAGACACGGCAACCATGTCTTTCCGGGACGCCGTTGAACTGATCCGCGGCCTGCCGGGCGAAGTCGTGCGGTTGAAGGTCTTGCATGTCGGCGACGAGAAGCCGGTCGATCTGGAGATCGAACGGGCCGTCATCCCGATCGAATCCGTGCTGGGCGACGCCCGGCGCGCGGACGGCGGCTGGGATTTTCAACTGCAAAGCGACCCGCGCATCACGTATGTCCGCGTGATCAATTTCGGCGAAAACACGGCGGAAGAGCTGGAGAAGACACTGCAGGGCAGGCAGCCCCAAGCGTTGATTCTGGACCTTCGTGATAACGCCGGCGGACTGTTGGAAGCCGCCGTGCGGACGTGCAACATGTTCCTCGGCGACGGCACGATCGTCACCATCCGTGGCCGCGACGGCGAGGTTCGGCGAACCTATGAAGCCGACGGCCACCCCCTGTTGCCTGCCGATGTCCCGATCGCCGTGTTGGTCAACCGCTACTCGGCCAGCGCCAGCGAGATCGTCGCAGCCTGCCTGCAGGATTGCGGGCGGGCAAAGATCGTGGGGCAACGCACGTGGGGCAAGGGCACCGTGCAGAACGTCATTCCGCTGGAAGCCGGCCACGCGGCCTTGAAGCTGACCACGGCCAGCTACTGGCGTCCCAGCGGCAAGAACATCCATCGCCTGAAAGATGCGGCGGAAGACGCCGAATGGGGCGTCCGCCCCGACGCGGGAATGGAAGTGGAATTGACCGATGAACAGGCGGACCAGATCCGTCAAGCACGTCGCCAAAAGGACGTCGGCGCCGAGTCCCAGCAAGCTTCCGGCAAACCGGCAGCCCCGCAGGAAACGCCGCCGCCTTCGCCGGACGATCTGCAATTGAAAAAGGCGGTGGAATACGTCCGGCTGCAGTTGGACGAAACGGGGACCAGGGCCAAGGGAGCGTGATGCGGACCAGGCGAACCCGACCGCCGGCGGCGGGCTGAGTCAGTCAGCCCTGTGGACGCCTGGCGCCGGCACGTGCCGGCGGGACATCAAAACCGCACCCGGCCGCCCAGACCGCCCTTGCACCGTTCACGCCTCGCGGCGCCCGCAACGCGCAACATGCAGCCCGTTCTTGTCTTACCGGTTTTACTGGCCTTGTGGCTGTCTTTTTCCGATCTATACCAAGGAGCGTTATCCTTGCCGCAGACCCCCTTCAGCCTCCAGGCTGCCCGCCCAATCGTCAACCCCTACGGATTCGGCTATGCAAGTCAATACCTCGCGCTTCGGCTTGGTGGAAATCCTACCGGAAGACATCTTGCTCTTTTCCCGTGGTCTGATCGGCTTCGAGTCACATCGCCACTGGGTGCTGCTGGCCGATGGCGGCAATTCCGGCGTGGCCTGGCTGCAAAGCTTGACAGACCCGTGCGTCGCGCTGCCGATGGTCAGTCCCCGCCGGTACGTGCCGGAATACCGCGTGTTGATCGCTCGCAACCAGTTGACGCCGTTGGAGTTGGCGGTGCTCGACGAAGCGTTCGTGCTGGTGCCGGTCGGTCAGAACGAAAGCGGTTTGACGTTGGACTTGCGAGGTCCGGTCGTCATCAACCTGAATCGCCGGATTGGACGTCAGCTGATCACCAGCGACGAACAACCGCTACAACTCGCCCTCCCCAAAATCTCGCTGCCCTTGCGCAAGGTCGCCTGACCTCCCGACGGACCCGGCAAAATACGCCGCTTGACCGCCTGCCAGTGATTGCTGTTCCTAACGTCGCCCGATACTTGCAGTGAGTTGGTGGTCGGCAAACGAACCAGGTCCGCTGGAAACATGTTCCGCCAGCGGATCTTGGAACAGATTCTAAAAAGACATGAGGAGCCAACGATGTTGGTGTTGTCGAGGCATCGTGACGAAAGCATCATCATTGGCGACGACGTGGTAGTCACGATCGTGGATATTCGCGGCGACAAGGTGCGGTTGGGGATCCAGGCTCCACAGGACGTCCCCGTGCATCGTCAAGAAGTCTACGAAGCGATCAAGCGCGAGAACGAGAAATCGGCCAGCCTGGACCCGGCGGTCACGCACGCGCTCGAGGCCGCGCACGGCGCCAGGGCGCACCTGTCCTGACCTCGCTGCCATCCCGTTGGCTGCACGATCGACGCGTCGTCCGACAGGTGACGCCGTTCTGAGACGGCGTCATTTTCTGTTTCTTGAAAGCGGCGCCCCGCTTCGTATCTCCCAGCCCGTCGCCGCTTGCGACGGCTGCGGCGCCCCGGCGCGGGCGGTCCGTGCAGACGCTGCCGCAAGGCGCTGGGGGCGATAAAACGGGATTTTCCGCTATCCTGCGCCTGGTGCCGGCGCCGCTTGGCCGGTTTGAACGGGCGCAGTCCTTGGTGAACAGGCCGCCGGAAGGTAGAATCGAACCGGGGCCGCGCCAAGGCATTGGCGTTCCGGTTCGGTGAGCCCTTTTTCCCTGCCTGCAAATAGTTGACCCAGAGTATGGACAAAACGAGAGTCGCCATTGTCGGTTTTGGAACGGTTGGCACCGGCGTGGCCCGGTTGTTGTTGGATCACGGCGATCGTACGGCCCGCCATGCGGGACGTACTTTGTGGCTGGAGGCGGTCGTCGACGTCGACACGGTGCGAGTTCGCGACGTGGAGTTGCCGCAAGGGCTGCTGACGGACGACCTGACCAGGATTACGGGGAATCCCGAAATCGAAGTCGTCGCGCACGTAGTCGGCGGTGTCGAGCCGGCCCGGACCATCATGCTCAAACTGCTGGAAAGCGGCAAGAATGTCGTCACGTCGAACAAGGCGATGTTGGCCGAACACGGGCCCGAGTTGTTCGACCGGGCTCGCGAACTGGGACGCTCCATCGCTTTCGAAGCCGCCGTGGCCGGCGGCATCCCGATCATCGCCAACATCAGCCAGTGCCTGTCGGCCAACCAACTCACTTCGTTGCGTGGCATCCTGAACGGCACCAGCAACTTCATCGTCTCGCAGATGGAAGAGCACGGTACGCCGTACGCCAAGGCGGTCAAGGAAGCCCAGCGGCGCGGCTATGCCGAACTGGATCCGACCCTGGACGTGGACGGCACCGACGCCGCTCAAAAACTGGCCATCCTCGCCCACCTGGCCTTCGGCGTCCGCGTCCACTGGAGCCAGATCCCGCGGGTGGGCATCGACAAGTTGGACCCGGCCGATCTGCGGTACGCGCGAGAGCTGGGCTATCGCATCAAGCTGCTGGCGGTCGCCAAACTGGCCGACGAAGGCCTGGAATTGCACGTGTCGCCGACGCTGGTCCGCGTCGGACGCCCGCTGGCCGAGGTGCGAGAGGCGTACAATGCGATCAGCGTGGTGGGCGACGCCGTCGGACAGTTGTTCTATCATGGGCTGGGGGCCGGCCAGATGCCCACGGCTTCCGCCGTGGTGGCCGACATGATCGATACCGCGGTGGGCCGGACCGGGATCACGTTCAAGACGTTGGAGTTGTGGTCCAATCGCGAATCCCCCGTCACGATCCGGGACTTCTCCAAGCTGCCGTCTCGCTACTACCTGCGGTTCACGGTCGAGGACCGGCCCGGCGTCCTGGCGCAAATCGCGGGCGTGCTCGGCGAACATCATATCTCCATCGCCTCGGTGATCCAGCACGAACACGCGCCGGACGGGGAAGCCAACACGGTGCCCCTGGTGATCATGACCCACTCGGCTGTCGAAGGCGACGCCGCCGCCTCGACCAAGGAAATCGACCGCTTGCCGTGCGTCCACGGCAAAAGCGTGCGGATGCGCGTGCTGGTCGACTGAACCCCGTCGCAGAAGAACGAGGTGCAGGACGCGGACGGAGGCCGCCGCCGCTGTCCGGAGTTGGTCCAGTCGCCGTGCGAAGACGGCGCCTGCGCGGAGAAAAAAATCGTGACTTGATCAACGACGCGCAACAGGCGCCAAAATCCCGCTTGATGCCGGCCATCGGCGGCCGGCGTTTTACGGCACCGGCGGCCAGCATCGTGTCGCTCGACTGCTGCCGGACCGACGTTTCTCGAACGCGGTCGGCGGTTTCTCGAACCGGGTCGGCAGCTCAGGTCAGTCGAGGAATCCCACCAGTTCCTGGCTGCGGCTGGGTTGCTGCAGTTTGCGGACTGCCTTGGCTTCGATCTGCCGGATGCGTTCGCGGGTGACCTTGAAGATGTGCCCGACTTCTTCCAGCGTATAGCTATAGCCGTCTCCCAGGCCGTAGCGCAGCTTGATGATCTCGCGTTCGCGGTAGCTGAGCGTCTTCAGTACCTTGTTGATGCGCGTCCGCAACATGTCCTGCGAAGCTCCGGTCGCCGGGCTCTCCGCGGCACCGTCCGGCAGCAGATCGCCGAAATGGCTATCTTCGCTGTTGCCCACGGGGCGGTCGAGGCTGATGGGGTAACGGCTCATCGCGAGCACTCGGCGGGCTTCCTCCACCGTCGTTTCCGCCCGGCGGGCGACCTCTTCCAGTGTCGGCTCGCGGCCCTTCTCCTGCAGCAACTGCCGGGACACGTTCCGCACGCGGGACATCGTTTCGACCATGTGCACCGGAATGCGGATCGTGCGGCTTTGGTCGGCTACCGCGCGCGTAATCGCCTGGCGGATCCACCAAGTCGCATACGTACAGAACTTGAACCCGCGGCGATACTCGAACTTGTCCACCGCCCGCATCAGGCCCGCGTTGCCCTCCTGAATCAGGTCCAGGAAACTGAGCCCTCGATTCCGGTACTTCTTGGCGATGGAGACCACCAGACGCAGGTTGCCCTCGGACAACTCGCGCTTGGCCTGCTGGTACTCGGAGTACACCACTTTCAAGAAGGTGATGCGGTTGGCCAGACTGCGAGGCGTCTCCTGCGTGGCCCGGAGGATGTTGCGATACTCCCTGAGCCACTTTTCGCGTTCCTCGGGCGACTTGCGGTCCCGTTTCATTCCCTGCAGATTGGCCTGCAGTTCCTGCAGACGCTTGGAGAACTGTTCCAGGATCGGGATGTACTGCTCGATCTTCTGGGTTCGCAGACCCAATTCCTCGATCAGTCGCACCGCCCGGCGCCGGCGACGGGACAACCGCACCCAAGCATCGCGGCGGCGCTTCTTGGGAAACGACTTGCCCAAGGCCACGCGATAATCGTGCCGGTTGCGTTTCAATAGCACTTCCACCGTCCGCAAATTATGCGGAATACGGCCTAGGATCTGCTCCTTCTCCAGACGGTCTGTCACGGACACCTGCACCGTACGGTCGAAAGGCAGTTCGCCGTCGTGGACCCGTCTCAGGGTGCGAAACGCGGCCTGAATCACGTGGTCGCATTCCAGCAATTTGGCCCGAAAGCGGCGGCGCGTGACTTCGATCCGGCGCGCCAAGCGAATTTCTTCCGTTCGAGTCAACAGCGGAATCTCGCCCATTTGGGTCAGATACATGCGGACGGGATCGTCCGACCACGTTTCCGTGTCGTCCTCGATGCCCGCCAGTAGGTCTTCATCTTCCTTGAGTTCCTGGCCTTCCGGTTCCGCCTCCGTCGGCGGTTCCATCAAATCGTCGTCGTCGCTGTCGTCCACTTCCTCCAGCGGCAGGCTGCGCAGACTTTCCTCATCGTCCGGGGTTCGAATAACTTCGTCTTCAAACTCTTCAAGCAGTGCGTCGTACAAGGCAGTACTCCTCACCTACACTCCGTTTAAGAACAAACAGCGGGACGGGAACACGAGAAGACGGCTTCCTCCTTTCAATAGAAACTCAATCGCGACGCAAAAACTGGACAACGACGACCCGTTTCGATGATCCATTTCCTGCTGAAACCGGAATTGCTTGCGTCTGGCATCATGACGATTTGTGTCTCCGAATCTGATCTGGGCAACCAATTCTACCACCCGTACAGGAGCTGTTTTCTCCAAGTGGAAAATTGGAAAGAAATTACGCGCTGTCCGCGAATAGGGTCCGCATGCATCTTGCCCAGATTCGCCACTCTTCCAGTCGGGAAGGATCACGCCCACGGGCTTCCGGTCACAGCGAGTTCGCATGCCTTCTTTAGGGGGCGGAGATAGACTGCTGTTTGCGCGTTGCAGGAGCGAACTGGCCGCCGGGGCGTTTGAATAGATTTTAACTGGGCGGATCGCAAGGTCCAGAGGTTTAAGCGAAAAAGATGGAATAAACTGTCGTTGAACGAGGCCGCTTTGCTTGTGTTGCTCGGGTCGGACTCGGCGGCTACGATGATGGCCTGCTCAGGAATCCCGTGGCGCCAAAATCCCGCTTTTGGGGGAACGCTTCGGTCTCTCTTGACCGAGGGACTTCTGAGCGGCCACGTTCAGAGCAGGCCTGTATGGTGAGACAGGAGGCGATGGTGTCCGGAGTAGATCTGCGAGGAAAAACGGCCGTTGTCACGGGAGCCAGCCTGGGCATCGGACGCGCGACGGCCTTGGCCCTCGGCCGGGCCGGCGCCAACGTGGTGGTGAACTACCGTTCTCATGACGAGCAAGCCGAGGAGGTGGTGCAGTCGATCTGCCAGGCGGGTTCGCCAGCGATCCGAGTCCAGGCTGACGTGGCCGATCAGGCGGCGGTCGAACGAATGACCGCGATGGCCGCCGAGCGATTTGGGTCGGTGGATATCGCGGTGAGCAATGCGGCGTACAGCGTGCGGGAAGTGTTCTACCACGCGGACATGGACAAGTTCCGACGGACCATCGACGTGACGATGTGGGGCGCTTTTCACCTGCTGCGGTCAGCTGTCCAACAGATGATTCGCCAAGGGACCGCCGGAACGGTCGTCGTCGTCAGTTCACCGCACGCCACCATCCCGTTTCCCACGGCGATGGCCTACAATATGGCCAAAGCAGCCATCGATCAGATGGCAAAAACCGCGGCGCTCGAAGTCGCCAGATTCGGTATTCGGGTAAATATCATCCATCCCGGTTGGATCGACACCCCCGGAGAACGCCGGTTCTCTTCCGAGGAGGCCTTGCAGACCGGCGGAGCGGCCATCCCCCTGGGACGACTCGGCACGTCGGAGGAAATCGCTGAAGCAATCCTCGTCCTGTGCGATTCCAAGCATTCGTACATGACAGGGGCCACGCTGCTGGTCGACGGCGGAATCAGTCTGCCGTGGCGATCGCTGCCGATGGAATAGGCTCAACCGCGGCAGGAGACCCGGCCAACGGCGGGCGTCGGCCCGCCCGTTCTGCCAGCGCTATTGGGGATTCGACGGCTGCACGTTTTCCGCGCCTCGCGTGAGATCCGCGAAACCGCAGTAGAGATTCAGGACCAGAGAGATCCACGAGGAAATCGTCTGCTTCGCCACCAGGCTGGCAAACAGCGGGGTGGCCGAAGAACGCGCGGCGGGACGGTGTCTGGTTCTGAACATGGCTTCACGCTGGCAAACAGCGGGGTGGCCGAAATCCAAAAAGTTGTTTTGGCCACCGGTTCTACGGGGTAGGGGCCCTGCCCGTCGGGCATTTTTGCAGCGACTTGCTGAGTTCTTGGCCTTCCGCGTCCTGGTCGAGGCGTCTTGCTCGCAGAGCCCACGCCAGGGCGAGGCCAAGGTCGGGCGCTTCGCCTCGGTCGCGGGCGTCCCGATAGGCTGCGTCGAAATCGGCAGGGGCGCGGAGACTCCAATTGGCCGGATCCGCGACCCCCGGCCGGTTGTAGACTTTGCGCAAGCCGAACAGGTCGGCCCAGAAGATCAGCACGTTGCGCGCCGGGCCGCAGAACAGGTCGGCGAACATTGCCGTCAGCAGAGCGGTCTGGTCTTCCGCCAGCCGCGTTTGCAGGGCCACTCGTTCCTGGGGGCCCGTCGCCAAACGGGCCGCCAGATAGGCGGCGCGGCGATTCCATTCGTCCGTGCCCTGCCATGTCTCCAGCACCGCGCGGAGAGGTGGCGTGTCGTGGTTGCCCAACATGATCCAGTCCTGGGGCGGCGCCTGATCGCTGCGATAGGGATCCTGCGGGTCCCGGACGTTGGCCTTTTGGATCACGCGGAAACGCCCCAGCCCGTGCCGTGCCAGCGCTTCGGCCAGCGGTCGGGGGCAGGTTGAAAGCACCTCGACCATCAAGTCGGGCGTGCCGCCTCCGTGGGCTTGCACTCGCCGCACGATCAGGTCGAACGGGCGCGCGTACTGAGCGAGTTGACCTGGTTCGAGAGCATGCACCCAGTTGTCCGCGTGACGCGGCTGCGAGCGATCGATCTGGTCGCTGTGGACGCGGGCATAAGCCGCCAGGGCGGGATGGTCCGGCAGGTCGGGCGATTCGTACAGCCGGGCCCCGTTTTGCACCGCGTGCAAGGGATCGGGATCGTCCGTGCGGTAGACCCAGGGGCAGACCCAGCCGTGCGGATGGTCGATCCGCAAGCCGTCATGATCCTGCAGGATCGCGTCCAACCGCATGGCCGCGTACCGCCACGCTTCGCCGTCGGGCCCCAGTTTTTCCGGGTTCAGCAGGGGATAGCCCCAGGGCTGGCCGTCCGGATTCGTGCGACTCGGCGGCGCCCCCATCGCGTAGCCCGCCAGAAACAGATCGCGAAACAAGAACTGTTCGCGATGACTGGTGCCAATCGCCAGATCGCCGTACACGCGCAGCCCCAGCCGGCGGGCATGGCTGCGAAACGCGGCGTGCTGCTCGCGGACCAACCACTGGGACACCAGGAAGCTCCAGGCGGCGTCGTGGTGCGGAGGCGGCTCGGGCGGCCAACGACGCCAATCGTCGTGTCCCGCGGCGGCGGCCTGGGCCTCGTACCCAGCCTCGGCCGCCAACCAGGGAGCCGTCTGCTGCAACTGCGTGACTCCCGCGGCCACCGCGGCGTCGTTTCGAGCGAGGGCCGCCACGGACTCCAACAGCCGGCGTTGCGTCGTCCAGGCGTAAGCATACGCCGCCCCTGCGCCGGACGGCCGATTTTCCACGGCAGCGGCAAGCCGCCGAGTGTCCAACAGGCCTCTTTCGCACAACGGCCTCAGAGCGATGTGACACGGGTTGCGCGACAGGGCCGTCGCGTCGTAGGGCGACGGGTTGGTGCGGCTGGTGATCCCTGCCGGCCCCAGCGCCACGCCGGTAAAGCCCAGGCCGGCCAGCCACGCGATCAGCGCCCAACCTTGGTCCGAATACGGCGTCCCGTGTCCGATGTCGTCGTGCGCGGGCGGAAAACTCGCCTGATGGATCGACAGCACGAGCCGTTCGATTCCCAGTCGTGCCAGCGCCGCGCGGATTGCCTGCTGAGAGGCCGGTGTTGATGACATTCGCGTCTCCTTGGGAAGCCGGGATGATTCTACTTCCACCTTCGTCGCGGAAGAGCCAAGGGGCGGTTCCGAGGGCTCACCGCTGGCGGCTGACCAGCAGCGCCGCGGGGAACGAACGAAGGAGTTGACTGACGGCCAGCGTGCCGTCACCTTCCGCGGCCGAAGGCGCGCCCGTCAAAACGCAGGTCCAGCGGCGATTCCACAGCGGTTCCGGCAACCGGATTTCGGTGCCCGACCAGACGGGCTCACCCAGCGGAGCGTCGCCAGGATTGGCGACGAGCGTTGTGGTGAGCCTGGGGACGAGCACCAGGGCCGCGTCGGCGGACGAACCGCCGTCGGTCGAGGCCGGGAAACCGGAAGCCATTCTCGCGTACGCCAGGACGTGGCCTTGAGCAGGTCCGTCGGCCTCCAGGGCGATGTACTCGTTCGCTGCAAACAGCTGGGGATGATCGCGGCGGGCCGCCAGCGCACAGCGAATCAGGTGGAGCTTGATGCGGCCGTCCTCGGGGTGCTCGACCAGGCTCTGCAGGAATTCCCGCCGCACTTCGTCCGGGGCCTCGAAACCCGTGATCACTTCGTCCAACAGTTGCCTGCGGCGTTCGTAGTCGACCGGGCGGCGATTGTCGGGATCCACCAGCGCGAAATTCCACAATTCGTCCCCCTGATACAGATCGGGCGTTCCGGGCGCGGTGAGCTGGATCAACGTGCGGGAGAGACTGTTCCAGAACCCGGGCCGGGCGATGCGGGCGACCAGGTGCTGGACATCGGAAAGGAACGGCGAACCGCTGTCGGCCGACAGGAAAAGACTGCGGACGAACGCCACCAGGGCGTCCTCGTACGTTTGATTCGGGCTCGTCCAGGACGTGTGCGTCTTGGCTTCGCGCGCGGCTTTCAGCATGTACTCTTCGATGCGTTCGCGCAGTTCCGGCAGGACGGCGGCGGGCGGGGCCTCGGACTGCCGCGGCCCCGGCGCGGGCCACAACCCGACGACGGTTTGATAGAACAGGTACTCGGCGTTTGCGTCCGGCGCCCGCTTGCCGGCGATCGTCCTGCCGTGTTCGTGGTTCAGACGCCGCCAGCGCGTCACCATGCCGGTCCACAGTTTCGGCAGTTCGGACAGCACGTCCAGGCGAGCTCGGACATCCGCCGTCCGCTTGGTGTCGTGCGTGGTGACGCACAGCATCGTGCGCGGCCAGTTCGTCGCCCGCAGTCCGTTGGCCCGGTGCAGGGCCTGTGCCGGGTCCGGGGAGGGCAAGTGCGGTTCGCCGCCAACTTCGTTGAGCGAGACCAGGGGCACATAGGCATAGAAGGCCGTATCTTCGATGCCTTTCGCCGCTGCCGGGCCCGTGAGCTGCTGGAAACGCTGGATAAAGTTGACGCGCCGGTTGAGTTCGTGCGCGGACAGGCGCGAGGCTCCTTCCAGGAGCAGGACCTGGCCCAGGAAGTCGATGGCTGCGGGCACAGCGCGGCCGCTGCGGCGAGCGCCTTGCAGGGCGGCCTCCAGATGCCGCCGATCGGCGTCACCGATCGTGCTCTGGTTGCTTTCCACGTAAGTGCGATAGACGGGCAAGGCGACCATCAGCTCGACAATGGCCTCGACGAGGTCGTGCTTGGTCAAGGCCGGGAGGGGGGCTGGAACAACAGCCGCATCGCGGACCAGATCGAGCGTTTGTGCCTGGAGCGCGGCTGGAGGCGCCAAGCCCCCCGGCGGCGCCTCCGCAGCTGCCGTCGCAGGCGTTTCCTCGGCCCGGCCCGCCGCCGGGGGCGGTCGGCCGCTGTCCCACAGTTGCAGCAAGGCGTCGGCCAGCCGGCCGATCTGGGGCGAGAGATCGTTGCGCAACACGCGACGTTTTCCCCAAGCGGCGATTTCGGCGAAATGCACCGGCCGGCGGAGCAGGCGGCGATACTGCTCTTCGATCTCCTCGAACCCCTGGTCCGACAACAACACTGCCTCGACCTGGTTGAGGAACTCGTAGCCCGTCGTGCCCGATACGGGCCAGTCGCCGGGCAAGTCCTCGTCGGCCGCCAGGATCTTCTCCACAAACAGCGGGGCAGCGTGCCGGGACCGCGTCGTGTCGGCCAGGACGTCGGCCAGCCGCTTCAAGTAGCCCCGCGGATCGCGTAACCCGTCGATGTGATCGATCCGGAGTCCGTCCAGCAAGCCGTCGTTGAACAAGCGGAGAACCAGCGTGTGCGTGGCCTCGAAGACTTGCGGATCCTCTTGCCGGATCGAAATCAACTCGTTGACGTCGAAGAAACGCCGGTAGTTGATCTTCTGTGCGGCCTCCCGCCAATGGACCAGGCGGTACGGTTGGCCGTCCAGCAGTTTGCGCAGCCGGCGGCGGCCTTCCTCCCCGCGGCCGAAGCCCTCGGCGGTTTCCTCCGCCCAGCGCTGGATCGTCGGCGACTGGACGACCAGGCGTGCAAACTCGGCCAGCCGCTCTTCCGTCTCGTCGCGGTCGACGTCGACGTGCCGGCGCAGACGGACGACCAGCTTCGGGAGCTTCCTCAGGCGAGCCAGGATGCCGGCCAGTTTGTCCAGGACTGGGGCCTGCAGCTCCAGGCGTTGCACGAGACTGCCCCAGCCGAAATCGCAGATCGACGGGATCGTCGCGGGGTCGAGGGGAAGTGCGTGCTCGAAATAGCGCACCAGGAAGCGGCCCTCCGACCATTCGACGCGAAACTGGTCCTGCGCCAGCACCCGCGCCCGCGATTCGCCCAACACCGGCAGCAACACGCGGCCCCACATTTCCGGATCCGCCAGCCGCCAGTCGATGTCGAACCAGCGGGCAAACGGGGAACTGCGGCCGTAGGTCAGCACGTCCCGCCAATACGGATTCTCGATGCTGGCGGCCATGTGGTTGGGGACGATGTCCAGGACAAGCCCCAAGCCGAACTTTCGCAAATCAGCCACGAATCCGGCTAATTCGCTCATGTTCCCCACGCTGGGGTTGACGGTCAGAGGATCCACCACGTCGTAACCGTGCAGGCTCGCCTGGCGGGCCCGCAGGATCGGCGATGCGTACACATGGGTGATTCCCAGGCGGCTGAAGTAGGCAATCAGCGACTGGGCGTCCAGCAGCCGGAATTCCCGGTTGAATTGCAGGCGGTACGTTGCCATCGGCTGATTGGGGGCGCCCATTTGCTGTTTCTCCTTCGCTTCCGCCGGAGGCGCAAATTACGGATGCTGCGGCTCGATGGCCATCCGGAAGACGGCCAGAGAACAGGGGTGCAACGCGTATGCCGCACTTCCCGCGAATTCGTCTTTCGCCACTTCGGGCTCAAGCGTGTCGATCAGCCGCTGCCACGGCAGATCCTCTTCCGTGCTCGGCAAGGTAAAGGGGATGATGAGTTCGTGGTCGCCGTTGCACAGGATCAGGAGGGTATCGCCGCTGATCTCTTCGCCTTCTTCGTCCACGTCGATGCGATCGCCGAACAGGACGACGCCAAAACACCTGACGTGCGGCTCGTTCCATTGCTGGTCGTTCATCTCGGTGCCATCGGGATTGATCCAGGCGATGTCCACCGCTTCGCTGCCGCCGATGGCGCGGCCGGAGAAGAACTTGCGGCAGTGGAACACGGGTTGACTGCGGAAGATCTCGATCACCTGGCGGACGAAGTCCAGGAGTTGCCGGTTCCGTTTCTGCTTGGCGGCAGCCCAATTCAGCCAGGTCGTTTCGTTGTCCTGACAGTAGGCGTTGTTGTTGCCACCTTGGGAATGGCCGAACTCGTCACCGGCCAGCAGCATGGGGACGCCCTGCGAGAAGATCAGCGTGGCCAGGATCGACCGCTTCTTGCGATCGCGGAGGGCGAGGATTTTGCGGTTGTTGGTGGGGCCCTCGACGCCGCAGTTCCAACTGATGTTGTGGTCTGCGCCGTCCCGGTTGTCTTCCCGGTTGGCTTCGTTGTGCTTGGAATCGTAGGAGACGAGGTCTTCGAGCGTAAAACCGTCGTGACAGGTGACGAAGTTGATGCTGGCTCGCGGCTTCCGTCCGCTCCAGGCGTACAGGTCGCTGCTGCCGCAAAACCGCGTGGCAAACTCGGAAACCACACCGCCGTCGCCCTTCCAGAACGAGCGCACAATGTCGCGGTACTTGCCGTTCCACTCGGACCATTGCGTGGGAAAATTGCCCACCATGTAGCCGCCTTCGCCCAGATCCCACGGTTCGGCGATCAGCTTGACCTGGGAAATGACCGGATCCTGGTGGATGATGTCGAAGAATGCGCCCAGCTTGTCCACGGCGTGCAGTTCTCGGGCCAGGGCGCTGGCCAAATCGAATCGGAACCCGTCCACGTGCATTTCCAGAATCCAGTATCTCAGGCTGTCCATGATCAGCTGCAGCACGCGCGGGTTCATGACGTTCAACGTGTTTCCGCAGCCGGTGTAGTCCATGCAGTACCGCGGATCTTCGGGAGCCGGGCGGTAATAGGCGGCGTTGTCGATGCCGCGGAACGACAGCGTGGGCCCCAGATGATTGCCCTCGGCCGTGTGGTTGTAGACCACGTCCACAATCACCTCGATCCCGGCCGCGTGCAGGTTGCGGACCATCATCTTGAACTCGCGGACCGCGTCCAACGGCAACTCCGACGCCGCGTAAGATAAATGGGGGGCGAAAAAGGCCAGGGTGTTATAGCCCCAGTAGTTGGCCAATCCCCGGTCAACCAGGTGCCGATCTTGCAGGAAATGATGCACCGGCATCAGTTCGACGGCCGTGATGCCGAGCGATTTCAGGTACCGGATGGCCGGCGCCGAGGCCAGACCCGCGTAGGTGCCGCGAAGATTCTCCGGAATTCTCGGATGAAGCTTCGTGAACCCGCGGACGTGCAGCTCGTAGATCACCGTCCTGTGCATGGGCGTCTTCGGCGGGCGGTCGTCACCCCAGGTAAAGGCCGGATCGATGACGGCTGCCAGCGGCGCGTACGCCGCGCTGTCCCGCTCGTCGAACGAGAGGTCTTCATCCGGGGAACCGATCGTGTAGCCGAACAGTGAATCGTCCCAATGCGTGCGCCGTGCGACCAGTTTCGCGTAGGGATCCAGCAACACCTTGTGGGGGTTGAAGCGATTTCCCTGCTGCGGTTCATACGGGCCGTGGACGCGGTAGCCGTAGAGCTGTCCGGGAGCGACATCCGGGAGAAATACGTGCCATACCATGTCGGTTTGTTCCGGCATGAGAATCTTCTCGGCTTCCCGGTCCGCGGCGGCCGAGTCGAACAGGCACAGTTCCACCTGGGTCGCGTGCTCCGCGTACAGGGCAAAGTTCACGCCGCGCCCGTCCCACGTGGCTCCCAACGGATACGGCTTGCCCGGCCACACGCGCCGCACGCCGGCCGGCGTTTCGGAGTTCTGACTCCGCGACCGTGCGCGGCGGAGCCGTCGCCCGAGTCCAATCAATGGCCTTGCTGGTTCCGTGTCGGTCATCGGCGATGGTCCCTTCCCCTGTCAATTCAAGTCAAGTGAACTAGTCGGCTCTCCCAAAAGCGGCGGCGGAATACGGAGCCAGCGACAACTGCACCTCGCCGGACGACGCCAGACGCGGCGGCAGTCCGCTGCCGGGCCCGCCCCACTGCACGTCCGCCGAATCGAGCAGCTTGTCCCACGTGCCGGACGGCAGGCGGGCCGTGGTCTCCGCCGTCTCCGCTCCGAAGTGAAACACCACGATCAGCTCCCGGTCGGCCGACCCGCTGCGGACGGCCATCGCCCGCGCCGGGGACAGGAGCGAGACCTCCAGCCGCTGGCGCGAGGGAAATGCCCACGGCGGCTCGCTCTTGCGCAACTCGATCAGCCGCTTGTAGAAATCCCGCAACACGCGATGCCGATCCACGTGCTTCAGTTCGTGGTTCAGCTTGCTGCGGTGAAACGTCTGTTCGTCTTGCGGATCGGGCGGCTCTTGCTGCCAGTGAAACCGGGCGAACTCTTCTTTTCGCCCGCGGCGCACGGCATCGACCAGCTTGGGGTCCGCGTAGCTGACGAAAAACTGAAAAGGCGCCGTCTCGCCGTACTCTTCGCCCATGAACAGCAGCGGCTGGCAGGGCGACAGGATCACCGCGGCGGCAGCCAGCTTCAACTGCTCGTGCGACAATAACTCAGTCGGCCGATCGCCCAGCAGACGGTTGCCGATCTGGTCGTGATTCTGCGAGCAGACGACCAACCTGACGGGATCCAGGTGCCGCGCGGAATTGCCGTGCCGGCGGCCACGGTACTCGGACCAGCGGCCGTCCTGCACGAAGCCGTCGCGGTAGGCCTTCACCAGATCGTCCAAGCCGCGGTAGTCGGCGTAGTAACCGCCACGCTCGCCCAGCAACTCTGTGCGAAGCGCATGATGCAGGTCGTCACACCACTGGGCGTCGATGCCGTACCCGCCTGTCTCTTTCGGGGCGAGCAACCGCGAGTCGTTCAGGCTGCTTTCGGCGATCGTGTACACGCGGCGGTTCAGCCGCTCACCCTCCAGCCGCACCGCGTCGGCCAACTCCTCCAGGAACGGCAGGGCCGAGCGATCGCAGATGGCGTGTACCGCATCCAACCGCAGGGCGTCGAGATGGTAGTCGGAGATCCAGGCGAGGGCATTCTCGATGAAGAACCGCCGCACTTCGTCGCTGCCCGGACCGTCGAAGTTGACGGCCCGGCCCCAAGGCGTCTGATAGCGATCCGTGAAGTACCCGGCAAACTCGGACAAGTAGTTCCCCTCCGGACCGACGTGGTTGTAGACGACGTCCAGAACCACCGCCAGCCCGCGGCGGTGCGCCGAGTTGACGAACCGCCGCAAACCGTCCGGCCCGCCGTACGTGTTCTGGACCGCGAACGGATGGACCCCGTCGTATCCCCAATTCCGCTCGCCGGAAAACTGGGCGACCGGCATCAGTTCAATCGCCGTGACGCCCAGGTCCCGCAGGTCGTCCAAATGGGCGGCCGCGGCGTCGAACGTGCCCTCGGCGGTAAAGGTCCCCACGTGCATCTCGTACGTCACGTACTGGTGCAGCGGAATGCCGTGCCAAGCCTCGTCGGACCAGGCGAACTGCGGAGCGACCACCGCCGAAGCTTGATGGATGCCGTCCGGCTGGTATCGCGAAGCCGGATCGGGCCGGTCGCGGTGGCCGTCCAGGCAATAGACGTAGCGGGTCCCCGCCGCGATGCCTGAGGCAGCCACCTCGAAATAGCCCCGCTCGCGCGGTCGCATGGGCAGCAGACGCTCGTCGGGCGTCAGCAGTTTCAGGTCGACGCGCTCGGCCAGGGGAGCCCACACAAGGAACCGGCATTCGCCGTCGCCCAGGCAGGTGGCGCCTAGCGTGGGCGGATGCGTTGGATGTCTCGGCAGCGGTGATTCATGCGTTCCCATACACGTCTCCGTCTTTCCGTTCCGGCGGTCGCGTCTGACCGGTCCTCTCCGGCTTGACCGTCTCGGCCCTTGCTGTTTCGGTCCCGACACCGCCCGTCAGGAAGCCGCCTCGTCCAGCAGTTGCAAAATGCCTGCCAGCGGAATGCAGACCCATTCGGGACGGTTGTTCAACTCGTAGCCCAATTCGTACACGGCTTTCTCCAGTAGGTGAGCGTTCAGCAACGTCTCCAGGTCTTCGCGGCTCTCCGGCAAGAAGTTGCCGCGCGACGCCTCGGCCAAATAGGCTTTGAGGTAACAGGCCGAACTCCATGCCGACCACACGTTCAACCAGCGCGCGCGGTCGTCGCCGCCGGCCTCGGCCGAGTTGGGTTCCAGTTGCGGACGGCGGACCGCCGCGTGCGCTGCGTAATGGAACGAGCGAATCATGCTGGCAACGTCCCGCAAGGGGGAAGCCTTGATGCGGCGTTCGCCGATCGGGCGGTCCGGCTCACCCTCAAAATCGATGATGACGAAATCCCTGCCGGTGAACAAGACTTGGCCAAGGTGAAAATCGCCGTGGCAGCGGGTCCGCAGCGCGGAGATCCGGCGTTCGGCCACTTCGCGGTAACGGTCGAGCAGGGTTTCTTCCTGCTCCAGCAAGCGTCTGGCGACCGCGGCAACCGAATCCGGAAGATGCGCGAGCCGGCTCCTTAACAACTCCAGCGTCCGACGGGCCTGGGCGCGCAGCGACTGGTACAAGCTGCGCTGGTACAGCTTCGTGAACGGTTCGGGCGCAAAGCTTTCGTCCTCGCCGGCGGCCAGTGCCAGGTGCAGGGCGGCGGTGCGCCGGCCCAGCAAGTCGGCGGACGACAGGTAGGGTCCGATCATCTCCTGCGCCGGAACTGTCGGAACTCGCTCCGCCAACTCCAGCAACGACGCCGACGGCAGGGCGGCGCCCGGCGGAGGGCCCGGCAACTCCGATTCGATCCGCTCCAGGTATCGGCCGAGTTCATCCAGCGTGTAGACCCAGGCGTCGCCCATGTTGGCCACGTATTCGTGCAGCACGGCCAGCGTGTATCGCGGACCGTCGGCGGTGCGGTATTCCAACGCCCCGGCGACCTGCGGCACGCACGTCAGATCCGTCTTTTCGGTCAGGTACCGGCCCACTTCCAGATCCGGGTTCTCGCCCTCGCCGATCCGCCGGAACAGTTTCAGGATCAACCGCCCGCCCAACACCGCCGAAGTATTGCTTTGCTCGCCGCCATGCACGGACGTCTCCAGCGGGACTTCGTTGCCAAACTGCCAGAAGGCTTGCGTCTGGAACGGTTCGACTTCACCCTGCCGGCCCGGAATCAGCCGGTTGCGGCCGATGGCGTCGTACAGCAACACCCAGAATTCGCTCTCCTGCGTCGTGTCGCACAGGGTCGCCTTCGCCCCGTCGTCCGAGCGGGTGACCGAGATCATGCCGGCCCCCGGACGGTCGCCCAGGATGTCAGACTCCTGGTCCCCTTGCGCGAATACCACCGGCAGCACGTACGTTTCCGGCTCGCCTTGGACGTAGAAGACGCGGACGATCAGCAACCGCGTCGCCGGCAGTCCGTCGGCTTGCGGCCGGCCGTGGCGTTTGATTTCGCCGGTGACCTCCGGGACGTCGCGGACCGTGAGCACGTCCAGCAGTTTCACCCGCTGGATCGGCCGAGCCTTGCCCGCAAACCAGCGTTGCCGTTTCAGGTACGTTGGCAGCGCCGCTTCCAGGCAGCCGAGCGGCTGGCCTTCGAACAGCGTGTCCCAGCGATCGCCGACGTTGCACGCCGGCAGTTGTCCGGACAACGGCTCCGCTTCGTCACTGGCCCATTCCAGCCGGAACCAGTAGAACGCGTACGGGCCGAGCGTCAGGAAGTAGGGCCACTGGCCGATTGGCGGGAAACGCGTCAGGCCAAAGACTTCGACCGGCGTTTGGCCGCGGAACCGCGACAAGTCCAACTCGGCGCATTGCGAGTACCGCGACAGGTTGGCCACGACCAACAGCGTTTCTTTCCCGTATTGCCGCAGGTAGGCCAAGACCTTGGGATTCTCCGGCGTCAGAAACTCGATCTCGCCCCGCCCGAACGCCGCGTGCTGCTTCCGCAGGCCGATAATCCGCCGCGTCCACCAAAGCATCGAATGCGGGCGGCCCTGCTCGACTTCGACGTTGCGGGAGGCGTAGTGGAACGGCGCATCGATGATCACGGGCAAAAACAAACGCTGGGGGTTGGCCCGCGAAAACCCCGCGTTGCGGTCGTCGTTCCACTGCATCGGCGTCCGCACTCCGTCGCGGTCGCCCAGATAGATATTGTCCCCCATCCGGATCTCGTCGCCATAGTAAACGATCGGCGTGCCGGGCAGCGAGAGCAGCAGGCCGTTCAGCAGTTCCATCTTGCGGCGGTTGTCGCGCAACAGCGGGGCCAGGCGGCGGCGGATCCCGAGATTGACGCGGGCCCGCGGGTCCTCGGCATAAGCCCGGTACATGTAATCCCGCTCTTCGTCGGTGACCATCTCCAGCGTCAACTCGTCGTGGTTCCGCAGGAAGATCGCCCATTGACAAGAGGCCGGGATGGCCGGCGTCTGTTCCAGGACGTCGATGATGGGAAAACGGTCTTCCCGTTCGACGGCCATGAACAGCCGAGGCATCAGCGGGAAGTGAAAATTCATGTGGCATTCGTCGCCGTCGCCAAAGTAGGCCGCGGCGTCTTCCGGCCACTGGTTCGCTTCGGCCAACAGCATCTTGTCGGCGTATTTCTCCTCCACGTGACGGCGGGTCTTGCGGAGAAAAGCGTGGGTCTCCGGCAGATTCTCACAATTCGTCCCTTCTCGTTCGTACAGATACGGCACCGCGTCCAAACGCACCCCATCCACGCCCATGTCCAGCCAGAAGTCGATCGCCTGAAACATCGCCTCGTGGACTTCCGGATTGTCGAAATTCAGGTCCGGCTGGTGGTGGTAAAACCGGTGCCAGAAAAACGCCTGGGCCGCGGGGTCCCACGTCCAGTTCGACGTCTCGAAGTCCTGAAAAATGATGCGGGCTTCCCGGTACCGTTCGTTCGTGTCGCTCCACACGTAGAAGTCGCGCCACTTGTCGCCGGGCCTGGCCCGCCGCGACTTCTGAAACCACTCGTGCTGGTCCGACGTGTGGTTCATGACCATCTCCGTGATCACCCGCAAATCGCGGCGGTGCGCCTCGCGGAGAAAGGTCTCGAAATCGCGGAGGTTGCCGTAGGCCGGATGGATGCGCGTGTAATCCGCGATGTCGTAGCCGTCGTCCCGCAATGGCGACAGAAAGAAAGGCAGCAGCCAGATGGCCGTCACGCCCAGATCCTGGATATAGCCCAGTTTCTCCGTCAGTCCGCGGAAGTCGCCGATCCCGTCGCCTGTCGAGTCAAAAAACGAACGCACGTGCAGCTGATAAATGACTGCGTCTTTGAACCACGTGGGATCGCGTTCCGCGAGCGGCTTGACGATCGCGACCTCTTTTTCCAACGTCCTGATGGCCACACCTTAACCCTTTCTTTCGAGCGACCCCGCGCCGCGTGGGCGCGGGACGCCCCGACCGTTCTCGTGACAAAGGCAACCGTCCGCCCGCCGTGGTTCTGGAAGTCGTGCGCCGACGCTGCCGACGGATTCCGTGCGGCGCGGCTTTCCGCCGCCCCGCCGCAACTTCCCGGCGCCCCGCTCCCAACCACCGCGACGCTCACGGCCTGTTGAAAAAAGCTGGCGCCGAGCTGCATGCGAAAAACTAAAGGAAAAACGGCCACCGAGAGGTGCGCGTCCCCTGGTCCCCTCTTTCAACAGGCTGCTACCCGACGACGTGAAACGCGGAATCCTCCATCATTTTCGCCACCCGTTGCAGAACGTCACAGATCTGACGCTGTTCCGCTTCCGGCAGTCGCCGCAGACCGTCGCAAAAAACGTGAGGAAACAAAGGCCGATCGCTTTCCAGCAACCGCCGCCCCGCCTCCGTAATCGTGATCATCACTTGCCGCCGATCATCCCTGCTCTGCCCTCGCGCCACCCACCCTTGCCGTTCCAGGCGATCCACCACGCCGGTTACCGTGGGTGCGCCCAGATAAGTGTTCTTGGCCAGCGTGCCGATCGGCGCTTGTCCGTGACGAGCCAACTCTTTCAACACGCTCAGTTGTGGGCCCGTCAGATTGTGGTCGCGCAACAGGGCGCGCGAATGTACGTCCAGGGAATGCGCAATGCGTCGTAGGGACTCGAACACCAACCGTTCCACGTCCATATTGCTACTTTCAGGTATGCGTTCGCCTGCCAAGACGCGCTCAAGTGCCAAAGCACGCCGCCAATTCTAACCTGCAAAATATCTGCTTGCAACAGGAAATATTGTTGTTAGAATAATTCCACTTCGATGCAAACGCAGTGTTAGCGGGCTGGTTCGGAGGCCGAAACGGTCTGGCTGAAACCGATGTTGGGTTTCGAGCGTCTTAAGCCGTGGCCTGCCAAGGCTGCCTTGCGGGCACCAACAGAACGGAGTCCGTCATGAACGACGTATTGACCTTGATCTTGGCTGGCGGGCGGGGGACGCGTTTGGAGCCGCTGACCATCGATCGCAGCAAGCCAGCCGTGCCGTTTGGAGGCATGTATCGGATTATCGATTTTACGCTGTCCAATTGCATCAACAGCGGCTTGCGGCGGGTCCTCCTGCTCACGCAGTACAAGGCTGCCAGCCTGGACCGCCACATCGACGCCGGCTGGAAGTTTCTGTACCGCGAGTTGAACGAGTTTATCGACGTCGTTCCGCCTCAGCAGCGTGTCGGCGACAATTGGTACCGCGCCACGGCAGACGCGGTCTATCAGAACATCTACACGCTGGAGCGATACAATCCGGAGTACGTGCTGATCCTGTCGGGGGATCAGGTCTACAAGATGGACTACCGTCCGTTGCTTGCTCAGCACATGGCGTCGGGGGCGTTTGCGACGCTGGCCTGCGTGCCGATGGAGTTGGAGCATAGCCGCGAGTTTGGGGTTGTCGAAGTGGATGATGCTTGGCGCGTGCGGAAGTTCATCGAGAAACCGGCCCATGCCGCGCCGATGCCCGACGATCCACAACGGTTTCTCGCTTCGATGGGCGTGTACGTCTTCAAGGCCCACGAACTGTACAATTTGCTGTGTGATGATGCCAACCTGACGGACAGCACGCACGACTTTGGGACAGACGTTCTGCCGGCAATCATTGACACGCATCGGGTCCAGGCGTATCCCTTCCGCGATCCGGCTACGGGGGCCAGGCAGTATTGGCGCGACGTGGGGACGATCGACGCCTACTATGAAGCCAACATGGACCTCGTGGCCGTGAAGCCCGAACTCAATCTCTACGATCAGGACTGGCCGATCCGCACGTACGTGCCGCCTTATCCTCCGGCGAAAACGGTGTTCGCCACGACGAAAGGGCCGGAGCGGCGGGTGGGCGAGTTGATGGAAAGCGTTGTCGGCAGCGGTTCGATCATCTCCGGAGGCCGCGTCAAGCATTCGCTGCTGTCTTGCGATGTGCGGGTGAACAGTTGGGCGGAAGTCGAGGATTCCATTCTTCTCGAAGGCGTCGAGATCGGCCGCCATGCCAAAGTCCGGCGGGCCATCATCGACAAACACGTGCGGATTCCCGCCCACGTACGCGTCGGCTGGGACCGCGACGAGGACCTCCTGCACGGGTGCACGATCTCGGATTCCGGGATCGTCGTCGTTCCCAAACAGTTTGAGCTGAAACTCGAGAAAATCGAGATCCGCGCGCCGACCTGAAAACGCAAAGCCTTCCATGCTGGCAGCAACGCCAAACGGGATTTCGGCACCTTTCCGCGTCGTTGATGAAGTCACGGTTTCGGTGCTGGGGTCTGGCTTACAGAATTCAATTTTGGCCGAGTTTGTTGCCAGCCACGTCGTATGACTCTGCTCGGCCAAAATTGAATTCTGTAAGCCTGACCCCATTTCGCGCGACCGTGCCATCCTGGACAGCGACTTTCCGTGGCTGTTTCCCGTTTGGTGCTAGGATCGTGCGTGCCAAGCCCGCATGCAGCCCCTGCAAGAAGCGGCGGGCCAGCGTTTCTCCTGCCCTCTTTCGCCGCCGATTCGCGGGAAAAACCGCGGCGGCGCATGTTGACCAGGGCGTTTTGTGGTTACAATCGCAAAGTGACCATCGTTCTGGTCAAGCCTGTTCCGGCCTGCACCGACGGCTTCGGGAAGTGTTACCGTTTCGACCCCGTTTTCGCGAAGGTTGATCCACGCCATGTCCGACGCACTACGTCTCCGCATCTTTGCCGAATTGGACTCGGTCGTCCTGATCGATCCCCATACGCACATCAACGCCCTTCAGCCGGCGTCGTCCACCTTGGCCGACATCCTGGGGTATCACTACTACACCGAGTTGGCTCACTCGGCGGGAATGCCCAAGGAGCAAGTAGAAGAGGCGGGCCTGGATCCCAAGGAGAAATGCGGGCGGCTATTCGCCAACCTGGCGCCGCTGCAGAACACCGTCCAGTACAGCTGGTTTTTGGAACTCGCCCAGGCCTTCTTCGGTTTCCAAGGCGACCGGATCTCGGCCGATAACTGGGAGCCGTTGTACGACGCGGCGTGCGCGAAGCAGGCTTCCGAAGACTGGGCCGGTCAGGTGCTGGAGCAGAGCAAGCTGCAGGCGGTGTTTCTGACGAACGAGTTCGACGACCCGCTGGAAGGCTTTGACACCGCCGTGTACATCCCCTGCCTGCGGACGGATGATCTGGTGTTTCACTTGGCCAGGCCGGATGTCCGCGAGCGGTTGGAGGATGTGTCCGGCGTCTCCGTCGGCGATGCCGGTTCGCTGCGGGCGGCCCTCGGGAAACGGTTCGAGCATTTCAAATCCAAAGGCGCGAAAGCCTGCGCCATCAGCCTGCCCCCGGACTTCTCGCCCGCGAGGATCTCGCCGGGGCGGGCCGACACGGCGATCCAGGAGATCGGCAAGCGGGGCACGGACGCAGCCCTGTCTCATCAGCAGGCGCTGTCCCAATTCGTCTTCTGGACGCTGGCTGAATTCTGCACCGAATTCCACTTGCCCTTTGACCTGATGATCGGCGTCAACCGCCGCGTCTATGAAGCGGGCGTGTACCAGGGACAGGACTTGTACGACAGCCGCGTGTCGCTGATCCAGTACCGGGAGCTGTTCAACGCCTTCCCCCAGGTGACCTTTCCGGTCTCCGTCCTGGCCAGCGTCACCAATCAGGAACTGACCAGCTACGCCTGGATCTTTCCCAACGTCGTGACGCAGGGCCACTGGTGGTATTCGAACACGCCGGCGTTCATCGAGCGGGATTTGTCGGCGCGTCTGGAAGTGGTGCCGCAGACGAAGCAGATCGGCTACTACAGCGACATGTACAAGCTGGAATTCGCGTTGCCCAAGTTCCGCATGTACAAACGGGTGTTGGCCAAAGTGCTGGCGGAACGGTTTGTCGTCGACCGCGGTTGGAGCGAAGAGCGGGCAATCGCCCTCGGCAAGTGCGTGCTCCGCGAGAACGTCGACCGCGTGTTCGGCTTGGGAAAGGGGTACGCCGTCGAAGATCTGCTGTTCGCGTGAGGCCGGCCAAGCCGGCAGGCGCGGCCGCGCTGCGGCGGGAGCCGAAGGTGACCGGTCGAATGCCAGGTCTGGGTCTGACATTTCGCCTCGTGAGGCTGGGCGCCGATCTGTTGTTGCCGCCCGCCTGTAATTTCTGCGGCGCCGAATTGCCTTCGCTTGCCGAGTCGCCGTTGTTTTGTTCCGCCTGCCGCCAGGCCTTCCAGGCGTTGCCGGTCGCGGTATGCCGGCGCTGCGCGGCGCCCGTGCCCGCGGATCACCGGGAAGACGATTGTCCGCGGTGCCGAAACCGCCGTTATCAGTTCCAGGCCGCCGTGGCGCTGGGCGTGTATCAGGGGGCGCTCCGGGAAGCCGTGATTCGGATGAAGCAAAGCGCCCAGGAGCCGCTGACGCTGTCGATGGGATATCTGCTGGCCGACCGGGTCCGCGAGGTCCTGGCGGCCTCGTTGCCGGATTTGCTCGTTCCGATTCCGGCGTACTGGCTGAAGCGGGTCTGGCGCGGCGTCAACAGCCCGGATCTGCTGGTCGAAACGATGGCCCGGCGGCTTCGCCTGCCGTCGGCAAATGACCTGATCCGGTGTCGCCGCCGCACGCAGAAGCAAGGAACGCTGTTGCCCTCGGAACGGGCAGCCAACGTGCGAGACGCATTCGCGTTCAATTCGGACTATGATATAGTGGGCAGTCACGTGTTGTTGGTCGACGATATCATGACCACGGGTTCCACGGCCAGTGAGGCCGCCCGCACACTGCGCCGCGCCGGAGTCGCACGGGTGACCGTGGCCGTGGTTGCTCGCGGTGTCGGGCTTGCGCAACGGCAGTTGTGAGTGTCCCGGTGGGTGAATGGCCTTTTTAGCAATGTCCCGACAGAGATGCCTGTGAGCGATCAAGTCACCCAGAGCGAAGGACCGGCGCCGCGACGGCGACCGTTTCGCCGTGCCGTGCTGCACGGACTGGGCGTCGTTCTGCCGCCCCTGCTGACGATCGTCGTCTTTCTCTGGGCCTGGAACCTGATTTCGGCGTACGTCCTGGCGCCTGTCGAAAACACCGCCCGGCGTCTGATCGTGGCCGCGATTTGGGATGTGCGCGTCAAGCCGCCCGAGGCCGCTCGCATCAAGTCCTACCAGGAGTTGCGCAGCGGCGAGTGGATTCCGCATCACGTCCACGAGGTGGTGAAGGCCAGCCCCAAGGCGGATGTTCCCCAGACGGCCCAGGCCTGGTTCGAACGCTATGTGGACCTGGTGTACCTGCGGCGGACGACGGTCTTGCCCGTGTTTCTGGCCGTGTTCGTACTGGTCATGTATCTCCTCGGCAAGTTCTTCGCCGCCGGCATCGGCCGCTGGATCTGGAGTCTGTTCGAAGGCCTGATCGAACGTGTGCCGCTGGTCCGGAATGTGTATTCGTCCGTCAAGCAGGTGACGGACTACGTGTTCGACGAGCGGCGGATTGGATTCAACCGCGTGGTGGCGGTCGAATACCCGCGCCGCGGCACGTGGGCGATTGCGTTCGTGACCGGCGAGGGAATTCTCGACGTTTACGCGGCGGCCAACGAACCGATGCTCAGCCTTTTGATCCCCACGTCGCCGGTGCCGGGCACCGGTTTTACGGTCATGGTCCGGAAAAGCGAGGTGCTGGACCTGAATATGACGGTCGATCAGGCCCTGCAGTACCTCGTCAGCTGCGGCGTGGTCGTCCCGCCCCAACAGCAGCGCGAAGAGCTTGCGGAATCCGTTCCGTCCGGTGTCGCGACTGGCCGACACGTTTGGAATGCCAGCTAGGAGCGTGTTGCCGATGCCCACCGAACCAGCTCACCCGGCGGCGCGCTTGCCGAGTCCCAAGGCCCCGTCCGGGCGCGGCCAGACGGCCCCGCGGCGGTTGCGGTTGGGAACCCGCGCCAGCGTCTTGGCCCGCTGGCAAGCCGATTGGGTCGCGGCGGCCTTGGCCCAACTGGGCGTGCCGGTCGAGCTGGTTCACGTCTCGACTCACGGCGACGTCTCATCCCGGCCGCTGGGGGCCATCGGCGGACAGGGGGTTTTTACCAAGGAATTGCAGCGGGCCTTGCTGGACGGCGCCGTCGACTTGGCCGTCCACAGCCTCAAGGATCTCCCCACCGAACGCCCGGCGGGCCTGGCCCTGGCCGCTGTGCCCGAACGTGAGAGCGTACGGGACGTCCTGGTCTCGCACGTTGTCGACGGGCTCGACGCTTTGCCGCCCGGCGCCCGCATCGGGACCGGCAGTAGTCGCCGCCGGGCGCAGTTGCTGCACGCGCGGCCCGATCTCCAGGTTTCCGAAATTCGCGGCAACGTGGACACCCGCCTGCGGAAGCTGGACGAGGGCCAGTACGAAGCCATTGTCCTGGCCGAAGCGGGCCTGAAGCGTCTGGGGCTGAGCGCACGCATCACTCAAATCCTGCCCCTGGAACGAATGCTGCCTGCCGTCGGGCAGGGCGCGCTGGGCGTCGAAGCCCGCCGTGACGACGACGCCGTCCTGCAGACGCTGACGCAACTGGATCACCCCGGCACGCGCTGGGCGGTGCTGGCGGAACGAGCGTTGCTGGCGGCGCTCGACACCGGCTGCCTGGCCCCCGTCGGCGCTTGGGCCCGCGTCCAGGGCGATGGCCTCCAGTTGGACGCCGTCGTGCTCAGCCCCGACGGGCGCGAACGCCTGGCCGCCTCGTCGGCCGGCCCGCCCCAACAGGCCGAGTCCCTGGGGCGGGCAGTGGCCGCCGAACTGCTGGCTCGCGGCGCCTCGCAGCTGATCGCGGCTTCGCGGCGAAGCCCGTGAAACCGCGTTTCGTCGCGGTTACCAGCCGTCTTACCCCGCGCCGCTGCCGGCGCCGCTGCCGGCGCTGCTGGCAGTCGCTGCCAAAGCCATTTGCGCGTTTTTTCTCGGCCGGCCGCAAACTGGCCTTGATGCGATCTGCCGCAATTCCTAGCATCCCCCACGCTTATCTTGCCATCTTGTCTGTTTCTCCCACGCGCCGGCGTCGGGAAGAGGACTTGGTTCTGTTCGTCGCTTGGCAGGTGAACACGGTGGTTCCAATACGACGGTTTTTTCAGCAACTGGCTGCATCCCTGGCAGTGCGATACAGCGCTCTGGCGGCGTTGCTCTTGCTCGCTCTCTGGGGCTGGATCAGCATTGGCGCGGAAGGCGGTTCGTACGATGCCTTTCCGTTGCGTCACAAGACAGCGGCCGATGTCGAACCGTTGCTGACGCCGTTGCTCAGCAGTCTCCAACCGCCGCCCCACGTCATCGTAGACTCGCAGGGGAACCAGATTCTGGTCCGCGGCTCGGAGCAGGCTCGCAAAATCGTGCGGCAATTCGTCGACTCGGTCGATCGCCCGTCGGCCAGCGTTTCGGGCCGGACCACAGCCCGGACGACGGCGCCATCGCAGTCGGCCACGCCCGTCGTCCGCGCCTATCCGGTCCCCCGGAACCAGCTAGCGGAAGTGGCGGCCAGACTGGAAGCCCGTTTTCGCACTCGCCCCGACGCCCGCCTGACGACGGACCCGGACACGTCTCAAGTCGTCGTGCTGGCGCCGCCCGATGTCCAGGCGCAGGTTGCCGGCGAGCTGAACCGTCCGCTGGAACAAGGTTCAACGGCTGCCGCCGGCGTGCCGGCGGTCCTGCCGGTGCGCCGGGCTGAAACCTCGCTGCAACTGACACGGGTGCCGCTGGCCCGCGTCGAATTGCAACTGCGGCAGATGCTCGGTTCCCGCCTGGAACCGCGTCCGCAAGGTCGGAACGACGGCCCCGACTTCGTGCTGGTCAAAGGCACGCGGCGCGCGGAACTGTTTTTGGACCGGGCGAGGAACACCGTGCATCTGCTCGGCGACCCACCGCTGGTCGCTCAAACCGCGCATCTGCTGGCCGCCCTGGACGTGACCGAACCCGTCCCCGGAGTGACTCAGCAAGCGACCCGGATCATCCCGCTGCAGCGGGCGGACCCGGCCAAGGTCCAAGAAGCGGTGGACGCCTTGCGTCAAGAGCCAAGGACGGCTCCGCCCACGCGGACGAAGCCCGGAGCCGCCGACACGAGCCAGCAACCGGCGCGTCTGCCGGTCCGCCTGGTCCAGTTCGCAGAGCCCGCTGACGCCGGCGCGCCGCCGGGGGCCGGCGAGCCGGAAGCCCGCCGCATTCCTGCGCCGCAGGAAGAAGAAATGGCCGAGCCCGCGCGGCAGGAGCAACGGCTGCGGCAATTGGGAGACAATGTCGAGATCGAAACGCTGCCCGACTTGGACGTGATCATCCTGCGCGGCCGCGATCCGGACGTCGACGAGGTGGCGCGGATCATCGCCGAATTGGAGCGGTTGAGCGCCGAGACGATCCCGGAAATCCACATCCACAGCCTCCGCTACGTCCACTGCCTGAACCTGGTCCAGATCATCGACCTGGTAGTCCAGGACTTGATCGGCGGCCGTCAGGGCAAAATCCACATCACGCCGCTGGTCAAGCCCAACGCCGTGCTGCTGATCGGCTGGGGTGAAGCGGTCACGGCCATGAAGGAGTTGATCGACAAGCTGGACACGCCGGTCTCGCCCGAATCGCAGATCCGCGTCTATCGCCTGCGGCACGCCCCCGCGACGTCGGTCCAGCAGACGATCCAACAGGCGTTTCCTACGCCGCAGGGCTTGGCCCCGCGCGTCCAATCCACTGTCGATACCCGGACCAACGCGTTGATCGTCCGCGCCTCGCCCGGCGATCTGGCCGAAGTTGATCTGCTGATCAGCCGCCTCGATCACGGCGGCAGCGCCGCGGTCCGGCAGGCCCGAATCTTCAAACTCAAGAACACGCTGGCCGCGGATCTGGCCGGCACGCTGCAAAACGCCATCAGCGCCGCTGCGGGCGGCATCGGCGACCAGGCCTCCGCGGTGCTGGAACTGCTGACGGCCGACGTCGCCAGTCAGAAACTGATCAAGTCCGGCCTGCTGCAGGACGTGATCGTCACCCCGGACCCGCACACTAACTCGCTGCTGGTGACGGGGCCGGCCGACAGCATGGATCTGTTGGCGGCCCTGATCGAGCAGCTGGATACGCCCACGGCGGTGGCCCAGATCAAGGTGTTCAAGATCGTCAACGGGGACGCCAACAGCCTGATCGAGATGCTCCGTATTCTGCTGCCGGCCCAGGCCACCGTGGCCGGGCCGCAATTGGCAGGCGCCGAAGGGGAAACGAACCTGGTGCCCGTCCGCTTCTCGGTCGACCTCCGCACCAACAGCATCATCGCCACCGGCTCGCAGGACGATCTGGCGATTATCGAGGCCCTGCTGCTGCGGCTGGATGAAGAGGACGTCGAACAGCGCGTGAACACCGTCTATCGCCTGAAGAACGCGCCGGCCGGAGACGTGGCGACGGCCATCAACGAGTTCCTCCGCAGCGAGCGCATCGTGACGCAGGCCGCGCCGGGATTGCTCAGCCCCTTCGAACAGATCGAACGCGAAGTGATCGTGGTGCCCGAGCCGGTCAGCAATTCGCTGATCATCAGCGCCACGCCGCGGTTCTCGGAAGAGATCCAGAAAATCGTGGAAGACTTGGATAAACAACCGCCTCAAGTGCTGATCCAGGTGGTGATCGCGGAAATCGAACTCGACAACGTGGATGAATTCGGGATCGAGTTGGGATTGCAGGATTCGCTGCTGTTCGACCGTAGCCTGTTGAGCGGCCTGGAGACGATTACCAGGACGGTGAATGAAATCGGGGAAGGCGGGGCTGTCGTGACGACGACGGAAGACGTGATCGTCGCGGCCGCGAACTCGCCGGGTTTCGACTTTAACAACGGAAAGCCCTTGGGAAACGCCGGCAGCGAGCGCGCGTTTACCCGGTCCAGCAGCGTAGGCTCGCAGGGCACGTCGTTCTTCAACGTGGGGCGAGTCAACAACGAATTGGGATACGGCGGCTTGGCGCTGTCGGCCTCCAGCGAAAGCGTCAGCATCTTGATCCGCGCCTTGCAGCACTCGCGGCGGATGGAGGTCCTGGGGCGGCCCCAAGTGATGACGCTGGACAATCAGCCGGCGTTCATCCAGGTGGGAGAGCGCGTCCCGCGGATTTCGGGCTCGCGGTTCGACGGGCGCGTGCAGACCAACGACATCGAATACGAGAACACGGGCTTGATCCTCGGCGTCACCCCGCGAATCAGCCCCGATGGCATGGTGGTCATGGAAATCGACGCGGAGAAATCCCGCGTGGGAGACGAGACCTCGGGGATTCCGGTCTCCGTGGTCGAGGGCCGGGAAATCCGTTCGCCGCGGATCACCGTCACCATGGCGCAGACCACGGTCAGCGCCAGCGACAAGGAAACCATCGTGCTGGGCGGATTGATCACCAAGGAAAAGGAAGTCATTAAACGCCGCGTGCCCTTCCTGTCGGACATTCCGGTCCTGGGACATCTGTTCCGCTACGACGGCGAGGAGTCCCGCCGGTCGGAACTGCTGATCTTCCTGACCCCGCACGTCGTCCGCTCGCCCGAGGACATGGAACGCATCAAACAGACAGAGGCGGCGCGAATGAGTTGGTGCCTGGCGGATGTCCACGAGATCCATGGCCCGACCGGATTGTTCGAGGACGCCAACGGCGGCTGTCTGGTGGGCGACGGCCAAGTGGTCTTTCCGGACACCAACCCGGAAGGTCGCCAGCCGGGTGAGTTCTCGCCGGCGCCGGTTCCGCTCGATCAGCTGCCGCTTTCGCCGAACCTCCAGCAGTTGCCCGCGCCGGCCGAGCCGCCGGCGGAACCTCCGGCAGCGCCGCCAGATGCCGCGGCCGCGCCTGTGCCTTGAGGAGCCGCAACGAACGATGATGCAACCGAACGCAATCTGCCGCCGCAGCCGACGCAGGGTGGAATTCACTCCATCCAGGATGCCGCACGAATTCGCCCCCGCGAAGCGAGCGCATCTGAGCCTCTGGCTCCTCAGCTTGCTGCTGGCCCTCACGGGCTGCGCCAAACTGGATCTGGGCGAGCCCTTCACGCTGTGGAAGTCCGAGCCCCAACCGCAAACGCCCGACAGCCTGGCTGCGGTCTGGACGGAAACCACGCTGCATCAACCCGGCAAGCCAGTGGTCCGCGGGTTCGGCGGGAGAATCCTGTTCCATGGCAGCGACCGGCAGCAAGCGGTTCCGGTCGAAGGCCGGGTGGTCGTCTACGCTTACGACAACGACCGGCCAAACCCGGCCGACCCGGCCCCGGACAAAAAGTATGTCTTTCCGGCCGACAACCTCACGGCGCATCGGAGCGAATCAAGCCTGGGACCTTCCTACAACTTCTGGCTGCCCTGGGATCAGGCGGGCGGTCCGCAGCGGCGGATCAGTCTGCTGACGCGGTTCGAAGACCAGAGCGGCAAGATCGTCATGTCGCAAATGGCGCACGTGACGCTGCCCGGACCGGTTGCCCAGCCGCCAAGCGATGCCGGATTGTCGCAAGCCCCCCGGATCGATCAGGCACCCGGCGCAACGCTGGGCATCCAACGGGCGTCTTACGAGGCGCCGGCGACGCCGGCCCACCAAGCCGAACGCCCGCAGCAGTCTCCAACGATGCGGTCCGTGACTATCGATGTAGCACCGCGCCAAGCCAGCCGGCTGCTCTCGGCGGCGGGCAGCGGGACAAGTCCGCAAGGAGCGCAACGTGAGGTCGGTCCGTCGCCCGGATCGAATTCGACGGAGGCGGCCGCCGGAGCAGGATCCGTCAGTCTGGGACCTGTGGCGCCGCTGGAGCCGGCGGGTCAGCAGGCCGCACCACCAGCTGGTTTTGCACCGACACAATTCCCGGCTCAAACCGCATCAGCAACTCGGCCAACTTACGATCCCGTGCGGAGGGAACCTCGCCGCGTAGAATCGCTTCACCGCCTGCCACCGACACCTCGATCCGGCTGGTCCCAACCCGAACCGACGCCGCCTCCAGGCAACGCGTCAGCCGTTCGTTGACGACCGTCGGCGTTTCAGACGCAAACTCGAAGCCGATCCTCAGACGCGGGGCATTCATCGGCACTCGCGGCGCGGTGACGGCGTCGGCCGTCTGATTTGCATCCGCCGTCAACTGGCCGACCGACTCGTCGATCGCCGAACGGATCTCTTCGGCGTCCGCCCCCGCCTGCTCGCTGCCCACAAACCGCCGCGTGTCGACCGAACCCGCGCCGACAAAATCCGACGTCGTGCGGTTCCCGCGGACAAACCTCGCTTCCTCGCTCATCAGCGACGCCGTCCCCTCGCCAGGGGCAGGTTTGGCCGCCGCTGTCGTCCGAGCCGCTGTCGTCCTCGCCGCCGTCGTCCTCGCCGCCGTCGTCCGACCGGCCGCCGCAGGCGCGGCCTGCCGCGACACCGACCGGCCCAGGGTTCGCTCGCCAAACAACTGCGCCCACGCACCCTGCGCACACAGCAACGACGTAGCCATCGCAAGGCCAATCAAGACGGTTTTTCGTGTCATCTGCGCGTATCCTGTCGAGGGTAACAGATGTATCGTCTTTTCAGTATACCCAGCGGGTCACTTCGCGGCCAAGTTCCCAACTATCTGAGTTTACCAATCGTGTGAATCAGGGTATCTTGGGAAGAGGGCGTAAGTTTGTGTCCTGCCCAGAATAGAGACGGTTCACACCGCACGCAATCGCCATTGGCTCGCTGAACCGACTGCCCACGGCGACCGCGTGTCGCACCGGACGCCGTCGTCACCCGCCAGCGGGTACCTGGCTCCGGGTTAAACGAATTTGACCATCCGACGTTTTGCTGCTTTGCTCAGGAGGCATACTGCCGTGGAACATGCAAACCTCGTAACGCCGATCAGCCGTCGGTGGTTGCTAGTGACGCTGCTCGCACTCGCCCCAACTACTGCCGCGTGGGCTCAAGCCGAAACGCCACCAGCCCCGGCAGTCCCGACGGCTCCTGCCGCCGAAGCCCCCAAGCCCGCCGAGCCCGCGCCAGCGCCGACTCCCGAAGCGCCCAAGCCGGCTGAGCCTGCGCCTACGCCGACTCCGGAAGCGCCCAAGCCGGCCGAGCCTGCGCCAGCGCCGACTCCCGAAGCCCCCAAGCCGGCTGAGCCTGCGCCTACGCCGACTCCGGAAGCGCCCAAGCCGGCCGAGCCCGCGCCTACGCCGACTCCGGAAGCCCCCAAGCCGGCCGAGCCTGCGCCAGCGCCGACTCCGGAAGCGCCCAAGCCGACCGACGCGGAGCCTGCGTCTACTTCCGAGGCAAAAGCCGGAGCGTCGAAACGCAGAGCTCCGAAGGATGCGGCAGAGGCCGAGGCCGACGTCAAGGAAAAGCAACTGCGTTTCACGTTCCGCTACCAGCGTTGGGCGGACGTGCTGGAATGGTTTGCGGAGCAAGCCGATCTGTCGCTGGTCATGGACGCTCCGCCTCCGGGCAGCTTCAACTACTCCGATAGCCGCGAATACCCGGTGTCCGAGGCGCTCGATTTGCTGAATAGCGTGTTGTTGACCAAAGGCTATACGCTCATCCGCCGCGAACGCATGCTGACCCTGATCGACTTGTCGGGGGAATTTCCCGAAGGGTTGATCCCCAAAGTCACGGTGGAGGAAGCAAAGAAACGCGGCAAACACGAATTGGTGACCGTGGAGCTGGACATGGGGCGGCGCGAGCCCGACATGGTCACGGCGGCCGTACAGCCGCTGTTGGGGCCGTACCACAAGCTGCTCGCCGTCGCCCCGACCAAACAGCTGTTCGTCACCGACCGGGCGGGCGTCGTCAGCGAGGTGAGCAAGGTCGTCGAATCCCTGCCCGAGCGCAAGTCGGAGCCGCCGGCGCCTCCGCCACCCAAGCCCGAGCCGAAAGAACTGAAGATCTATCCGATCGACAAGGCGAATCCGGAAGCGCTGATGGCGATCCTGGAGAAGCTCGTTGCCGGGGCTCAACTCGTGTACGATCCGAACCTGAACCAGTTGGATGCCCACGCGACGGCGACCCAGCACACCGTGATCCAGGCGATCCTGGATCAGGTCAACTCCGCGGCTGCCGTGGAGCGTGAGCGGCGCGTCGACGTGTACCGACTGGATCCGCCGGCCCCCGAGTCCGGGGCGGGGGCGAAACTCGTCGAGGCGTTCAAAGCGATCGTCCCCAAGGCGACGGTGTCGATCCAGGAAGACGGGGCGGCGATGATCGTCTGGGCCTCGCCTGCGGAGCACGAGACGATCAAGGCCGCGATGAGCAAACTGGGCGGCGGATTCTCCGGCGATCCCCTGACGTCGCCCCAGTTGGAAATGTACCGGCTGACGCGGGTGGACCCGACCAAGCTGATCGAGATGCTCGAAAAGCTGGTCCCCGATGCCAAACTGAGCTACGACGAGCGGTCCCGCAGCCTGATCGCGCTGGCCAAGCCGTCCGACCAGCAGGCGATCCGGGCGACGCTGGAACAGGTGCAAGCCGAGGGCGACGCCCAACGCTCCAACCCGCCGCGATTCGAGACGTACGACGTCCGCACGGGAGGAACCGCAGCGGCGAGCGACGCGATGATCGCTCAAGTCCAGCCGCTGGTGCCGGAGGCCAAACTCACGTTCGATGCGAGAACGAACCGGCTGGTGGTCTACGGCACGGAGCAAGAGCAGCAACTGGTCAAAGCGGCCCTGGAGAAACTGGGGATGGAGAAGGCCGCGGCGGACGGCCGCACCATGGAAG
Organism: Candidatus Anammoximicrobium sp.; assembly: GCA_012515235.1. GTDB lineage: Bacteria > Planctomycetota > Planctomycetia > Pirellulales > Pirellulaceae > Anammoximicrobium. Next base: position 64,687 of record JAAYYU010000018.1, read on the forward strand.
CGTACCCGTTGGACGGGGCCGATCTGACCGCCACCCAGACGCTTCTCCAGCAGTTGGTCCCCCTGGCCGAATTCACACCGGACGCCACGCAACAGCGGCTGTATGCGCTGGCCGCGGCGGCCGATCACGAACGGATCAAGACCACGCTGGAAAAACTGCGTCCGAACCCGGCCGATCCGCAGGCGCCGCAGCTGCGGTTCTATCCCTTCGAGTTGGAGCCGCCGGCCGACGTCCTTGACCTCCTCGCCAAAATTGCCCCGCAGGCGAAAATCACGGTCGACAAGAACAACGAACGCCTGATGGTCGTGGCGCCGCCCACCAGTCAAACAGCCGTCGAAACCGCGTTCCAGCAGTTCCAGAAGGAAAAGCCGGCCAAGGGCAAACCGGAACTGGCGACCTACCCGCTGAAATCCGCCACGGCCACGGGAATGGCGGAGGGACTGCAGACTCGCTATCCCCAGGCGCAAATCGTGCTCGACGCGACGGCCAAGCGGCTGCTGGTCTGGGCCTCGCCGGAAGACCATGCGTTGCTCAAGGCGGAGATCGAGAAGCTGCAGGCCGAGCCGGCAGCCGAACAGCAGCCTCAGTTCGAGATCCACGAGCTCCGTCCCGGCGCAGCCGCAACTGTCGAGACCGCGGTGACGCAACTGCAAAGCGTGGTGCCGGAAGCCAAGATCACGGCCGATGCACGGGCCAATCGGCTGATCGTCTACGGCACGGCGGAAGAGCAACAACGGGTCAAGGCCGCGCTGGACAAGTTGGGGCTGGCCAAGGCGGCCGAGGACGACCGCACGATGGAAGCGTATCCTCTGGCCGGGGCCGACCTGACCGCCACGCAGACGCTGCTTCAGCAAATGACGCCGCTGGCCGAGTTCACCGCCGACGTCACGCAACAGCGTCTGATCGTCGTCGCCTCGGCGGCCGATCACGAGCGGATCAAGACCACCCTGGAGAAACTGCGGCCGAACCCGGCCGATCCGCAAGCGCCGCAACTGCGATTCTATCCCTTCGAGCAGACGCCGCCGCCCGAAGTTCTCGAACTGCTGGCCAAAGTCGACCCGCAAGCGAAAATCACCGTCGATGCCGACAACGAACGCTTGATGGTGCTGGCGCCGGCGAACAGTCAAACGGCGATCGAAACCGCCTTCCAACAGTTCCAGAAGGCTACGCCGGCCAAGGGGGAACCGGAACTGGCCACGTACACGATCACGTCGTCGGATCCAGCCAGTCTGTTGGAGTTGCTGAAGGCCCGCTATCCCAAGGCCCAGCTCGTCCTGGACGCCCCGAATAAACGGCTGCTGGTCTGGGCGCCGCCCGAAGAGCAAGCCGAGTTGGCGACATCGATCAAGACGCTGGAAGCGGCGCCGGCCGCAGAGGACCAACCGCGCTTCGAGTCGTATCCGTTGCACGGTTTTGCGACCGCTGCCGAAGCCAGCACTTTGCTCGCGTCGCTGCAGCCGCTGGTGCCCAACGCCCGTTTTACGAACGACAGTAAAGTCAAGAACCTGATCGTCTGGGCGGCGGAAAAGGAACACGAGATCGTCCGCCGCGCCCTGGAGCGGCTCGGCCAGGGCCAGGCTCCCCAGAACACTCCCCAGCTGGAAATCCACCGCCTGGTCAAAGTCGACGCCGACACTACGCTGGCCCTGCTGCAGAAGCTGACGCCCGACGCCCAACTGACCTTGGACGCCAAGAGCAACAACCTGATCGCCCTGGCCGTTCCGGCGGACCAGCAACTGATCCGCGCCACGCTGGAACAGTTGCAGCCCGGCTTGAGCGGCGACGCCGGGCCCGCCGTCCGCTTCCATCCGCTGGTGCGCGAACCGGCCGAGGGCCTGCTGAGCATCCTGAAGCAAATGGTGCCGGCCGCCGAAGTGACGCCGGACGCGGAGAACAAACGCCTGATCGCGGTCGCCACGGCGGCGGATCATGAGGCGATCCAGAAGATCATCGAGCAGTACGAGTCCAGCACGCCGCCCGAAGAACCTCGCAAGCTGGCCGTGTATCCCGTCACGGCGGCCCAGAAGAAACGCTTCGAGGCCGTCCTGCCGTCGCTGCAGACCGAAATGCCGGGGCTGCAATTGCTCAGCGCCGACGATCCCGGAGCGTTGACCGTCTGGGCCCGGCCCAGCGAACAACTCAAAATCGCCGAACTGATCCAGCAGTTGAAGCAAGACGTGCCGGAGACCGAACAGCTGCAGTTGGTCGCCTACACGTGTGCCGTGGCCGACCCCACGACGATCTCGACGTTCGTGACCACTCTGTTTCCGGACGCCAAGTTCGTGGTTGACGCCAAGTCGCGGCGAATCCTGGTCTGGGCTCGGCCCGAGGACCATGAAAAAATCAAGCCCGCGTTGGAACAACTGGGCAGCGGTGCTGCGGCGGGTGATTTCCAGCCGCAGTTCCAGGCCTATTCGCTGTCCAAAGTGGACCCCACGGTGGCGGTGCCTCTGCTGCAAGAGCAACTGCCCGACGCCAAAATCGTCGCCGACGCGACGTCCAAGCGGGTCCTGGTGTGGGCTAGTACGGCGGACCACGTGGTGATCGCCAAGGCGATCGAGCAACTGCAATCGGGAGCGGACGACCAGTACAAACCGCGACTGGTGGTCTATCCGCGCGGCGAGGCCGACCCGCAGACGCTGCTGCAGATGCTCACCAGCCTCGTCCCTACGGCCCGTCTGGCCGTCGATGCCCAGACCGGCGGTTTGGCCGCCTGGGCCACGCCCGACGACCAGGAAACGATCCGCAAGGCCGTCGAAGAAATGTCCAAGGAAGAAGTGACGGCCTCCAAGCCGACCACCAAAGCGTACACGCTGCAGCACATCACGGCGACGGCGGCCCTGCCGGTTCTGACGGCGGCGGTGCCCACCGCGAAAGTCTCAGTCGGCGCCGACGACAGCCAGGTCGTGGCCGTCGCCCGGCCGCGCGAACACCAAATGTTGCAGGCCATCCTGCAGGAGATCGACGGGGAAGGCGCGGCGGCAACCAAATCGACCGTCGCGATCTACAAGCTGGAATACAAGTCCTCGAGCACGTCCGTGCTGTACGCCCTGAGCGTGTTCCGCTCGGCGTTCCCGAAAGCCAGTTTCACGCTGGGCTCCGACCCCGGCGAATTCGTCGCCTGGGCCTCGGCCAAGGACCACGAGGGCATCCAGGCCCTGGTCGATCGGCTGAACACGCCGCCGGCCCCCGAACATGCCCCCAAGGTCGCGCTGTATCCACTCAAAAACATCACCGCCACCAGCGCGCTCCCCGTGCTGCAGGCCGCCGTGCCGCGGGCGACCTTCACCGCAGACCCCGCCGACCCGCAACGGCTCACCGCTTCGGGCCGCCCCACGGAACACGAAATGATCAAGACGGTCCTGGCGGCGATCGACGTCGAAGGCGAGCCCGGCAGCCAGCCTTCGGTCGTCGTGTACCAGTTGAAGCAACAGGTTTCCTACTCGGCGATGAGCTATGCGATCAGCCTGTTGACGCAAGCCTTCCCTCGCGCCCGCGTCCTGATGGGCGCCGAACCGGGCCAGTTCGTCGCCTGGGCCTCGGCCAAGGACCATGAAGGCATCCAAGTCCTGGTCGACCAGTTGAACGCCGGGCCGCCGCCGGAGGAAGCGCCGCTGGCCACGGTGTACTCGCTGAAGAACATCGCGGCCACGACCGCGCTGACCCTGCTGACCACGGCCGTTCCCAAGGCCAAAATCAGTTCGGACGCCGAAGACACCCATCGCTTGACCGCCTACGCCAGCCCGGCCGACCAGGCGGCGATCAAGCAGATCCTGGAGCAGATCGACGTCGAGGGCGACGCCGCCGGCGGCGCCACCGTCGCCGTGTACAAGCTCGAAGGCTCGACGGCCGCTACGTCGCTGTACTACACCCTGAGCGTCTTCCGCACGGCATTCCCGAAAGCCACGTTCTCCCTGGGCGCGGAAGCCGACCAGTTCGTGGCCTGGGCCACCGCCAAAGAGCACGAGGGAATCAAGACTCTGGTCGACCAACTGAACGCCGCCCCCGCGCCCGAAGAGACGCCCAAGATCGCCGTGTACCCGCTGCAGTGGATCAACGCCACGACCGCGACCACCGTGCTGCAGGCCGCTGTGCCCAAAGCCAAATTCACCGCCGACACCGCCGATCCGCAGCGGCTGACCGTCCTCGCCCGCCCGGCAGATCAGGAGCGGATCAAGGCCATGCTAGCCGAACTGGACGTCGAAGGCGAAGGAGGCGGCCGCTCGTCGGTCGCCGTGTACGTGCTGGACCAGCAGACCTCGCCCACGTCGATGAGCTACGCGATCAGCCTGTTGACGCAAGCCTTCCCCCGCGCCCGCTTTCTGCTGGGCACGGAACCGGGCCAGTTCGTGGCCTGGGCCACCGCCAAGGATCAGCAAGACATCAAATCGCTGGTCGATCGTCTGAACGCCGGGCCGCCGCCGGAGGAAGCGCCGGTGGCTACCGTGTATTCTCTGCAGCACATCACGGCCACGACCGCGCTGACCCTGCTGACCACGGCCGTTCCCAAGGCCAAAATCAGTTCGGACGCCGAAGACACCCATCGCTTGACCGCGTATGCCAGTCTCGCCGACCAGGCGACGATCAAGCAGATTCTGGAGAAGATCGACGTCGAGGGCGACGCCGCCGGCGGCGCCACCGTCGCCGTGTACAAGCTCGAAGGCTCGGCGGCCGCCAGTTCGCTGTACTACACCCTGAGCGTCTTCCGCACGGCATTCCCGAAAGCCACGTTCTCCCTGGGCGCGGAAGCCGACCAGTTCGTGGCCTGGGCCACCGCCAAAGAGCACGAGGGGATCAAGACTCTGGTCGACCAACTGAACGCCGCCCCGGCGCCGGAGGACACGCCCAAGATCGCCGTGTACCCGCTGCAGTGGATCAACGCCACGACCGCGACCACCGTGCTGCAGGCCGCCGTGCCCAAAGCCAAATTCACCGCCGACACCGCCGATCCGCAACGGCTCACCGTCCTCGCCCGCCCGGCAGATCAGGAGCGGATCAAAGCCATGCTGGCCGAATTGGACGTTGAAGGCGAAGGAGGCGGCCGCCAATCGGCAGCCGTGTATCGGCTCCAGCGGCAGGCGTCGCCCACGTCGATGAGCTACGCGATCAGCCTGTTGACGCAGGCCTTTCCACGGGCCCGCTTCTTGACCGGCAGCGAGCCCAACGAGTTCGTCGCCTGGGCCTCAGCCAAAGACCATGAAGACATCCAGGCCCTGGTGGATCGCCTGAACGCCGGCCCGCCGCCGGAGGAAGCTCCTGTGGCCACCGTGTATTCGCTGAAAAACATCCTGGCCACGACCGCACTGAGCGTGCTGACCCCCGCGGTCCCCCAGGCAAAGCTCACGCCCGACGCCCAGGACACCCGCCGCCTGACCGCCTTTGCCAGCCCGGCCGACCAGACGACGATCAAGGCGATTCTGGATAAGATCGACATCGAAGCCGACGCGGCCGCCGGCGAAACCGTCGCCGTGTATGCGTTGGAGGGCCAAACCAGCGCCATCGCGACTTACTATGCGCTGTCCGTCTTCCGTACGGCGTTCGCTAAAGCCGTCTTTTCCGTGGGCACCGATCCCGGCCAGTTCATCGCCTGGGCCTCGGCCAAGGACCACGAGGGAATCAAGAAGTTGGTCGAACAGGTCAACGCCGGACTCCCAGCGGAGCAGAAGCCCCAGGTCGAACTGTATACGCTGAAATCGATCACGGCCGCCAGCGCCGCCGCGGTCCTCCAGGCCGCGGTGCCCAAAGCGGTCGTCACCGTCGATCCGGCCAACGCCCAACGCCTGACGGCCAGCGCCCGCG
>JAAYYU010000155.1 GCA_012515235.1 Candidatus Anammoximicrobium sp.
CTTTCTCGGTTTGGCCGAACGGGGCGGCATGACCACAGAAACCCGTCAGCAGATCGCCGCCGATTTGGGCGAGCGTCTGGATTTGGCGTCCTTTGCCGTGGAATGGCTGCGCCGCCGCGCTCTGCTTCCATTGGCCGACGTCTCGTCGCAAAACCCGCTCCGGGTTCCGGGCCTGTACGTCGGCTCGCCTCACCAGCGGGCGTTGGCGAGGTATCTTCCCCTGGTGTTCCCTCTTCCGCCCTCGTTGCACGCCGAGGTGTCCGCGACGACGCGGCAGGCGGTGCATAACGCGCGGATCGAACATCCCGAGGCATTCGAGCCGGTTGTGCTGCGGTTGGAAGCGTTATGGGCAGGACTGGCCGAGGAGCTGAAGACATGGCTCGCCATGCATCCGCGCGCCATGTCGCGTGCTGCGGCGGACCATTTGCGGCATCTTCCCGGATTTGAGAAAGACGACCTGGCGCGACGATTGGTGCATGACTATGCTCCGGCGGAACGTTTGCCCGTCTGGCCGGGGCTCGACGATACCGCCGCCTTCGACGCCTGGATCGCCGCCTACGCCCGTTTCCTGCGGAGCAGCTTCCTGCGGCGCGATCTGTTGCAAGGCGAGGAAGATCCCGCCGAAGGTTTCGGGCGCTGGCTGAAGGATCACGAAACGGTCAGCTTCGCTCATCCGGAACGGAGCTACAACGTCGTCGCCCGGCGCGTACAGTCGTCGTTGGGCAAGGGACGCGCGGTCATCCTGGTAATGATCGATGCCTTGGCGATCCAGGTGGCGTCCTCGTTGGCGGACTATGTCACGGACCGGCTGGGCTCCGGACCTTCGTGGATCTCGTACTTGTTTGCCCCGGTTCCGACGATTACGGCGGTCTGTAAGGAGGCCGTGTTGACGGGGACGACGCCCGATCGAGCTTGCGGGAACCTGTTCCAGGCCCTGCTCCGGGCCTACCGGCTGGACACGAGCGAGTTGCAGGTGTCAGCCAGTTGGGAGGATGCGGAGCGCGTGGCACTGCGCGCGAACACCCGCCTGTTGGTGCATCGCGATAATCGCCTGGACGATCGCCTGCACGAGACGGCTTCCTACTCGTCGCTGCTGGAGGATTGCGTCGGCCTGTTCGCGCGAACGGCCGCCCTGCTGGCCCGCTGGGTGGACGACTTCCGTTGTCTCCATCAATCGCCGCCGGTGGTTCTGTTAACGGCCGACCACGGGTTCACTTACGGGCCGCCGCCCGGCCCCAGCGCAGATGGCGGGCAGAGCGTGGGGGCGACGCCGCGATGTGTCGAGATTGAGGGAGACGTTTGCAGCGCGGAACCGATTGATCCGTCGTTGACCGTGCTGGACCGCCTTCGATTCCATTTGCCCAAGAGCTTTCTGGCGGCCCGTGGAAGGCAGTTCGGCTCGGATACGGCCACCGGCTGGACGCTGGCCCACGGTGGGTTGTTGCCCGAGGAGGTCGTGATCCCCGTCCTGGAATGGTTCGGCGACGAGGATCTGGTGCGGTGGCCAAACGTCGCCTTTCCCGACGGCGCCGAGTTCGACCGCAACCGCTGGCTGCTGCCTGTCGTCCTCACGAACCCGTATTCGCGTCCACTGAGGGCCGGCGCGATTGTTATGGGCATTTCGGGCAGTGGGCGGACGGAAGCGTGCTGTTTTCCGCAGCTGGAAGCCGGCGCTGAACACCGGCTGAGTTTTCAGTTGGCCGGTGACAGCTTGCCCGACGGCGAGAAGCTGGGCGTGGACGTCACGATCAGAATCCAGGCCTCGCGGGGACGCGGCGAATCGAGTCAAACCCGTCAGTATCTGGTCGGGCGGGCGAAACGTCTGGTCGAGCGGACCGTGGAGCAGGACGATTTTGAAGCGATGTTTTGAAGGGATTGATCGGCGATGAGCAACTCGGCTTTCGATCAAAAGATCCAGGACGTCTTCGGCGAATTCGCGATCGACAAGGGCTTGGTCCGGCGGCTGGGAGCGACGGGTGACGATCGTCATGTGCCGTCGTACGTGATGGATTGGATCGTCACGCACAACGCCAAATCCGGCCAATCGACGGGATCGATCGAGCGTGCGGTCCGAGACTTCATTGCCAAGCACCTGCCGCCCAAGGGCGAGAAAGAACGCATTCGATTCCTGCTGTCGCAAAGCGAGACGCTCGTCCTGTTGGATGCGATCTCCGTGACCGTCAAACTCGGCAAGGAGATCCGGTACTTTGCGACGATCGACTGCTTGGATGAATCCAAAGCCCTGATCGACCCGTCGATCATCGAACAGAATCAGGCTCTTCTGCAGGGCAGCACCTGGGGAGCCGTGAAGATCTGCTACGACGGATCGCCGGAAGGCGGCGGGATCCGCATCATGGATTTCAAGCCCATGCAGACCGGGCGGATTTCCCTGGACGTCTTTCGGGAATGCCGAGAGGCGTTCACGGTCGAGGAATGGCTGGATCTGATCGTCCGCACCCTGGGCTACGAACCGGCGATGTACGCCGAAACGGAGAAGCTGTGGATGCTGTGCCGGCTGATTCCACTGGTGCAGAACCGCATGAATCTGATGGAATTGGCGCCGCCGGGATCGGGCAAATCGTATCTGTACAACAATGTCAGCCGGCACGTCTGGCTGACTGCCGGCGAGATCACGCCGGCGGTGCTGTTCTACAACCGGCAGAGCAAATCGCCGGGGCTGCTGACCCGCTTCGACGTTTTGGTGCTGGACGAAGCCCAATCGCTCCGCTTTTCAAACGTGGCCGAGATGCAGGCGCAACTGAAAGGCTACTTGGAGCAAGGCGTGTACGCTCGCGGCGAGTGCCGCGCCACTGCAGAATGCGGCCTGGTGCTCTTGGCCAATATCGACCTGCAGCAGCAGGCGGTGCGGCGGTACAAGAATGGCAAGCCGATGTTTGCGCCGGCGCGTCCCGATTACATCCGCCGCTTGCCGGAGCTTTTTCACGAGTCGCCGACGGTCGATCGGTTCCACGGCATCATTCCCGGCTGGGAAATCCCGCCCTTCGAGACGCAGCAACAGGCGGACGGACTGGGCTTGAAAGCCGACTATTTCGCCGAGGTGTGCCATGGCATGAGGACTGCGCCGGACATGGCCCACGGAGTGCGGGCGAGACTGCGGCTGGCGGGCAGCAAACGCGATTGTGCGGCCATCGAACGATTGGCCTGCGGGCTGGCCAAACTGCTGCTCATCAAACCGGATCACCCGCGATTCGACGAACTCGTGGTCCACCCTGCCCACGAGTTGCGCCGACTGGTCCGCACGCAACTGCACGCGCTCGATCCGCAAGGTTACTCGCCGGTTCTACAGATCGAGCGGTTCGAATCACTCATCCAACGAGGAACGACCCTGGGAAGAATCTCGGATTATGAGTTACTGGAGGAAATCGGGCATGGCGGCATGGCTTCGGTGTACAAAGCTCTGGACACGCGCACTGGCGACGTCGTCGCGATCAAGCGGGTACGGACCGAGGGCGCCGAGTTGGATGAGCGGGCCATCCGTCGCGAGATCGACATCTACACGCGGCTCCAGGAGATCCCGCACGATCATCTGCTGGAAGTGAAAGCGATCTTTCGCGATCCGGGGTCGTATGCTCTGGTCACCGAGTTCGCCGAGGGCGGCAGCTTGTGGGACCTGATGGGCGGAGACATGGCCGACGAAGACCGGGTGGCCTTGGACGAAGCCACGGTCAAGACGATCTCGCTCCAGGTGATCGGCGGACTGGTTGCCTTGCACGAGAACGATATCGTCCACCGCGACATCAAACCGCAAAACGTCTTGCAGTGCGACGATGTATGGAAGATCGCCGATTTCGGCATCAGCAAACTGATGAACAATCCGGTGACGGGGTACACGTTTCAAGGAGCCCACACCGTCCCCTGGGCGCCCCCGGAACAGATCGAAGGCGCCACGGCGCATCCGTCCGCCGACGTGTATGCGTGGGGGCGTGTCACCGCGTTCCTCCTGACCGGCAAGACGGCGAAAGACGCTGTGAGGGCCTTGCCAAAGCCCTGGAAAGACCTTCTCACCCCATGCACGGATGTCGTGCCTGAGAACCGCCCCGACGCAGGTGCGCTCCAGGTTCAACTGGCAAAGATTGCCTGTTGACGGACGCTTATCAGGCGACTTGCACTCCCAGGGCTTGCCGGTAGGGAGGCTCGCTCTTTCGCTGCAGTCCGTACGTCTGACCCCAACGGTAACTCGCGTCATTTCTCAATCTTGACTTCGGGCGTGCCAAAAACCGTTTGGCGCTAGGATGTCACACCGCGTCCGATTTCGCCCGCCGTACTGGTTCTGATACAATGGCCGCACATCCACAGCCATCGAAAATGGTCCTGGCCTGCTCGACCGAGTAAGGGATTCCCATGAAGAGCGTGCTGATCTACTCCGGCGGTTTAGACTCGACCGTCTTGCTGTATGAGTTGCTGGCCGGGGGCGACACGGTGCTCGCCCTGTCCGTCGATTACGGGCAACGCCACCGGGTCGAGATCGAGCACGCGCGGCAGATTGCGGAATCATTGGCTGTGGAGTGGGAACTCGCAGATCTTTCCGGAATCACGCATCTGCTGGCGGGGTCGAGTCTGACCAGTCGTGAAATAGCCGTACCGCACGGGCATTATGCCGAAGACAACATGAAGCAGACCGTCGTCCCGAACCGGAACATGATCATGTTGGCGGTGGCGTGCGGTTGGGCCATTGGCCGGCAAGCGGAGCGGGTTGCCTACGCCGCCCACGCAGGCGACCATAGCATCTATCCCGACTGCCGCCCTGAGTTCGCCGAAGCCGTCGACAGGGCATTCCGGCTGGCTGATTGGCGCGAGGTTCAGCTGTACCGCCCTTTCATCGCGATGACCAAGGCGGAGATCGTTGCGCGGGGCGCTGAACTGCACGTTGATTTCGGCCGCACTTGGTCGTGTTACGAGGGCGGGGAGATCCACTGCGGCAAGTGCGGAACGTGCTTCGAGCGTAGCGAGGCCTTCCAACTCGCCAAGGTGCCCGATCCAACTCCGTATGCGGCGACGCCAAACTACCCTGCCCCGAAGCCGCCGCCGTTGAAGTAAGTTGATTCGATGCCGTGGGCGTCCCGGTTCGAGATTAGAGCCTTGCGCGTCAACGGACGACCATCTCCGTGAAGGGGAACACGTACGCTTGCAGCATGACCAGGATGCCGACCAGGGCGGCCAGCGTCAAACTGTGGACGAACACGACGCGCAGGATGCGGCCTTCGTGGCCGTAGAAGTTGGTGGCGGTGCTGGCCACGACGATGCTTTGGGCGTCGACCATTTTGCCCATTACGCCGCCGCTGCTGTTGGCGGCGCACATCAGGATTGCGCTCACGCCGACTTGGCTGGCGGTGATCTTCTGCAGGCTGCCGAACAGGACGTTGGAAGCGGTGTCCGAACCGGTCAGAGCCACGCCCAGCCAGCCCAGCAAGGTGCCGAAAAACGGATACAGGACGCCGGTCTTGGCCAGCGCCAGGCCGAGCGTGGCGTCGGTGCCGGAGTACTTAGTGACGTAGCCCAGCGCCAGCATGGCGGCGATCGTGAGCAGGGAAAAGCGGACGCGGACCAGCGTCTGGCCGTAGGTCTGCAACATTTGCACGGGCGAGAATCCCATGAGCAGGCCGGCCAGCACGGCGGCGACCAGGATGCCGCTGCCCGTGGCCGAGAGCCAACTCAGTTTGTAAACGGCGTCCTCCGGCTTCGTCGGCGTCTGCGGCGTCGGCTGGGGGACCACGGGATAGTCTCGCAAGACGACCTGGTGCAACGCAGGCACGTTGAATTTCGGCTCGGACAGCCCGCTCAGCCGCTGTTTGACCATCGGCAATCCCCAGAGAAAGATCATCACGCTGAGGACGATCCAGGGCAGCCAGGCCTGGAACACGCGGCCGCGCGACGCGGGCGCGGCGGAGTCCCCCGCGGCGGCGTTGCCCCGGTTTTCCGCCGGGTCGCCGGGGGGCCTTTCGGCGTCAGAGGACACCGTATAGTCGGCCGCCGGCCGCGGACGCCAAAACCGGAGCAGGACCACCAGCGCCAGCATGGACGAGATGGCTCCGACGACGTCCACCAGCCAAGGGCCGTGGAAGTTGGAGACCAGGAACTGGGGAATCGCAAAAGCGATACCGGCGGTCAACGCTGCCGGCCAGACTTGCAGCGTGCCGCGGAATCCCGCATACGCCCACACGACCCAAAACGGAACGATCAGCGAGAAAAACGGCAACTGCCGCCCGATCATCGCGGACAGCTGCATCTGATCCAGCCCCGTCACGCCGGACAAGGCGATGATCGGCGTGCCCAAGGACCCGTAGGCGACGGGGGCTGTGTTGGCGATCAGCGACAGGGCGGAGGCATGCAGCGGGGTGAACCCCAGTTGCATCAGGATGGCCGCCGTGATGGCCACGGGCGTGCCGAAACCGGCCGCGCCCTCGAAAAACGCGCCGAAGGAAAAGGCGATCAGGATCAGCAGCACGCGCTTGTCGGGCACAAACGCCCCCAGGTGCTCCCGGAGCACGTCAAACAAGCCTTTCTTGACCGTCAGCTGATACAGGAAGATCAGATTCAGAATGATCCACCCAATGGGCAGCAAGCCATACGCCGCGCCGTAGCCGGCCGACGCCAGCGCCGCGCTGACGGGCATGCGGTACACGAACATGGCCACGCCCAAGGCGACGAACAAGCCGAGCAGCGCCGCAAGGTGGATGCGGATCTGCAACACGCCGATCGCGCCCAGCAAGACGACGACCGGCAGAGCCGCGACGACGGTGGACAGAAACGGGTTGCCAAGCGGATCGTAGGTTTGAAGCCACATGATTGTTGTCACTCGCCGTTAGTGAAGGTTTCGCGGACAGGCTCCGGGAATCGCGGCAGCGGCGATTCGGGGCGGGCGGAACGATCCGGCGGTAGATCTACGCTTCCCCAAACTTGCCCGCCGGGTCCAAAGCGCGTTTGACCCGCCGGGCCAGCAGCATGCCGCGGCGCACGCCGACAAACGGATTGCCGCCCCGCCCCAGCACCCGAAGGCCGACCAGGCCCATGTCGGTCAACACGGTCCGCGCTGGTTTCAGGTCGTCCAGGGCCAGCCAGGCCACACTGCCGCCAGCCGTGTAACGCCGCGCCAGGCAGGGAATCCGGGCGTCCAACTCGACGACCTGCCGAGGCGCCAGCGGCACCTTGAGCAGTGGCACGCCGTGCGGCACCCAGGACAAGTTGTTGATCCTTTCCCAGCGCTCGCTCTCCTGGTGGCCCAGCAGCAACTGCTGCGGCAGCCGCGCGTGCTCGCCCTGCAAGAACGCCTCCAGCCGCGCCATCCGTTCCGGCAATCCGGCCTCCAATCCGCCGACGCGCACAAGCAGTTGGAAGGCCGTCCCTTCCGCCGGCTCCAGATCCAGCGCGTCCAGGTCCAGCGGTTCGGTCGCCAGCCGGAACGCAGCCTGCTGAGCGGCCGCCAGGCCGGGGTAGGCGACCGCCAGCGTCATGTAGCAGGGCAGACGGGGAAAGACTCTGACGCTGACCTCGGTCAAAATCCCGTACCGGCCCAGACTGCCGACAAAGAACTTGGGCAGATCGATTCCCGCCGCGTTCTCGCTCGCCTGGCCGCCGCAGCGGACCAACCGACCGCGGCCATCGACGAACTGGACGCCCACCAGAAAATTGCGCACTCCGCCGTACCGGTAGCTTCCCGATCCGCACAAGTTCGCGGCGACCGTCCCGCCCAAGGTGGCGCCGCAACGGACCTGCAGCGGGTCGAACGGCAAGTACTGTGCGCGCCCCGCCAGGTCGTCAACCACTTTCTGCAGCGGCGTCCCGGCGCACGCCGTGTAAGTGAATTCGTCGGCGCCGCGGGCAGTCGTGCCGGACAGTCGCCGCAGGTCGATGCAGACCGCCCCTGCAGGCGGCTTGGACAGCGCAGGCTTGCTGCCGCCGCCGCGCACCGACACCCATCGCGCCGCCGTCACCATCGCCTGCAATTCGGCTATCGTCGTGGGTTGAAGAGCCGTCGTCATACCGCCCCCGGTAGTCTGTCGCCGCGGTCGGCGATTTCCTTGGACGCCGTCTCGCGGCGGACCTGGCGCCGGATCTCCACGTCCACGTCGCTGAACGTGAGCGGCGGGCAGACGCGGGGGCAGGCTTGCCAGAGTTTCCAACGCTGCTGGGCCGATTCGACGATCCGCATTTCGTCCGGCTCCGTTTCCTCAATCACGCGCCGCAAGTGATACAACTCCCGCTCGACTTGATCCGCCGCGCCGTCCAATTCGACGATCAACACCGCCTTGACGCCGGCCGGCCAGTCGGGCCGGACCGACGCCTCGGCAGCCTCGATGGCCCGGCGATCCATCATCCCCATCGCGCCCGGCAGCAACCCGCACTGGACCACGGCTTCGGCCGCCCCTTCGGCGGTTTTCAGATCCCGATACGTTGCCAGCACCGTGCGGCGCCGCGCCGGTTTGGGCAACAGCCGCACGGTGATTTCCAAGGCGATGCCCAACGCGCCTCGGCAGCCGACGAACAGGCCGACCAGATCCGGGCCGACGCCCACGCCTTCGGCGCTCCCGCTGCCCAACTCGACGACCTCGCCGTCCGCCAGCACGAGTCTCAGGCCCAGGATCTGGCTGCTGGTCGCGCCGTACTTCCGGACCTGTGCGCCGCCGGAATTGAGGGCCACTTCCTCGCCCATCGTACAAACCGATTGGCTGAACAGGGAGGGCGCATAGCACAAGCCGTGGCCGTTCGCCGCTTGCGCGATCTGCAGATGGGTCACCCCCGCTTCGACCACGACGATCCGCTGCTCCGGATCCAGCTTCTTGATCCGGTTCAGCCGGTTCATCGCGATGACGATCCCGTCGTCCAGCGGCAGCGATTCGCCGCCCACGCCGGCGCCGCCGCCCCACGCCGCGCAGGACACGCCGCGCCGACGGCACCATCGCACCACGGCGATCACTTCATCCTGCGTTTCCGGCTGCACGACGGCCAGCGGCCGCTTGCCAGCCCCCGCGGGTGCGTCCGAGTCGGACGCCGTCGGCCGGACCGGCTCGGCCAGCAACCGGTCGGCCGGAAGAACGCGGCTCAGTTCGGACAGGATGGGATTCGTCATGTTAGGGACGGTCAGTGGTCAGTGGTCATTCGTGACTCGTGATCGGTTATCCGTGATGGGGGATCGCTGACGTGCGAGCCATAACCGATTGCCGATCGCCGCACACCGATCGCCACTCACTTTGCCCCGACGACGCGGAGGTTCGTCGAGAAGTAGTATGGGGAGCCATCCGCCTCGTATTCGGCTTCGGCGAACACGGCGGCGAATCCGTCGCGGCGGCGGTCCACCTGGAACGCGTGCTGTGGTCCGTCCTGGACCAGCGGATGCGATTCCCACTTCGCCTGGCGGAAATCCCGCGTCGGCGCGGTTGCCGTCCAGGCCACGAGCCGGCGGGCCGGCGGATCCGACTGGACGGTCAACCGGACGCTGCCGTCACGGTCCTCGTAATGCCACGACAGCCGCGGCAACCGTTGTCCGCAGGCCGCGTGCTGATGGAGCGCGTTCAGGCTGCCGAAGATGCGGCCGTAGTCCTTCAAGCCGTGGACGTTGTTGGGCACGTACAGGATGTACTTGTCGCCGACCAATCCCTGCCAGTACAGGTTCAACGCATCCACGGTCCAATAAGGATCGTTCGTACCCAGGATGATCAGCTTCGGCTGCCGGATTGCCTGCCGGTACTGGTACGGGTCGACGATCGACACCAGCGATTGGCCCTCTTCCGATTGCAGCTTGCGGTGCATCCCGCGTTCGGTGTAGTCGTGAATCTGTTCGGACGGCTGGCCGTAGACTTCTTCTTGGTGGGCCAGTTGCCGAGCCATGTTCAGCACGTCGATCACCATCGGCGCCAGCGCCGTCACCCGCCGATCGACGGCCGACGTGAGCCAGGTCGTCCAGCCGCGTTTCGACGCGCCGGTGACGGTGAACGTGCGCAGGTCCAGCGACCATTGGCGGCGGGCGCACTCCTGCGTCGCGTCCATGCCGCGCGCCGCGCTTTTGACCATGGGCAGCAGCAGCGGCCACTCGGGGTCCTTGGTGCGGAGGTACTGGTCGAACGTGTAGGCGATGGCGGCGTCTTCCTTCTTGCCGTCGAAGATCGGCTGGTGCGGCACGTGCATCAGGACGGCGACCGGCGTTTTCAGCAGTTCCGCCAGCGTCACATACAGCTGGGCGTCGCGCGGCGGTGACAAGGCGGAGGTCTCCAACTCGTCGCGCCAACTGCCGCCGCTGATGAACAGCAACGCGTGACGCACCTCCTTGGGGGCCGAGGACGGCTTGATGAGGAACAGCTGGTGCTTCCAGGCGATGTCGCGCCAGGTCTGCGAAGTGAGGATCAACTCGACGTACTCGGACGCCAGGATCCGTCCGGTCTGCTTCTTCACCCAACGGTAGCTCGCGTCCGGCTTGGCGACGTAATCAGCCAGCGGCGACGGAGCCAATTCCGCGGACCGGGCGGAGCTGGCAGCGCACAGGCAAATCGCAGGCGCCAACAGGAACAGACATCGTCTCATGCTTGTCTCCAGGGGGGTCAGGCGTGGTCGCGTTTTCGCGGGCGGCGACTTTGCCGGGTTCACTCCAAAGATGCTCCGCAGGCAGAGGGTGAATTGTACTGGTTCCGCAAAAAAAGGAAACGAGGCGGCCTCACGACGCAAGCAGATCGGCGTAAGACCCCGTCAGCAGGTCGGCGTCGGCGATCTGGAACTGGCCGCGGAGGAAGGCGAGTTGGGCGTGGCCGGTCTGGGCGTCCGCGTCGGGGCCCAGGACCGCTTCGAACTCCAGAAATGCGTCCAGGTCCACCACGCGGTCCAGATGGATCCGAACGTTCTGGTACAAGTAGATTTCCCGGTATTTCTCGACAATGCACCGGATGCCCCAGGCGCTGGTGAGCGCCTGCTTCAGGCCCGCCGCATCGTCGACTCTCACCACGAGGTACCGGCAGGCTTTGGCTTGCTCCTGATCGGGACGCTCGTACCAGATCAACTCGTTGCGCCGGCCTGTGATCTCCCTCAGCTTCAAGCGGCCGGAGCGGCAAAAGAAGTACGTGTCGACCTGGTGCTGTTCCTCCGATGGTCCGGTCGCCAGTCGCCGCGCCACCGCTCGGGCGCCGTCCAGCGAGGCCAGGCGGGCTTTGAGTTCGATGTTCTGGGGCATGATCTCTCCACCTATCGCCACGCGGACTTCAACTCGTACAAACACAACGCCGGCAGCACGGCTTCACCACCCTCGACGCTCAGGGCGAGTGTCCGGTCCGCCGGATCGGGCAGGAAGCAGGAGCCCATCGTGACGCGCCCGTCGTTGGCGAAGATCTCGATCGACGTGCGATCGACCAACACGCGGAGCGTGATCCGGCCGTCCTGCGGCGCCAGCGGGGCGGAACGGCCCAGGCAGTGGAGCGTGGCGGCCCGGACGTCGTAACGGATCGGCTCGCCGCGCACCGTGAACGCGACCGCCGCGGGGGGCTTCTTTCCCACGGCGATCTCCGCTTGGACGTCCCACAACTCGCCTTCCAGCGCCGCCAGCGGGTTTTCGCCGGGGCCCAGTTTCAGATCCGTCCAAGCGTGCTGCTTCCCCCGCAGGCTCTCGATCTCCCGGACCGGCAGCATGTGCAGTCGGAGGCCTTCGGGCGTCGTGCGCAAGGTGAGTTCGCGCGGGAAGCTCAGCTGCTGGTTGAACGGCATGTCCGGATACTTGCCGCCCGCCATCCAGGAGATTTGGATCCGCCGCCCGTCCGCCTCCGGAATGTCGCTGTACGTTTGCGCCGCGTAGTCGTTCCCGCCCCACAACGACTTGATCGAGTCCGTCTCCGGCTGGAAGGTCACGCCGTCGAATGCGCCCAGCCGATAGTTGCCATTGGCGCCCCAGAACAGCCACTTCACCTGCTGCGGATCGCCGTCGACCGCGATGGGAAAGAAGTCCGGGCACTCGCCCGAGCCCGGCAGGGGGACATCGCACAGCCGGGTCCATTCCTTGAGGTTCGGCGAACCGAACAGCGCGTAGTCGTTCTGGTCCAGAAACAGGGCCATGATCCACTTCTTCGTGGGCTCGTGCCAGATCACCTTCGGATCCCGGTTGCTGGCGACGACGTGCTTCAGCACGGGGTTCCTCTCGTACTTGGTCCACGTGCGGCCGCCGTCGTTCGAGTAGGCAAGGCTCTGGGTGAACGGCTTTCCGGCCGACGTGTAGATGCAGACGATCGGTTTCTCGTTGCCTGTCTGGAAGCCCGCCGTGTTGTCATGGTCCACCACGGCCGAACCGGAGAAGATCGTGCCCAAGTTGTCGGGATGGATGGCGTGGTCGAGTTGCCGCCAATGCACCAGGTCCGGGCTGACGGCGTGGCCCCACGTCATGTTGCCCCAGTTGATCCCCGTGGGATTGTGCTGGAAGAACAGGTGGTACTGGCCGGCATAGTACACCAGGCCGTTGGGGTCGTTTGTCCAGTTTTTGGCTGGCGTAAAGTGGAACTGCGGGCGGTAAGTCTCCTGGTACAGCTTGTCCACGACGATCAGCACGCCTTGTGGCTGGTCGGCCAACGTGACACTTTCGCCCAGCGGGCAACTGCCGTCGGCGGCTGGCAGTTCGGCGATCCGCAACTGGGCGCGTTGACCCTTCAGTTGCGACACGTCCCAACTCAGCCGCGACGGCTGGGGCCGCCCCTGGCCGACGGCCTGACGGACCGGCTTGCCGTCCACCTGCAAGCGGATCTGCGTGCGGCCGCCCTGGCCGGGCGCGAAGCAGAAACTCAGGTAGTCGCGGTCGATCGCCAGATCGCGGATCGTCTCCACGACCCCGCTGCGGCGGTCGGACTGGACGATGTGATCGATGTTGATGTGTCCCCAGCCGCCGGTCGCCTGATCGACGATCTCGATCACGGCCGACTTGCCGATCATCTCGCCGACGTCCCACGAGTGCCAATCCAGCCGCTCGGTGCCGCCGGGTTTGTCGTTGGGCCCCGTGGCGGTGCGGGCCGGCTGGCCGTCGACCAACAGGTTGATGCACGTCTTGCCGGGGTGCATCCCGCCGCCGAGGAGAAAGTTGAGATACGGCCGCTCGATTTTGAACGGCGGCGAAGTGAGCGTGCCCGTGGTGCGGTCGCCCTGGTAGTAGCTGTTCACCAGCCCCCGGCCCTCGAAGCCGGACACTTGCATCTGGTTGGGAAGCGTTCCATGGGCCGGCTTCGGCCCGAAGGCGTCGCCCGTGACTTTCCAGTCGCCGTAGTCCGGACCTTCGAAGTCAGCGACCAGAAGGTCCGGTTGGGCAGCCAGAACGGGCGCGGCGAAAAACAAGGCCAAGAGGATGACCGATGGTCGCATGGAGGGTTCCTCCGAAAGTCGGACGGATCGGACCCGTCGGACGGGGCGGACCCGTCCGACGGGTCCCACGTTTCCGCCCCGTCCACTACGGCGTGTCCCAGTTGTCAGTCCGGAACGGCGTCGCGGGCAGGCCGGCGGAGTTGAACAGGCTGGCCTCGGGATTCGCCGCCCAGGCATAGCGCACGGCAACCGGCTTGGCCACCTCGGCGCTGCTCACCACCACCGTGTCCGAGCCCACGATCTTGGCGTCGGCGAACACGAATTTGCGGTCCTCTCCCGCGATGGCAAAGCTGGTCAGCTTGTCGCCTTTGGCCCGGAGCCCATCGCCGACGTGCTCGAACCGGACGCTGATTTTGCCGTCGTCCTGCGACATCGACTTGACCAGCGGCCCGCTGTACACCAACTGCCGGCCGTAGGTCGTGCCCAGTGCCCACAGCGCCAAACGCTTGCCCACGGCCTGTTTGTTCTTCGGGTGAATGTCGTTCGCCTCGCCCACGTCGATCGTGATCGCCATGCCCGTGTTGGGCACGGACAGCGTCTTCAGCATCTGCTCCTGCACGATCACCCAGCCGCTGGTTTCGACGGGCTCCTTCTGCGGGGCGCGGAAGTTAGGCAGTTGAACCCATTCAAACGGAAAATCGCCCTGTCCCCAGCGTTGCCGCCAATTGGCGATCATCGTGGCCAACTGCAGTCCGTACAGCTGGGCCGTCGAGCCGCCCGCGTTGCTCTCGCCTTGATACCAGATCGCGCCGCGCAGGGCGTACGGCGCCAACGGCTCAATCATGGCGTTGTACAGGCTGGCTGGCCGGTGCGGGCTTTGACGCGGGTCCCCTTGCAGCTGGGGACGCCGCGGTGCTTGCTGGTTGGCTTCTTTCGCTCGCTTGACCTGTTCCTTCCACGCCGCCAACTGTTTCTCGAAACGCTGTTTGGCGACCTCGGCGTTGTAGTTCTTGATCTGCTGGTCAAAGTTGTCCAGGACCGGCTTCAATTCCGGCAACGCTTGCTGAGCCGGCAGACTTGTCCAGGCCTGGACCGGCGTCCCGCCCCACGAGGAATTGATCAAGCCGACGGGAACCTTCAGCTGTCGATGCAATTCGCGGCCAAAGAAATACGCGGTCGCCGAAAAACTGCCGACCGTCTCCGGCGTGCAGACCTGCCAGCTGCCTTGGCATTTCTCTTGCGGCGTCTCGGCCGTGACTCGACTTACCGTGAACACACGGATTTGAGGATGATCCGCCGCCGCCTGCTCCTCCGGAAAGTTGGCCGACGAGGCCACCGTCATGGCCATGTTGGACTGGCCGGAGCCCAGCCACGTTTCGCCGACCAGTACGTCGGCGACCTGGATCGTGTTCTTGCCCTTGACGACCAGCGTCAGCGGCCCGCCCGGCTCGCAGGCATTCAGCTTGACGCACCACTTGCCGTCGCTGCCGGCCGTCGCCGCTTGTTTCTGATCGCCCAACGTGACCGTGATCTGCTCGCCGGGATCCGCCCAGCCCCAGACCGGAATCGCCGTCTGCTGCTGGAGAACCATGTGGTCCGAGAACAGGGACGGCAGCGAGACGTCGGCCGGCGCCGTCCCGATCGAACACAACAAGACAAAGCAAGCGGCCGCCAAGCGGCGAAACAGGAGGGTGCTCATTCGTGGCTCCTTGCGGGGTAAGGGGGGAAGAACGAGGCCCGAGACGCATCCAGCAGCGTCCGGACCTGGAATGGCTGATATTCTGTCAGGTTCCCGAGCCACAGGGAAGTACGCCTCCCTGGGCGAGCGGTGGGCGTTAGCCCACCGGTTCCTCGCATCCAAGCATTTGACGGGCATCCGTCGTGAGGAGTGTGCGGCCGTTAGCCCACCGGTTCCTCGGATGCGAGCATTCCAACCCCTGGAAAAACCGGTGGGCTAACACCCACCGCTCGCCAGAATCGCCTACTTGACGATGCCGGCTCCGAATGTCACGATTTTTCCCAGCGCCGGCGGCCCGCCGGAGGACAAGAATCGTGGATCACCCCAAGATGGCGGACGGAACACATGACGGACACACGCAAAGTCTATTTGGCGGTTGACTTGGGAGCTTCCAGTGGCCGCGTCGTCGCCGGGTTGTTCGATGGCCGGCGGTTGGAACTGGAAGAAGGGCATCGCTTCGAGAACGGGCCGGTCGCAGTGGCGGGACGCATGCAGTGGGATCTGTTGGCCCAGTGGACGAACGTGCAAACGGGACTCCAAGCGGCGGCGGCCCGGTACGGAAGCCGCGTGGCAAGCGTCGGCGTCGACACCTGGGGCGTCGATTTTGGGCTCCTGGGCCGCGGCGATGAACTGCTGGGCAACCCGTACCACTACCGGGACGGCCGCACGGCCGGGATCTTCGAGAAAGCGTTCTCGCTCGTCCCCCGCGAAGAGATCTTCGCCCAGACCGGATTGCAGTTCATGGAACTGAACACGCTGTACCAGTTGCTGGCGATGACCCTGCAGCAATCCCCGCTGTTGGACGCGGCCGAATCGCTGCTGATGATGCCCGACCTGTTCCACTGGCTGCTGACGGGCGAGAAAGCCAACGAATTCACCGATGTGTCCACGACGCAGATGTACAACCCGCTGACCAAGACCTGGTCTCTGCCCCTGCTGCAGCGGATGGGAATTCCGACGCGTTTTCTCGGCCAGATCGTGCCGCCGGGGACGCGTCTGGGGCCGTTGCGGTCCGCCGTCGCGGACGCCACGGGCCTGCGCGGCGCGGAGGTCGTGCTGCCCGGCACACACGACACCGCCAGCGCCGTGATGGCCGTGCCCGCAGCGAGCGTCGCCGGCGCGGCGCCCGACTGGTGCTACATCAGCAGCGGCACGTGGTCGTTGATGGGTGTGGAGAGTCCGCAACCGGTGGTCAACGACAAATGCCGCGAGTTAAACTTCACGAACGAGGGCGGCGTCGGCGACACGATCCGCTTGCTGAAGAACATCGCCGGCCTGTGGCTGCTGCAGGAGTGCCGGCGGATCTGGAAGCAGGAAGGCCAGGAATTGAGCTGGGATGCACTGGTCCAGCAGGCCGCGGCCGCCAAGCCCCTGGTCTCGCTCGTAGCTCCCGACGACCAGCGCTTCGTCGCTCCCAAGGACATGCCGGCGGCGATCCGCGCCTTTTGTCAGGAAACCGGCCAGGTCCCGCCGGACACGGCCGGCGCGATGGTCCGCTGCGTGCTGGAGAGCCTGGCGCTGCGTTACCGGATGGTGCTGGCCTGGCTGCGGGAATTGACCGGCGCCCCGGTCCGGACGATCCATATCGTCGGCGGCGGCACGCAGAACCGCTTGTTGTGCCAGATGGCGGCCGACGCCTGCAACTGCCGCGTCGTCGCGGGCCCCGTGGAAGCCACCGCGATCGGGAACATCATGATGCAGGCCGTCTCGGCCGGCGACCTACGTTCCATCGCCGAGGCGCGGGAGGTGATCCGGCAGAGCTTCGCCGTCGAGGAGTACTTGCCGCAGAACCCCGCCGCCTGGGACGACGCCTACGCCCGCTTCCAGAAACTGGCCGGCACGTAGACGCTGACCGCAGTCGGTGAACCGCGACCCGACGGAGCCTGCTGAACTGGTCGTGTTACCCCACACGGCTTCCCGCGAAGAATTCAGCAGTTTTCTGCGTTGAGCGGGTGGGCGTGGCGAAGTCAACTTGCGATTGAGGCCCCCGATGAAAGCCCCCCCAAAAATCGGCGACGCCGCCGAAATCGAGTTTGTCGTCGACGGCACCCACGTTATCGACTTTGCCGACGACCAGATGCCCGCTGTGCTCAGCACCCCGTGCCTGATCGGCTATCTGGAACGTACCGCTCGCAAAGCCCTGGCACCGGTGCTGGACGCGGGCGAACGATCCGTGGGCGTCCACGTGGACGTCCGGCATCTGGCCCCCACGCCGCCAGGCCAACGCGTCGTCTGCACCGCCCGCGTCATCCACGTCGACGGCCCCGTAGTCAGTTTTCAGGTCCAAGCCCGCGACCAGCGGGAGCTGATCGCCCGCGGCCTGCACAAACGCCGCGTGATCCGCACCGAACGTTTCGCCGCCCATGTCCGGCGCAAGGAAAACGGGTAAAGCGCACAACTCTTGCCAGTATTGCCGTCCAGAGTGCCCTTCCCACCTTGACGCGAGACCAAAAACAGGTCAGATTTAAGAACACCTGCAGCAATCATCTTGGGCTGCTGCCGGACGAATCTTAACTTTTGGGCGTTTAGATCAGTTGGTTAGATCGCCACGTTGACATCGTGGAGGTCAGAGGTTCGAGTCCTCTAACGCCCATTTGTCACAAGTCCATCCTAATCTTAGGTTTACGTTATCTGCCGACGGTCGGCAGTGCGGCTTTTCCCTGAGTCCAAAAACTGTACATACGGTTTTTGACCCGGAAAAGGAGCTGCACATGCCACGTTCTGCCAACCACGTCCCCAAGTATTCCAGGCACAAGGGCAGCGGTCAGGCTGTCGTCACCAAACGGGGAAAGGACCATTACCTAGGCCCCGATGGCACCAAAGCCAGCCATCTGGCATACGACCGCCTGATTCTCGAATGGCTGGCCGCTGGCCGCCCGCCGCGAAGCCCGGCAGACGCCTATCCCCCCATCGCAGGCCGCCCGCCGTTTCAAGCGGGACAGTAAGCGGTCACCCAAGAACCGCTGCTCGAATGACAGTTACCGCCGTGCGATCGACCGCGCTTGCGATCTGGCGTTTCCGCCCCCGCCGGCGCTGGTCCGCCAAGAAGGCGAGTCCGCCAAGCCGTGGAGCGAACGGTTGACGGACAAGCAGCGGGAACAACTGAAACGCTGGCGAACTGCCAACCGCTGGGCACCGAACCAACTACGGCACGCCGCGGGAACGGAGATTCGAAAGCGGTTTGGTCTGGAAGGTACCCAAGTGGCACTCGGCCGCAGCAAGGCCAACGTGACGGAAATCTACGCCGAGCGGGACTTGTCCAAGGCAATGGAAATCGCCCGGCAAGCGGGTTCGAGTTCTCGACAAAAGCGGGGCTAGGCTGATCCCCGAAAACCGGTTTCCCGACCGGCCCGCCCCGCTTTTCTTTTTCCATCGGGACCGCTACGAGATGCGGACATGACGCTCGCCCGACAATTCCTTGCTCTGCGAGATCGTTTTCTTCGAATGCGAATGTGTCCGTCTCAGGCCGCCGTAGACATCGGCGCGGTCGGAAAAACGGAACCGTAAATTGCCGCGCCAGATTGGGAGTTTGCAGCGAGTTGGATCGACATTCAAACCGCGGCTTGGGCGTTTTCCTTCGGCAAAAGCGGGGTTACTCCAGCTTCGAGTTGCGGAGTTCACGCAACGTGCGGCCGCTCAGGGGCACGTCCGGGTGCAGGCCCATGATACGCTTGGTCTCGCCGTCGGGACGAGGCTCGCGGAAGACGGCCTGCCAGTTGATCGCAAACGGTGGGAACTCGGCCTTCATCTTCGCCGCGGTCTGCCAATGGCTCAGCACGCGCGCTCGGGCCTCGGTGTCTTGGCCCTTGCTGGCTTCCAGCTTTTGCATCCAGGCTCGTGTGTCCACCACCAGCTTCGTGTAATCCAGGCCGCAGCGGACGAAGTGCAATCGGCGGCGATACTTCTCGTCGGCACCGGCAATCTTTGCGTCCGCGGCGTCCAGGGACGACTGTAACCTGGCGAACAATTCCGGCGTGTATTTTTCCGGGATGTCGAAGGCCCGCTGGCGGCTGGGTTTGTCGCGCACGAACTCCATCCGCGTCTGCTCCAGCAGCGTCCAGTAAGCCTTCAGCTCTGCGGCGGCGGGGCCAAAGGCGCGCTGGTAGTAGTCGTCCATCACGGCCTGGACGTCGGCGTACGGGTTCCACGCCAGGTGCGCCAGCACGTAGTAGTGCGGGCCTTGCGTGGCCCAGTGGAACCAGAACAAGTCGAAGAACAGGCCCGCGCAATGATGGTCGGCGACAAAGCGGAAGTCCTCGCCGGCCTGGGTCATCGCCACGTCGGGCAGGCCCCAGTTCAAACCGGCCTGGCTGCCGAGATTGGGCCGCCACATGAGATGCTTCGCCGTTTTCGCCCAGCCGGCGTGCTGTTGCATCGGCAGCTGGCGCGCCTCCGGCGAGCGCATGTGGAAGTTGGCCACGCTGGAGATGATGACGTTGTCGTCCGGCGCGACGCCCAGGGGCGGGTTGCGGGCGAGTCCGTAGGCATGGAGCTGGACGTAGAGTTCCTTGTCCGGGAAACGCTCCTTCAGCATCCGCGCGAGCGTGTTGGCGAAACGCACGTCGCGGTCGGACTGCGAGACGCCCTCGTATTTCACGCCGCCGCCGAACCCCCAGGTGACCTTCTCGCCGTCCGGATGATCCCAGGCAAGGCAGTTCTGGCAGACGCAGTGGCCGGTCGTGTAACCGTCGTTCGGCGAGACGCTGAACACGCGCTGCACGGGGTTCTCGCGGAGTTGCTCCTCGACCTCCGTCAGCCACACACGCCAGACGGCGGGGTTCGACGCGCACAGCTTGGTGTTGCTCGGGTTGGACGCAATGGGGCGGCGGCTGCCGTCGGGCGCGGCGGCGAAGTATTCGGGATGCTCCCGGCCGTACTTCTCCCACCAGTGACCGAAGCCATGGCCGCCGAGCAGTTCCAGCGAACCCAACTGCACCCGCTGGAAGCGGGCCCACAGTTCGTCGGGGCCTTCCTTGTTGTCGCCCAGCGATAATTTCGTGAACATGCCGCTGCGGGCCCGGATCTGCGGATGATAACGCTGCTCGAAGGGCGCCAGCCCAATCCGCCGCCGTGTGAGGATGTCTTCCTCGGCCGGCCACAGCCAGCGCACGCCGAGATGGTCGCGGAGGAACGTGTAGACCGCGTTGGCCGTGCCGTACTCCTGCTGCAAGCCGGTCTTCATCGCCAGCCGGCCCTTGGCCTCCGTATGCGCCGGATCCCAGCGGTCCCGGCCCGCGATGACCAGGTGGCTTTCCTTGGCGGCGATCAGCGTTTCCTCGGGGTGCTGGAAGTCGAAGTCGAGCTTGGGGAACAACGTCCTGACCGCCGGCTGGACGCCCACCCAGATTGCGCGCGGCGGCAGCGGCTGCGGCTCGCCCTCGATCAACTCGGGCCGCGCGCCACTGACCTTTTCGAGGTAGTCGGCCAGCGTCACCGCCGCATCCCGCGTGCGCGGCGGGGCGTCGGGAAACAGGACGATCGGCGTCAAGGCCGAACCGTTTTCGGTCAACACCAACTCGGCGGCGAAGCTGGAGGCTTGCAGCGCGACGAGACCGGCGGCGAAAAGGCAAACTCGTTTCATAAGAGCCTCAGCTTTTCCTCGGAGCGGCGGGTATCCAGCGGTTGGGCACGGTCTTGCTGTTCGCAGAGACGCAGATAGATTTCGAGACCGCCATGACGCTCAATCGGTTCCTCGCGAACTTGACGGACTTCATCCACAATTGGGTCGGTCATGAACGGTCGTACTCCTTCAACGGTCTGCGGCGAACCGCACGCCCTCGACGTGTTTGCCGATCCGCAGGCGGTTTTGCTCCGCGGCCAGCGGCTGGCCGTTGATGGTGACGTGGTCAAAGGTCACGTTGCGGACGTTGTGTTCGGCGTCGGCGCCTTCGAGTTGCACCAGATTCCCGTAGAGCTATGATAGCCTGCTGAAACAAACCAGCCAGCGAACGTGGTCTCATTGTAGTATCGGGCCATACTGCAAAACAACACGGCCACCCTTTAACGCCTTTCAACAACGCGTTGGCGGCAGGATGGGGCTTGTTGCTCGCCGGCTGGATACCATTTCTCGCTCCGAAGCTGAGCCTTGCTGAAGCACTCTTCACCCTCTGGGTGCTCGCATTCCTGCTGATGTGGATCGTCATTTGGAACTGAGTGTCTTTCCACTTCCGACTGTAGTGGGAAGCCGAACGATCCGCCGGACAAGCCGGCGGGATTCGGGGGCAGCGGCCGGCATTGCTGTAGTGGGAAGCCGAACGATCCGCCGGACGAGCCGGCGGGATTGGGAGGAGAGCGGCCGGCATTGCTGTAGTGGGAAGCCGAACGATCCGCCGGACAAGCCGGCGGGATTGGGAGGAGAGCGGCCGGCATTGCTGTAGTGGGAAGCCGAACAATCCGCCGGACAAGCCGGCGGGATTCGGGGGCAGCGGGCGGCATTGCTGTAGTGGGAAGCCGAACGATCCGCCGGACGAGCTGGCGGGATTCGGGGGCAGCGGCCGGCATTGCTGTAGTGGGAAGCCGAACAAGCCGCCGGACAAGCCGGCGGGATTCGGGGGCAGCGGCCGGCATTGCTGTAGTGGGAAGCCGAACAATCCGCCGGACAAGCCGGCGGGATTCGGGGGCAGCGGCCGGCATTGCTGTAGTGGGAAGCCGAACGATCCGCCGGA
>JAAYYU010000156.1 GCA_012515235.1 Candidatus Anammoximicrobium sp.
CGGTGGATTCGCCACCACGCTGCTTGCCAGCGTGGAGCGGTGTTCAAGATGCTGAACGCGTTGAGCCGCGCAACGGCTGGTGTTGAACATGGCTCCACGCTGGCGAGCAGCGTGGTGGCCGAAGACGTCGCGGGGCGGGACGTGGGCTGGTGTTGAACATGGCTCCACGCTGGCGAGCAGCGTGGTGGCCGAAACCCGGGAAGTTGTTTTGGCCAGCGTTGCTTTTTTGGGAACGAGACTCAGCGTTTGTCCGCTTTGCGAGCCAACTGCTTCAGCGTATGCCCTAACACCCAACGCACGAACAGGTTTTCGTCGCGGGGATCCTCGTACACCTTGCGGATCGCGTCGATGGCTGGCCGGGCCTGCTCGCCAATGCGGTCCAGCGAGTTGGCGGCCTGCAAGCGGACCCATTCGCTGGAGTGCGTGAGACCCTTGGTGAGCACCGGCAGAGCGTCGTGCGGCCGCTCGATTTGGCAGAGGGCCTCGGCGGCGGCCAGACGGACTTCGATGGACGGGTCCTGCAGCGTCTTCTGGAGCACGGCGACGGAGGCCTCGTCTTGCGCGGCGGCGTTGGTGAGACCGATCACGCCCCAGAACCGCACGGCCGAGTCCGGATCGTCACAGCGTTTGAGCATTTCCTGCAGGCCATCGAGGCGCTGGCCGGAGAGCACGGCGGCCTCGAAGATCCGCTCGACCGGGAACGACGCATCGCCGCGCCGAGCCAGTTCGTATTCCGACGAACCGTGGGCCCGATCCCGCAGCTCCTGTTCGGGCAGCAGGCCCAAATCGAGCGTTTCACGGACCCAGGCGAAGTGGACGGCGCGCAGACGTTCCAGCACCTGCCGGTGCTCCGGCGAATCCGCCAAGTTCACTTGCTCGTGCGGATCGGCCTGGATGTCGTACAGTTCCTCGACGGGCTTCGCGTCCTGCATAAAGAACGCCGTCACGCCCGACAGTTTGCCTTCCGCCTTCAGCCGGCGCCACTCCTGCAGCGTGGCCAGCTTCTCCATGTAATCCAGCCAGGGAGCGAACGGGCGGGCGGGGAAATAGTTGCGATGATACTTGTAGCGCCGGTCGCGGACGGTTCGGCTCATGTCGTACCGCTCGTCCATTCGGTCGCGCACGCCATAGACGTATTCCCGCGGCTGGCCCGCCCGCGGTCCGAGGAACGGCACGCCTTGGACATGGGCTGGAATATCGAGCCCGGCCAGGCTCAAGACGGACGGTCCGAGGTCGACAAAGCCGACCAGCCGGTCGACGGCCGAACCACGTTCCGCCGGCGCCCAGCGGCGGTACTTTTCTGGAAAAGACACGATCAAGGGCACATGGGTGCCGGCATCGTAGATCCACTGCTTGGCGCGTGGCAGCCCCACGCCTTGATCGGAAAAGAAAAACACGATCGTGTCGTCGGCCAAGCCGTCCTCTTCCAGTTGTCCCAGCAGTCGGCCGGCCTGCGCGTCCATCTGCGTGACCAAATCGTGGTACCGGGCCCAATCGCGGCGGACCAGCGGCGTGTCGGGCAGGTACGGCGGCAGGACGGCCTGAGCCGGATCATGTTCCAGTTTCTCGTACTTCGCCCGGATGCGGCTCTCGTGCGTGACCGTCAGGTTGAACACCGCGAAAAACGGCTGGCCCGGCCGGCGGTTCCGCCAATGAGCCTTGACGCCGCCCGGCACGTCCCAAGCGCCCGGCGGCACGGGAAAGTTGTAGTCGGTCTTGGACTGATTCGTACAGAAATAGCCGGCGTTGCGGAGGTACTCCGGAAAGCACTTGACGAAACCGGGCAGCGTCGTCGAGCAGCGCATGTGGTGCGAGCCCAGCGAGGTGGGATACATGCCCGTGATCAGTCCCGACCGCGACGGAGCACAGACGCCGGCGTGGCTGAAGACGTGCGTATAGCGAACGCCTCGGGCCGCCAGCCGATCCAGGTTCGGCGTGACCGCGTACGCGTCGCCGAAGCAGCCCAGGTTCAGGCTCATGTCCTCGCACGTGATCCACAGGATGTTGGGACGCTCGCCCGCTGCCTCGGCCGGCGGTTCCCGCGGCGTCGTCTTCCGGCCGGGCAACAGTCCGTGGACTGCGGCGACGATCCGGTCCTCCGTTTCCAGTGCCAGCCGTGCCGGTTTGTCGAACGTGGGCCGCGAGCCGTCCACCTCGTAGCCGCCTTCCTGGATCACCCGCCGCGACGCGATGTAGCACGGGACATCGTTGGCGTACGCTGTCACCCACAAGTCGCCGCCCAGTTCCTTTTTCAAACGCAGGGAATAGTCCGCCACGACTTCCCCGGCCAAGAACACCATTCCCAGGTGGTCCCCGAACGACCAGGTCTGGATCAGATAAGGGAACGACGCCGGCGGTTCGATGCCGCGGCCCAGACGCTCCAGCACGATGCGCGCGTAGTACGCCGGACGGTCCGTTCCGGCTGCTTGTTGCTGCCACTGGTCCCGCGTGGGCAACGTGTCCAACGGCAACTCAATCCGTTCCAGCCGGCATTCCGGAAGTCCCCGAACGGGCCGAAGAGGACCGGCGAGCAAACGCTCCACTTCGTCGGCGACGGCCTGGCCGTGCCGGTCGACTTCCGCTTCCACAAACGGGTTCGGATTGGCGTCCGCGCCACAGCCGGCCGAGACCATCGCCGTCACCCCCGGATGTTTGGCCTCAAGCGCCGACTGGGCCGAGCCG
This sequence comes from Candidatus Anammoximicrobium sp., assembly GCA_012515235.1. GTDB lineage: Bacteria > Planctomycetota > Planctomycetia > Pirellulales > Pirellulaceae > Anammoximicrobium. Next base: position 2,683 of record JAAYYU010000156.1, read on the forward strand.
GGCCAATCGCCGTGAATCTGGTAGGACCGCACCGTCACCGCGTGGCACGCATAGTTCACCAGGACCGCGCGCAGGCGCCCGTCGGGGTCCGTCACGCGGAGCATCGGCAGGTCGTGGTCGACCGGTCCTGCAAGATTCGGTCCCATCCGCACCCAGTGGCCGTCCTTCACCACGCGCCGGTTGGCCGCGAACCCGACCCGGCCTTGCGCCCATGCCAGCCGGCCGGGACGACGCGCCGCGAGCGCGTCGAGAGCCACCTTTTCCAACCAGCCGGTGAACTGTTCCGTATAGCGGTCGATCCTGGCCTGCTGGTCCGGCGGCGTCGGTTCGCCAAAGATGAACGGCGCGGCTCCCTTCAGGCACGGGCCGGCGTGCGTGTGCGAGGCGCACACGACAAACCGTTCCCGGCGGATCTGTGCCGCCTTCTCCAGTCGCCGCGCCACTTCGTCGGTCACCGCCGCGGGAACCAGGCAGTTGTCGACGGTGACCAGAATCGCCGGGCCTTGTTCGTCGCTGCCGAGGGCCAGCGCCTTGGCCCACAGTCTTTGGGCCACGCCCGTCGATTCCGTCTTGCGGGCCGCATATCCGTTCTGCCGGATCGGCCCGTCGGGCGTCACGTCGATGCGGGCGACGCCCACCGGGATCAACGAATCGTCGCGGGCTTCCGTGTCCCGGTCGGCCCCGTCCGCCGAAGCGGCCGCGATCAGAACCAAGACGAGCCACAACGAAACGCAAGCCGGCACGTCCTGCAGCGCCTGGAAGCCGGCAACGCGGAGTTTGCGAGAGAAGAATCGGTTCAGCAGAAGACGGGGTTCAACGTTCATGGACCTGCACCTTGTCCCTTTCGATTAGCTGCCTGTTGAAAAAACAACAGGGTCCACCTCACCTCGCGGTAGTCGTTTTGATTGGTTTTTCCATCGCAACTGGAAGCCCATCGCAACTCGGAGCCGGTCTCCTCTTTTCGACCGGCTGTTAACCGGGTGGCGTCCGAGGCGGCAGATCGACTTCGGCCAGCACGCAGGACGCGGCCTGGGATTTATTCAGCAGGAAGAAATGGAGTCCGGGGACGTCTTGCCGGATCAACTCGCCGACTTGGCGGATCGCGTAGTCCACGCCCACCTGAAACTGACTGACCGGGTCCTGGCGGGCCTCGAGCGATTCGACCAGGCCGCGAGGCAGCCGAGCGTGGCACATCGAGCTGAGCCGCTGGACTTGGGCAAAGTTGGTGACCGGCAGGATCCCGGGCACGATCGGCACGCGGATTCCCGCCTGCTGGCACCGCTCCCGGAACCGGAAGAAATCCTGGTTGTCGTAGAACAACTGGGTGAGCACGGCATCCGCTCCCGCGTCCACCTTGCGGCGAAGATTCTCCAAATCGGCCTCAAAACTGGGCGCTTCCACGTGTTTTTCGGGATAGCCGCCGACAGCGACGCCGAAATGAGGGAATTCGGCGCGAAGGAGCGCGACCAATTCATTCGCATAACGGAGTCCGCCATCGGCCGGCTGGAATTCCGTTTCACCTTTTGGCGGGTCGCCGCGCAGCGCGACCACGTAATCCACGCCGCCGTGGGTGGCTTGCGTCAGATACTCTCGCAGATGGTCCACGGAAGATCCGACGCAGGTCAAATGCGAGGCGACGGGCACCTGAAACCGGCGTTTCACCTCGGCGACGACGGCGAGCGTCTTGTCGCGGCTGGAACCGCCGGCGCCGTAGGTACACGTGATGAACGCCGGTGCAAACTTGACCAACTGAACCAGATGCGCAAACAACGCGGTCTCGCCGTCGCTGGTCTTGGGAGGAAAAAGCTCGAAGGACAAAGCGAACCTGCCCGGCCCGTAGGTCGTTTTCAAAGACATGCACCCGTTTCCCAATTCAATCTGGGCGACGCGAGCGGGACTCTAGTGCACCGCCGTCTGGATGACCGCCGTCTGGATCATCGCCGCTATTGTGTGACGTGGTTGTCTCGCGACTGTGAACGAAATGCCGTTCCGACCCGATCAAGAAATCCCCGTTCGCGCCGCTTCTTATTCTGGCCGCAAGCCGGACATGCGCACCCGGCGTCTGCAGGAACAAGAGCATAGCAACTGTGCCGCATCTTAGCCAGGGACCGTGGCCAGCCAGGTGTTGGGGCCCGTCTCGTTTCAACGCCTCCGCGGTCCTTGAATCTCAGAACGTTCAACTCCGCGCTTTCTGCGGACCTGCCGTCGCTGCGGCTCATGGGCGATCCGGCTCATCGTCGCTGCGGCTCATCCATCGTCACGCGCTGTCCGTTGTGTTATGCTGATTAAGCCCTTAGCAACGGGCGCCGAAATACGCCGTCTGGGGTCAGGTTTACAGATTTCAATTTTCGCGGGGCAGTCGCTTTCCAAGTGAGAATTCCTGGGACCGCGAGAATTGAAATCTGTAAGCCTGACCGCTTGCTCCGCGGAAACCTTCAAGTCATTTCGGTCACCGTTGCTACCCGTCCCTCGCCGGACGGAGCGTTGGGGACGCAGCGAGGATTCTGACAAACCCAGACGAAGACGCCCCAGGAGTAAAATGATGCATCGACGCGATTTGCTCACCGCTGGCGCGGCTGCCGCCGGACTGCTCTCCGTCCCCCGGATTAGCGCGGCCGGCGCGAGCCAGCCCATCCCCGCGGCGATTGGGGACGGTTCCGGCGTTCTGCGCCGGGCTACGGCCGCGGACCACCGCCGCCGGCTCGCGAACATCGGCCTGTGCCAGCGGGCGATCCGCACGTGCCTGCGCAAGCACCTGGTCACCGGCTACCTGCCGGGCCAGTGCTGTTACAACTTGGGCGAGTACCCGAGCCGCCAGCCTTGGGAGCCGGACGATTGGGACGAGCAGGAATTGGACCGGCTGCGGGACCAAGGCATCCGCTTGATCCAGGTCCACGAGGAGTGGAACGATTCCCAGCGGTTGTTCGGCAGCCACAAGCTCGCGCCGCTCAACCCCGCCGGCTTCCGCCGCTTTGTGGACATGGTACACCGCCGCGGCATGAAGCTGATCGTGTACGTGTCCAGCGGCTATTTTGAACAGAACGATCCGGACTTCCGCCCCGAGTGGACTGTCGAGGGCGACCGGCCGCTGGTCGAAATCTACTTCCGTTACGCCCACTGTTCGCCTGCCAGTCCGGGTTGGCGAGCGTACTTTTTGCAGCATCTGGTCCGCATCCTGGACGACTACGGCGTCGACGGAGTCTACAACGACCTGGGCTACCGTCAGCCGCCGGATTTGGGCGGCCAGGCGAGCGGCGACCAGGTGCTGGCCTTTGCGGAAAACGCCGGCCACGACGGCGCGCTGGCCGATCTGCTTGCCCTGATCTACAGCGAAGTGCATCGGCGCGGCGGCGTGGTCAAGGTCCATCGGGGCAACGTCCTCGCTCCGCAAACCGACTTGAAAGTGTACGACTACCTCTGGGTCGGCGAGGGAGCCAAGCAAGGCGACCGCTTTCGCGAGGCCGTCAAGGGGCACGCGCCGTACGTCGTCCCGTGCTTGGATATGAGCCGCGCCACGATCGGCAACGAAGACGAATTGTACTTGCACGCGATCCCCTATCTGCAATTCCCGCTGCTGCTGGCGGGCCGGCCGTTCACGGGCCAGCGGGCCGTGATTCCCGGCATCGACTATCCGCCCCCGGAGCGTTGTTTCTGGACGCGGCACTGCCGGGCGATCTGGAAACACTTCCAAGCCAACCCGAACGGCCCGTTCAGCTACGGCTGGTGGGATTCCGTGCCCGGCCGGCCGGCCGCCCGGCCCACGCACGCCCGCTGGCTGAAGCAGTATCTGCCGCTGGTCGAAGAAGGCACCTGGGCCTGGCTGGAAATCGGCCCGTCGGACCTCTTCCGCCAGGCTTTGCCGGCCGACGTGGTCGCCTCCGCGTTTGCCAACCGCGAACTGTTTCTCGTACTGGCGAACTACGCCACGCAACCGGCGGCGATCGAGACCCGCGACCCGTACGTGGCCGTGGCGGACGCGGCGGCGGAGCCGAAAACGACGTGGCGTCTGGAAGGCCGCTCGCTGGCCATCCTGCGCCGCTGGTCGGCGGCGTCGTGAGGAATCGCCTGATGCCCGAACCCGAATTCAACGACTTACTGCGGCAGGAAGTGGTCCAGCGTTACGGCGTGCGGCCGGACGAAGTGCGCGTGGTCCGCTCGCCGTATCGGATCTGCCCGCTGGGCGCTCACATCGACCATCAATTGGGTCCCGTCACGGCCATGGCCATCGACCGCGCGGTCCAGGTGGCCTATGCGCCTCTGCCGGGCGAGGTGCGGCTGAGCAGCCGGGACTTTCCGGGAGACGTGGCGTTTGCGTTGCGCGATGTGCCTGAGCGGCGCGACGGCGACTGGGGGAATTTCGCCCGCGGCGCCGTGTGCGCGCTGCAGCAGCGGTACACGCTGCGCTGCGGAATCCAAGGCGTCACGGCCGGACGCTTGGACGGCGGCGGGCTCAGTTCCTCTGCGGCGATTGGCGTGGCCCTGCTGCTGGCCCTGGAGGAAGCCAACGGTCTGACGGTGACGGAGCAGGAAAATATCGCGTTGGACCAGCAAATCGAAAACGACTATCTGGGCCTGCGGAACGGAATTTTGGACCAGGCCGCGATCTTGCTGTCCCGCCGCGACCAACTGACCTGCCTCGACTGCCAGACGCGGCGCCACGAACTGATCCCGGCCGCGGCGGCGGTCGGCCCGCCAGCCATTCTGATCGCGTTCTCCGGCCTCAAGAAGGCCCTGGTCGGCACGGACTACAACCGCCGGGTCGAGGAGTGCCGCACGGCCGCCGGAGTGCTGCTGCAAGCGCTGGGCCGGGCGGATGCAGCGCCGGTCTTGCGGAACGTCGAGCCCGACGAGTACGCGCAATTCCGGCATCTGCTCGACGGCCCGCCCGCCCGCCGCGCCGTGCATTTCTTTTCTGAAGTGGAGCGAGTGCGTCGGGGAATCGAGTGCTGGCGCCGCGGCGACCTGGCCGAACTGGGCCGCCTGGTTTCGGCGTCCGGGGAGAGTTCGATCCGGAACTACGAGTGCGGCTGTCCCGCGTTGATCGACCTGTACGAGATCCTGATCGGCACGGAGGGCGTGTACGGAGCGCGTTTCAGCGGCGCCGGGTTCCGGGGATGCTGCCTGGCGCTGATGGACCCCGCGGCCGCCGACCAGGCGAGGGCGGAGGTTCAGCGCCGGTACCGCGAACGCCAACCGCAACTGGCGGACGAGGCGTTCGTGTTGGTGTGCCGGAGCGACGACGGGGCGCGACATCTGCGACAGTAGACATCTCGCTCCGCGAGATGAAAGCCGTCCTCTCGCGAAGCGAGAGGGCGGTGATGAGGATACCGCCATGACCGACTTGCCTGATTCGATCGCCATCGCGGGAGCGTGGGGTTATATCGGCCGGAAATTTCTCGAGGTCGCTCTGCGGCAGCAGATGCGGACGTTCGTTTATGACCCGGGTCCTTGGCCGCAGGACCTCGACCCGCAGGCCCTGACTCGGCTGGCCGACGAGGCCGAGTTCTATCGCCAGCCGGCCGCCTTGTTCCACTTGGCAGCGCACCCGGAGCAACGCCGGACGGGCCAGCAGCACTTGCTCCAACGCGCGCAACAGGAACCGCTGGCCGTGCTGAACGAGAAGCCGATGGCGGCGCCGGAAGCGCCGGAGGAATGCGATCGGCTGGTCGCCGCCGTGCGGGACAGCCGCGTCTGCATGTTGTACGACTTCCCCGAACTGTACGACCCGTTGACGCAGCGCGTCATCGAGCACCTGCGCTCGCATCGCGACGTCCGCATCAGCCAGATCTCGATGTGCCGCTCGAAGGACCGCGAAAACCCGGCCAATCCCCGCAACTACAAGCGGATGGTACCGATCCAGTATCAGGAATCCGTCCACTGCCTGGCGTACGTGCTGTTCGTCCTGGCGCGCGTCCGCGGCGGCGTGAGCGACGTGTTCGAGGACGGACTGACCATCCGGGCCGAAGCGGAACCTTACGCGCCGCCCAACCCCGAAATCTATCCCGGCGTCGTCGAGGGAAAGTGCCGCTACCAGCTTTCCCTGGGCCGAGTCCAGATCGAGGGTCTGACGGACTTCAAAGCCGGCGCGGAATTCACCAAACGCCGCGTCCTGTGCGGACATGGGGACGGTCAGCCGTTTCGCATCGAAGCGGAATACCTGGAGGGCGCCAAACAGCTGCGGATCAACGGCCAGGACCAGGGAGGCGACCCCCGCGCAAATTCCTACGAATCGGTTCTCCGCACGTTCCTGCGCTGGCACACGCGGTTGGGGCGCGACGAGTTGATGCAAGGCATCTTTCCGAACCCGGCCTTTGCCCGCATTGCGTACCAGTGGTCCAGCGCCTTGTGGCGGGCCAGCCGCGCCCGCTCACCGCTGCAATTCGCCGACCTCGACGAACTGCTCCGCTTTGACGCCGGCTTTCGCGAGTCCCGCGCGCCGAGCCCCGGCACGACGTAGCCGCGGCTGCCCGCCGACAGTCCCGCTTGACCGAGGGGCCGGGCCCCGCCGTCTCACCGCCCGTTGCGCCACGAACGCGGCACACGGCGACCGGCGCACGCCGGGCCGCGGCTGGCTGGGCCGCGTGCCGGGCGAAGTGTCCGAGGTGAATTCACAGTCCCTGCCGCAGCAACCGTGCGGCTTCCACGGCAAAGTAAGTCAGCACCCCGTCCGCGCCGGCCCGCTTGAAAGCCAGCAGGCTTTCCAGCACCACACGCGGGCGGTCCAGCCAGCCGTTCTGAGCCGCGGCGCACAGCATGGCGTACTCGCCGCTGACCTGATAAGCGTACGTCGGCACCAGGAAGGCGTCCTTGACGCGGCGGACGACATCCAGGTACGGCATGCCCGGCTTGACCATCACCATGTCGGCGCCTTCGGCCAGATCCAAGGCGACTTCGCGCAGCGCCTCGTCGCCGTTGGCCGGGTCCATCTGGTAGGTGCGTTTGTCGCCTTTACCCAGACTGGACGACGAACCGACCGCGTCGCGAAACGGGCCGTAGAAGGCGGATGCGTACTTGGCGGCGTACGACATGATCCGCACCCGCTCAAAGCCCGCGGCGTCCAGCGCCCGGCGGACGACGCCGATCCGTCCGTCCATCATGTCCGACGGCGCAATCACGTCGCAACCCGCCTCGGCCTGGACCAAAGCCTGGCGACACAAGGCTTCGTTCGTCTCGTCGTTCACCACATAGCCGTCCCGCAACAGTCCGTCCTGACCGTGGGACGTGTAGGGGTCCAGGGCCACGTCGCAAATCACGCCGATGCGGTCGCCATACGCTTTCTTCAAGGCGCGGACGGAGCGGCACACCAGGTTTTCCGGGTTGAACGCTTCCTCCGCCTCCGCCGTCTTCTTGTCCGCGGGCGTGGCGGGAAAGATCGCCACTGCCGGGACCCGTAACTCGACCGCCTCGGCGACGGCCTCCACCAACAGATCGACCGACAGCCGTTCCACGCCCGGCATCGACGACACGGGCTCGCGGTTCCCTTCGCCCTCGTGGACAAACACCGGCCAGATCAGGTCGTCGATGCGGAGTTGGTTCTCGGCGACCAGCCGCCGCGACCAATCGTCGCGCCGATTCCGCCGCAGCCGTGTGGTGGGGTATTGGCCCCAAGTGGAATATGTGCTTGTCATCGGCATGGTCCTTTCCTCTGCAAATTCGCTTCGCAACGCGTCCGTGCAGTGTACCAGAAACGGCCCGCGACGGACACGCCCCGGGGATGCGGACCCCGGGGATGCGGACTTGCCCGCCCGGAAAGAAAAGAAGACAGGCTCCGTGCGGTGTGCGTTGTTCCTTGGAAGTTCTGCAGCGCACCTCGGAGCCGGTCCCCCTTGTTCAACAGGCTGCTACGACACGCGGCAGACGAAGCATTTGAGGTATTCGCTCTCCGGGCAACTGGCGCTCACCGGATGATCGGGCGACGCGCCGCGTTGTTCCAAGATTTGAATCTCGCGGCCCGTTTTTTGGGCCACGACGGCCAGCATTTGCAGAAAGTCCTCGCGCGTGACGCTGCCGGAACAGCTGCAAGTGACCAGGATGCCGTCCGCGGCCAGCAGGGCGACGGCCAGGCGATTGATGCGGTGATAGGCGCGGAGCGCCTCGTCGACGCTCTGCCGAGTGCGCGTGAACTTGGGCGGATCCAGGATGATTGCATCGAACCGCTGCTGCGACTCGAGCAGTTCGTCCAGCACCTGAAAACCATCGCCGCACGCAAAACGCACGTTGCTGACGCCGTTCAATTCCGCGTTGGCCCGCGCCATCGCGACCGCCTTTTCGCTGACGTCCACGCCCAAGACCTCTCGGGCCGCGCCCAGTCGCGACGCGGTCAAGCTGAATCCGCCCGTAAAACAGAACATGTCCAACACGCGGCGGTCCCGCAGATAGCCGGCGGCCGCGCGGCGATTTTCCCGCTGGTCCAGATAGAACCCGGTCTTCTGCCCGGTCGCCAGATCCACGCCGTACCGCAGTCCGTGCTCTTCGATAAAGACCGGCCCGGCCGGCACCTCGCCCCACCGCAGCCCCTCTTGCAGCGGTCCGCTCAGGTCGATCCCCTCGGCCTTGGCAATGCCGCCGTCGCACCGCAACGTGATGCTGGCGGGCCGCCAGTGCTCGGCCAACAGCCCGACCAGATGATCGACGCGGCAAGCCAAGGCCAGCGAGTTGATCTGGACCACCAGGTGACCGGCGTAGCGGTCGACCACCAAACCGCTCAGCCCGTCCGCCTCGCTGTACACCAACCGAGCCGCCCCGGCCGGATCGTCGTAGCCCAGTTGCGCGCGGAACTGGACCGCCCGCTGGATGCGCTGCCGCCAAAAGCCGTCATCCAGAGCCTGAGCGGGATTCCAAGTGTACAGCCGGACCAACAGGCGGCTGCGCCGGTTGATAATCCCGCGCGCGATGAACTTCCGTTTCTCAGACACCAGATCCACCACGTCGCCGTCGCCGCACTCGCCTTCCACGCGATCCACGGCCGAATCGAAGACCCAAGGATGCCGCGCGTGAAACGGAGTCGCCTTGCGCGGCTTCAGAACCACCAACGCGCGGCCGAAGCCAGCGGCCATTTCGCGTCCGGAGGAAGCTCGCGGGTCGATCGGAGGGGAAGTCGAAGGCCGGTCGTGTTCGTGAGGCATGGCGTTTTCTTCGTGTGCTAAAAGGCCCCTGATTGTAGCCGCTGAACGAAGACAATACAGTGCCGGGAAGAAAATGCCGCACGCGGTGTGCCGCAGCCGGTGATCAGTGACCCGTGATTGCTGATCCCTGATTCCTGGTTGCTGATTCCTGATCCCCATTCCCCAACTCGCCCCCATGCAGATCCGGCTGATGACTCATGACGACGTGCCGCTCGGCCTGCGGCTTTCGGCCCAAGCGGGCTGGAACCAGACGGAGGCGGATTGGCGGCGTTTTCTCTGGCTGGCGCCGGATGGCTGTTTGGTGGCCGAGTGGGCCGCGGAGGCGGTGGGCACGGCGGCGGCGTTTGCGTTCGGAACGCTCGGGTGGATCGCGATGGTGCTGGTGGACGAAGCCTTCCGGCACCGTGGAATCGCCACGCGGCTGGTCGAACGCGCTCTGCAGCACTTGCACGCACAGGGCGTCCAGACGGCACGGCTGGACGCCACGGCGTTCGGCCGGCCTGTGTACGAGCGGTTGGGATTCCTGGCCGAGTACCGACTGCTGCGGATGCACGGGACAGCGGGCGCGCCGAGTGCCGATCCGCCGTTTGCCGCGCTGAGTGCCGACCGGCTGCGCGCGGTCTGCGACCTGGACGCGGAAGTCACGGGAACCCGCCGCGGCCGGTTGATCCAGCGGCTGTACGCGGAGCGGCCCGAGTCGGCGACGGCCGTGTTCGACGACGCGGCAGCGGCCGGCTATGCCTTTTCGCGTCCCGGCCGGCGGGCCGCGCACCTCGGTCCTGCGGCCGCTGTCGCGACGGCGGCCGGCGTCGCGTTGCTGGACCGTATGCTGGCACGCTGCCCTGCCGGGCCCGTGTTGGCGGACATTCCCGTCGACAACCCCGCGGCGGTCGAATGGGCCGAAGCCCACGGCTTTGCCGTCCAGCGCGAGTACACGCGGATGTACCGCGGGCGGCGGATCGCGGACTGCCCGCAACGGATCTGGGCCAGTTCCGGGCCGGAGAAAGGGTAACGCGGGAGATCCGCTGCCGAGGGCTACGGCCGCCGGTCGGATTCCTGCCGCGCCGTGAACCAGCGCGGGATCTTGGACGCGGTCACGTTCCACTGCGTCGAACTGGCACTGAGCGGACGCACGCGCAAGGTCTGCGGCTCATTGAAGACCAGGTGGTCAGCCCGCTGACGCTGCAGCATGATGGCCTGCGTGGTCGTCAGCGGCAGCCAGACCTCGAACTCCATGTCCTGCTGCAGGATCTCACCATGCACAGCGCCCTCCGCAAGGCGTGGCGAGAAAAGCAACGCTTCGGAGTACAACTCTTTCTCGCTTTTGTCTTCCGTTTGGTAGAACCGTGCGTCGCTGTACCGGCGCAGCAGCAGCATCGCGTGCCGGCACGTCATGGGCTTGAGCATCTTGACGGTCCAAATCAAGGCCTCATCGGCAAACTCCACGGACCAGCCAAGGGCAACGCTGGTGACCTTGAAGTGGCCCGTCTTCTCAAGATCCAGCACGTTGCAAGCGACCTTGTCCAGCGGCGCGGGCAGCCTTTCGGCGGGCCGGCCGATGGGCGTGTCGTCGGCTTCCGGCTTCGCCGGGACTTCGGGAGCGCGCGCCGGCTTGGGGGCAGCCTTGGCCGGCGCGGGCGCGTCCGCCGCCAGCGCGGTTGGACCGACCAGCAACGCCAGCAGCCCGAGGGCCGGGAAGGAACCGTTGAGTTTCATGGCTGATTCTCACCTCACAAACAGGTCTCGAGACGGTGCGGCTTTTGACGGTGCAGCTTTTGACGGCACCGCCCCTTTCAGTCTAGTCCGTGTTTTCCCGCGGGGAAACAGGAAAATCTGGTGGTCTGCCGTGGCGTGCCATGGCAGAAGTCCGGCTGTGCGGAAAAGCCGGCCTGTTGTCCGAGCGGGATTCAATTTCCCTGGTTCTCGAAGTGGACGAAATCGATCAGGAAGACCGCGCCCAAGAACACGGCCTTGACCGACACGTCCCAGTCGGCGGGAAACGTGACCCCGAACTTGTCGGCATCCGTAAAGGCCTCCAGCGTCAGACCGCTCCACTTCTTGGTGATCTTGCCGACCTCGCGACCGTCCTGGCGGATTTCAAAGGTCCACGGATGGAGGATGGGACCGAACAACTCGAACTGTTCGCGGCCGGAAGTGTCGAGCACCGAGTAGATCCGCCGCGCCAACGAGAAACGCCGCTGCAGCGTGCCCAGCAGTCGCCCGCTGGCATCCACCACCTCCGCGCAATGAAAATAGAAACGGAACGGCCGCCGGACGCGGAGCACCGCTCGGCCGTCCTTGTGCAGCACGGCCATCGTAAACGGGCGCATCGCTTTCAAGAACCAGCGCAACAGCAGCGAACCGCCTTCTTCGGCCGCCAGGTAGAGTTGCCTGCCGGAGGTGTCCAAGACGACGTACTTGTTCACCGTCTCGAACCCCGTCAGGATCTCGCCCCACTCCTTGCGTTGCACCACGACCAGTCCGCTGACTCCCGCCAGTTGGTCCATACCGCCCTCCTTTTTGCAACCGCCTGCGTCGCCCGCCGGCTTCTGCCACCAGTGTAGGGCCGTTTCCAGCCGCAATCAACTTGCGGCCGTTTGGCGCCGTTTCGGTTCTGCCCGGAGCCAGCACAGCGGCTGGCAAAACCGGCCGGTACGGGGCGCTACGGACAGCGGGCCCCCGCGTGTGCCTGGCGACGGTCACAGCGACAACACGAACTCGACCAGATCGTCGATGTCTTGCTGGCTCAAGCCCTCCAGACGCCCGCCCTGCAGGCCGTGCCGGCCTTCGACCAGCAGTTCCTTGACCGTCGTGTAACGGCCGTCGTGCAGGTAGGGAGCGGTCCGCCAGACCTCGACCAGCGTGGGCGTGTCGAAGCGGTCCTCGGTTTCGTACGGGCTCCGCGTGCCGACGCGGTGCGCTTTCAGGTCAGTGTACAGCGGCGCGGGATGGCACTTGTGGCAGGCGATGCGGTCGCTGTGGAAAAGCTGCCGGCCGCGTTCCGCCGCAGCACTCAGCCGGCCGTCGGCCAGATGCGGACTGGGCACCGGCCGCAGCGACTTGAGATACTCGTCCATGGCCACCGCTTCGTCCTCCGGCCGCTGGGAAAAGAGGATGTGACTGATGCCCGAACGGACCGCGCGCTCCGCGGTCTCTCGCACCCCGGACGCCATTGAGGGCGGCGTCCGGTGGGACAGCAACATGCTTTTGGTGTTCTTGGGATTGCCGACGCCATCGTTCATCAAGTCCCAATTCAAGGCGTCCGCGCGGCCGTCCGGATGGCAGCTGGCGCAACTGAGCCACTGCTGGTAACAGATCGTCGCGTCGTGAAACAGCATTTCCCCGCGCCGCTGGATCGTCAACTGCGGCTTGTCGCCCAGGGCGATGGCGCCGACGGAACCGGCGGAATCGGCGCTGGCGGCCGCCAGGTCGACGACGGCCAGGGTGTCGCTGAAGTACTCGGCGATGTAGACGGTCGAGCCGACGACGACCAGCCCCCGCGGGCCCTGGCCCGGCAGTTTGATCCGCCGCCACAGGCTCTCGCCCAGGCTCGGATAGATGGGCCAGACGGCCATCATCGGCTGCATCGTCCGGCGGGCAAAATCGCCCAGCAGTTCGGCCGTCGGGATGATGCGCAACTCGTGCGTGCCGGCCTGGCTGACGCAAATCCATTGCCCGTCGGCTGTACACGCGACGTCCCAAGGATTGCCCGCGCCCAGATCGAAGGCGTCCATCCCGATCGTGCCGACCACCTTCCGCTGCTGCAAATCGAGGATGCTGACGACGTTCACGTCGATCCAGCCCGTATCGACACGGAAGGGAACCATCTCGAAATTCGACAGCAGATGAGGCACCAGGGCGTGCTTCCCGTCCGGCAGGACGCAAAGGCTGCGGGCCCCGTTGGCGCCGTGCAACAGCGGGATCGCAAAGGTGGCCTGCGTGGCCGCGTCGATCACCGTCACGACCGGGGACACGTCGCCCATAAAAGCCGCGTCGGTCCGCGCGTCCGGCAGGTGGTTGGCCACCAGCACCGACTGCCCGTCGGGCGTCACGGCGGCGGCGATTGGCTCGCGATCGGCGGCGATCCGCGTCAGTTCCTTGCCCGCCGCCAGATCGATCATCGACACGTTGTTGTGGAAGCGATTGCAGACATACAGTCGTCGGCCATCCGGGCTCAGCACCGGCGCTCCCGCCGTATGCCCCGCCGGAATCGTCTTTTGGCAGTCCCCCGTCGCCGCATCGAGCACCACGACGCTGCTGTGCGGGGCCGCACACGTGACGATCAGTTGCTTGCTATCGGGCGTCAGCACCAGTCCCGTCGGCTCGGCCGGCACGGCGACCCGCCGGACCACCTTGCCACCGGGCAGTTCCACCCAAGCCACCTGCCGCGCATCCGCGCACGCGACGTACAGCGTCTTGCCGTCCCGAGCTGCCGCCAGGGCGCGGGGTCCGAGGCACTGGCCGGTCTGAGCGTCCGCATCGGCGGCAGGCCCCGGCCAGGCCGAGGCTCCGAACCTGGCGGCTTGAGGATTCTGAGGCCGAAAGCGGTGGTCGTCCGGCGAGTCCAGACGCGGATCGACGCCGTACGCGCCGCCCGTCTCGGCCGCCGGCAGGTCGGGACGGCTGGCCTCCGGCCGGTCCTCGCAAAACCAGAGGTTGTCGGCAAAGGCGAACGTGTCCGGTCGAGTATGGGGCCCGACGTTCGCCGCGATCTGGACGTCGCCGCGGCGGTACACGATCAGGTTCCGCTCGAAACGGTTGTTGCCGCAGGGCGCAAATCCCGGCTGGTTGGTTTCCTGCAGGATGCGCAGCACCCACTTGCCCGGCCGGTAAATGGTGTTGTAGCGGACCACGGCCCCCTCCACGCCCACGAAGGCCACGGGCGTTTGACTGCCTACAAACGTGCAGCCCTCGACGCAAATGTCTCGCGCCTCGTACAACGCCCCGCGCGGGCGGAAGTAGGCCAATCCCGTGGAGCCGCCCAGGTTCACCGCGCGGCTGCCGGCGTCCAGGAACAGGCAGCGGCGGATGACGATCTGGTTCGAGCCCCCCTTCGTCTGCGGCCCCGTGCTCTGCGAGAAACCAGGCCGGCCCCGGAACGTACAGTTCTCGATGACTGCCCGATGGCAGCCGACCAGGTCGATCGCCTGGCCGCCCCAGCCCTCGACCGTACAGTCGCGCACGGCAATGTCGTCCACGCCGGACAGTTTGATGCCGTCGAAGTTGCCTTGCGGACCGACATCGGCGACGCGGATCCTTTCCAGCACGATGTGCCGGGCGGGCGTCTCGAGGCTGCCGCCGTCGTCGATATTGATGCCGTTGGCCTGCTGCCCCCGCACGGCGAGGTTCCGCAGCGTGACGTGCTCGCAGTCGCTCAATTGCCACCCGGTCTGTCCGCCCTCGAACAGCGGCGGCTTCTCCGGATCGGCGCCCTCGATCACGATCGGACGGTTCGGAGCGCCCTTCAGCCCGCTGGCAAACACGCCCGGTTGATAGCGGCCCGGAGCGATCCGGATCCGCGTTCCGGCCGCAGCTCGGCGCAGCGCCGCTTGCAACCCAGCGTCGTCGGTCACGTCCACCACGCCCCCAGCCGACGCGGGGGGGCACAGCCAGATGAACGCGGCGAGCCCGACAAGCGACGTGGAACCGACACGCATGATGGAATCTCCCTGGCGAGGCAACCTGGAACAAACGCCGTGACGTTCAGTAGGATAGCAGCGAAAGTGCAGCGTTAAGGTACCCTGCGGAGCAGGACAACTCCAGCGGGGAATGCCGACAGAAAGCGAAGTTGGCCAGGCCGGCCTACTTCCACGCACACAGCGAATCGACATGGGCGGCAGAGCCGTCGCGGACCCAGATGTCGAGTTGGGCCTGCTCCTTGAGTTGCTGGCCGCGCAGACGGGGGACGACAACGAACTGGCAGGGCACCTCGGCCAGACTCGACATGTCGCCCCACAGTTTCTCGAACTGGGCCACGGGGAAGACGTCCTCCTGGCCGTGCCCCCAGCGCTTCTTGACGTCTTTGAGCGTGATGTAGGTGGGCAGCCGGTGACTGAACCGGCGAATGGCGGCCGTCACCTTGGGCTCGTCCGCCAGCTCGCCTCGCGCCAAACCGAACGCTTCCAGCAGCCGGTCGATCGTGATCCAGGTGGTCAACGAGTTGTAGTAGCTCAGTCGGAACTCGTCTTCCTCGCGCGGCATGGCCAAGCCTTCCACCAGGCGGACGCGGCCGCCGACCCGTGCCAGGCCCCCGCCCCGGTCCTCGATCCGCCGCGGGATGACCTCGAACGTCAGACAACCGCCCTGGCGGATGTGCAGCCCCACCAGGCCCGGATCGGCGTCGGCGCCCAGCGTGTCGACGTTGTGCAGCATCAGGTACTTGAGCTGCGGCCGCTCCGCAAGCAGCCTGGCCAGCGTCCCGTTGCGGAGCAGGTTCGGGACCTCGAACCAATGCCCCGTGGGGTGCAGACACTGCAGCGGCAGGTTGTCGGTGTAGTCGTTGCCGCCGCCCGCGGACTCGGCCCAGCCGATCAGCGAAGCGTGCAGGCTCTCGCGCACTTTCTGCGCCTGGACGTCGAGGATCTGCTGGGGCATCTCCTCCCAGGCAAACCGCAGGTCGCGAGGCATGGGCACCATCCGCAGTCCGACGCTGCGGCCGGGCGAAAGGAGCACCGCACCGTTGGCGCCGCCGTTGCCGTGTTCCCGCAAGAACCGCGCGATGGGCTCGTGCGTCAAGTAGCTCGTCGAGATGATGTACGGCAGTTGCTCGCCGTAGGTGGCCGCGGTGCGACGAGCCTTGGCCAGGTGGACTTCGATAAAGTTGCGGTACTTGCCCTGGAACCGGCAGAAGGGGTGTAACGCCTTGACCACACCCGCGCCTTGCGTCCAGCGCGTTCCGGCGCCGCCGGCCAAGGCCAGAGCCGCCACTTCGCCCGCCGCTAAAGCTTCACTGCCACAGCGCCGGCAGTCGTCCCCCGCGTCCCCGCCCGACGACCAGTCGACCACGTCGCCCCGCTCCACGTCCTCGACCAGCGTGCTGGCCGGAAGGCGGTTCTGGGCCAGGCCGATGCGGCCGGCCCGCAGGTCGGCGCGGATCTGCTCGTGGAGTTCCGGGTCGAAGCCGTTTTCCGCCAGAATCTGCTGCAGGCCGGGCTGGTCGGCTTGCTCCTCGGCGGGCGGCGGGAACAGGGCGCCGAGCACCAGGTCGGTCGAACCGGCCAGGCGCGGATGCGTCCGAAAAGCGGCGGCGAACTGCGCGATTTCGTTGCGGACTGCAGGGCTCAGCTGTTGCACGTCCTGCCGGAGCCACTGGTTGGCGCAGATCGCATAGTAGCCCGGCGGCATCAGGGCGTCCTTCCCCTCCCACCGCGCCGCCGCAGTCCCGGCGTCGTTGATCGCAAAATCGTAGACCACCGGCTCCATGGCAAAGGGCAGCGCGCTGGCCAGACGCCGCTTCGTCGCGCGCATCAGGTCCTGCAGGTAGTCCTGGGCCTTGGCCTTGCGCGCGGGATCGACGATGAAGCCCATCCCGCCGCCGGAGATTCCGCCCAGCATGAGAAAGCCCCAGTACGCCGGGCCGAACTTGGATCGCACCTGTTCGATCAGCGTCTCCGTGTAGTGGTTCGAGGCCCAGGGGATGATCGTCTGGATCGGGCCGCAGAAGTTCTGCGTCGTGGCGCGGGCGATTGCCTGGACGTCGCCCTGCTGCAAAGCCGTCTCGATGGACCGCATCACGGCCATGGCCTGCTGCCGCGCCTCCCATTCCGCAGGCGAGCGGAGCAGGTACTTTTCGGTGACCATCTCCAGGATCGGGCCGACGTTCTGAGCCATGCCGCCGTGGACCAGGATAAAGCTGTCGCAGATCTGCTGCCGGGTCTGGCGGCTGACTTCGCTCTCGGTGTAGATGTGATGATCGGGCAGCAGCCGCCCGCGGCTGATGCCGAACTCCGGATCGCCTGCTCTGGCGACTTGTCCTTCGATCATCTTCATCCCCGGCCAGATGCCGCCGGAATCCTGCCAGCCGCCGCCGGACCCGCCGAGCCATTCGCCCAGGATGGCGCGGGCTGCGACCAGTTTTCGTTCCGCCTCGCTCAACGGGCCGGTCAGCGAGTCGATTTGCGAGGTGGCCCTCATGCAGGCGGTGATGATCGCGGCCAGCAGATTGGTCGACACGGCCAGCCGCGAGCCCTTGGGGATGTCGTTCACCTGGCTGACGATTTCCAGCCCCCGTCCGGGACCGATCAGCCGCGTCAGGACGTCGGCCAACTGCTGGCCGGAGCCCTCCAATCCCGGCGGCACGATGCCCGCCGCGATCACAGCGGCCTTGAGCAAACCCAGGTAGTCCTTGGCGAAATCGAACACTTCACCCAGCGCGGTGACGTCGGCCTGGCAGCGCAGATCCACACTCACCAAGCGCAGCACCGGCTGGTCGATCACGCGCAGATAGACCTCGATCGGCGGCCGCGGCAGGCGATCGCGCCCGCGGACCCCCAAGTCCACGGACACGTTCAGCACCCGCGCCCCTTCGGGAAAGTCCATGCCCAGAAAAAAGATGTCGCTCCAGCCGCTGTGCGACAGGTCCATCCGGACCGGCGTGCGCTCGACCAGGATCGGAAACGGAGCGGCCGGGCCGGCGCGCTCCTGCAACTCGCGGCGGACCTTCAGCGGGTAGTCGGCCGGATGGCCCGTGCGGAACATCCACTGGTTGCCGCGCACCGCGCGAACGCTCCGCCGCACCTGATCCGCCAGCGTCTGAAATCCCAAAGCTTGATAGGCGGCGGCCAGCGCGCTGGCGACGGCGTCGCTGGGGCCCTCGCGGTGCTGCGCCGCAAGGAACTCCTCGACCGCCTCCTCGAACCGCCGGTGCAGCAGCCGTTCATAGCCCACAAACGGCACTCGGGTCCGCGCGTCCGGCGATAACTTGGACGGCAGTTGGTAGCGGTAGATGGAGCACAGAAAGAAGATCGCCCGCACCCGTTCGTACAGGTTTTCGCTCTCCCGCCGGAAGGCATCCAACTGGGAGGCCGCGTCCAGCAGTTGCGCCGCGTCGGCCGTGCGGCAAAACCCGTCCAACGAACGGTTGCGGACCGCGGCGTCCTTCGTCGTGATGATCGTGATCAGTTCGTGCGGCATGAATCGCATCCCAACGGTTAACGGGCACACAGCAACTCGACCAGTCGCGTCAGGATCTCTTCGCGGTCGCAGCCGTTGAGCGCCAACGCCATTTGAGCCGTGAACATGCCGTACTTGACGCCGATGTTGTAACGGGCGCCGTCCAGTTCCAGGGCCAGGTACCGCTCCCGCTGGGCCACTTGGGCCAGCGCCGGCGAGAGCATGATCGGCCCGCTGTCGCTCCGGGCGGCCGCGATCATCTGCCCCAGCAGATCCATGACGGCCGGGGTCAGCACGTGCATCCCGAACAGGCACAAGTAATGCCCGGCGCGGAGACCGGGCACGATCAAATGCTGCTCGGCCGTGGTCGGCGTCGGTTTTTCCAGCACGCTTTCGACCTGGTAATAACCCGGCTTGCCCGTCACGGGCGAGCCGCCGATGGCCCCGTAGTACTGCAACATGCTCTCGCGAGTCGGCTGGACGGCCGAGACGGCGCATTGCTCGTCGCACGCCGCTCGGACCAATTGCTCCGCACACCGCTGCGCCTGGCGGCTGACGTACAGGTGGTCGCTTACCAAGTGGACAAACGGTTCGTCGCCGACGAACTTGGCCGCGCGGTGCAAGGCCTCGCCGTAGCCTCGCGGCTCGGACTGCTCCACGAACACGAGCGAGCGGGCGTGCTCCCCGGCAGCTTCGCGGTAGGCCTCGTGGCTGCCGTTGCGAACGACGAGGCAAATCTCCTCGACGCCCGCGGACAGGACCTCTTCCACAACGATCTGCAGCGCGGTTTTCTCGCTGCCGTCCAGATCGACAAAACGCTGCAGCGGCAGACGCTCCTGATGAGGCCCGGCCGCCGTGATGACTGCTTTACGAATCCGGAACATGGGTTCTCCAAGGAACTGAGCGCGGCGGAATCCGCAGATTCATTCCAGACTAGTTGCCGCCAGCACGCTTCGCAACGCGCGTTTCCTCGCCGAGCATAAAAAAAGGGGACGCACCTTTTCACGGCAGCCTCAGGTCAGAGTATTCTGGCGTTATGCCACGGACAGCCCGGCAAACCCCTGGCGGTTTCGTCTCCCCTGTGATTCACCGCGCCGTGGCGCGACCGCCTCTGTTCGAAAAAGATGGCGACGATGCAGCGTTCAAGCGAGTTCTGGAGGAGGCCTAGGAGAAACGCCCAACGCGATTGCTGGCGTGTTGCTGAATGCCAAACGATTGGCACTGCGTGTTCCGGCCAGAGCATGACGGCGATCTGGCGGCCTTCCTGCAGCGTCTGTCGATTACGCACGTTCGGCGTTGGCAGGAACACCGGGGACAGGTGGGCCTCGCGACCACGTAAGCGAACCTGTCCCGCTTTTGCGCTCGCGACCACGTAAGCGAACCTGTCCCGCTTTTGCGCTCCTCAGTCGTTCATTCTGTTTTTTTCGCGTCCAACGTCAGGATCGAATACAGTTCCAGTTGCGGCACGATTACCGTGGCTCGGCCTTCGGACCAGTTGACCTTCAGCGGTTTGCCTTCCGGTTGCAGCGTTATCGATTGGGAAGGGGCGTTCAGCCGGATCGAAACCGTCAGCGGTCCGGCCGGTTCGATGGCCGTGATGCCTCCGTCCGGTGCGTCGGCGTGCGGTCCGGAGGTGTTGACCAAGTGAATTGACAGTTTGCCGTTTAACATTCTTGGGCTGACATCCACGTCCCTGGCACCACGGACCTCAACAAGCGGTGCGGGAAAGACCCGTTGGAGGACGCTGGAAAACGCTTCGTCGACGCTTGCGATGGCCACGATCGAGTCGTTGGGCTTCGCCTCCAGTTCGGCCCTGAAAAGTTGGGCCGGGCCGGGACCGATCAGCAGCAGGCGACCGCCGGTCTTGGCGTACGCCGCCAGTTCGTCGCGAAAGGCCGGTTCCAGATGCGTCCAGCCCGGCACGACGATCACCGGCCACTGGTGCATCTTGCCTCTCAGGTGATGCTCGCTCAGGATCTGCACGCCGTATTGGTGCTGCAGGATCTGGGTGAGCGCCCGGCGCAGCACGCCGACACCGTTGCTGCCGGCCCAATGAAACAGCCGCGGTGATTCCCGATAATGACCGGCGGTCGAGTACAGCAGCGCGATCTGCGGCACCGCGACGGAGCGGTGGCAGGAGGCTTGCCGGTCGCGGCAGAACCGGGCCACCTGGGCCATCACGTCCATCTCGGCCGGATCACGCACGGCGCCGTCCCGATCCTGCTTGAAATACGCTTGATATCCGCCGCCCAGGGCGAGCACGACCGCCGCTTCCTGCATCAGTTGCACGGCGGGCTTCTGTTTCCGCGTCTTGCGGCTGAACGACCACGACATCAGGTCCCAGGGAACGCCCTGGTCTTCCAGGCACCGTCCGGCGAAGCAGGCGGAGTTCACGCTGTCGTCGGGCGAGAAGTCGCCCGACAGGCCCGCCACGCCGGCCGAGACTCTTTCGGGCATGTGATCGCTGAACGCCCAATTGCTGATGACCTGGAAGTCCGGGTGCGACGCCTTCAATTCGTCCGCGTAGTGGCGTAGGTAACGGCGAAAGCCTTCCCGGTGGAAGTCCATCCATTCGTTCCAGAAAGGCTCGCCGGCTTTGCGGGGAGCGGACGTGGCCCCCGTCTGCCGGCAGAATTCGCGCACGGCCTTTTCGCCGTAGTCGGGCGTCGTGCCCCAGCAATCCCCGTCGACCCAGACGCCGTCCACGCCGTACTTGCCGGCCAGTTCGCGGAGTTGCGGAATCATCAGCACGTCCACGTAGGGCCCGAACACGGACGCGGCTTTGTCGTTGGGTTTACCGTTCGCGTTGACGGCCGCCCATTCCGGATGGACGGACACGGCGTGGTAATCCCAGACGCCCGAATAGTGCATGAACAGGGCGATTCCACGTTCGCGCGTCACGTCACGCCAGACTCGCAACGGATCGCCGACGAAGCCGGGGGCGGGGTTGCCCACCTTGGTCGGATAGCTCGAATAGCCTCGATGACCCTTGCAGTCGATCTGGATGTAGTCGGGCCGGACCTTGTCGATGACCCGTTGGACCATCTCCGGCGTGGTCCGGGCGCCGACTCGATCGCAGTCGTCGCCCGCGTGAAAGTCGAAATGGATGCCCAGAAAGGCCTCGGCCCGTTTCATGCGCGGTGCCTCGGCGGCGTGGGACGCGACGGCAAGTTGGCACACGAGGACCACACCGAACGCGGCAGCAAGAAACGATCGCAATGGCCGGGACCGCGTGGAACGTCTGTCGGGTCTCATGTCGGCGGCTCCTGTAGATGAAGGCGTGGCGCTCATGACCAAATCATGAAGGGAACAACAACTTACGGTTCCGTGCAGGCGTGATTGTCACGCGGAGCAACTGGTAATGCAAGCAGGTTTTTGACCAGCAGCGACTGCTGATCGTGTTTCTCGACACCTGGAAGTATAAAACAAGACAGAAGCAAGCTGACCAGCGGTGCAATGAGATGGGCACAAACGGCGTTTGACGGCGAAGACCTTCTTCGAGGTTCTGGCCGAAATCGAGAACTGGCGGATCGAGCAGACGAGTTGCAAGTCCCCGATGGCCGCAGCATCGCGAAGGTCCGCCGTTTGTGGAGGAAGGAGAGCGAGCCGTTCGAAGTCCAAGGCTGCGAAACCAGTTTCGTCCGCCGGCTGGGGTCAGGCTTACAGATTTCAATTCTCGCGGGGTAAGCGTTTTCCAAGTGTTAAGTCCAGCGACCGCGAGAATTGAAATCTGTAAGCCTGACCCCTTACTCCGCGTTCGGCGGATCGGTTCAATGCCAGGTTTTCGCCGCGGCAACGCATCAGTCCCAGCTTGTGAGCACCTGCCGGCCGGTCACGGGCCACCAGTCCTGCAGTTTTGCCGCCAGGCGAGCGACGACTTCAGGGTGCTCGGCCGCCAGATTCGCATTTTCGTGCGGATCGGCCAGCAGGTCGTACAGTTGGGGACGTCGGTCCGTGCGCGGATGGTGCTGGGCATAGCGGCCGACGCGGCCGTCGTAGGTCAGCAGCAGCTTCCATTGGTCCTCCACAGCCCAGCGGTACAGAAGGCTGTCTTCCGGCCTGTCGAGGTTGGCGACGTCGTGGGCAAAGGTCTCGCCAAAAACCGTCCGGCGGGGCGTGGGTTCGCCGGATTTCAGGATCGGCAGCAGGTTGTAGCCGGGCAGGTTCTCCGGGACCGGGACGCCTGCGGCCGCCAGCGCCGTGGGCACGATGTCGACGCTGGAGCACAGCTGCCGGCCGCGGTCGCCCGGTTGGATCACGCCGGGCCAGCTGAACATCGTCGGCTGGCGCACACCGCCTTCGTGCGGGGACTGCTTCGAGCGCGGCGCGAAGCCGGGACCGTCCGGCTGCTGGATCCAGCCGTTGTCGCCGATGTACACGACCAGCGTGTTCCGGGCCAGCCCCTTGGCAGCGAGGTAGTCAAACAACTGCCCACAGGTCTCGTCGAACCACTCGACCATCGCGTAGTAGCGGGCCACGTGGTCGGACGCAATGCCTTTGCGCTTGTACTTCTGGAACAAACGATCTGGGGGCGTGTGCGGCGAGTGGGGCAGGAAGGGAGCGTACCACAGGAAGAACGGTTTCTGTTGGGCGGTGGCGTGATCGAGAAAATCGAACACCGGCGTCATGCCTTCGCGGCCGATTTTCAGGCCGTCGTCGCCGTGCCGCCCGCCGGGTTGCGGGAAGCCGCGCGTCATGCCGTGGGTAAAGCCGCCCCGCTGGTAACTGCCCTCCCACCACTTGCCGGACTGATGGCTGAGGTAACCCTGTCCGCCCAGCAGGCGGGCGATCGTGGGATGCTTGTCCAGGTGTGAGATCAGCTTCTCGCGGAGCGCGGCGTACTCGGCTGGTTCGCCGCGGCGGGCCTTGGCTTTGAGTTTCAGCTTGATCTGGGCCGGCGCTGTCATGGACGGCAGCAGCGCGGGGTCGTTGCCGCTGATCTGATGCTGATGCGCGTACAGTCCGGTGGCCAAGGTGGCCAGCGCCGGACGGCACAAGGCGGTGGGCACATAGCCGCGGGTGAAGACCGCGCTGCGTCTGGCGAACTCATCCAGGTTCGGCGTTTCGATCTGCGGGTGCCCCATGAACCCATAGTCGGTCCAGGCGTGATCGTCGGAGATGATGAACACAAGATTCGGCCTGGCCGGCTGGTCGCCGGCCCACGCGGACAGGGGAAGGAGCAGACACGAGGCGAGGACGAGCAAGAGTTTCATCGGCGTGGCCTTTCTGATGTTGGGAGGCTGCGGAGGTCATGTTTGGACCGCAGACGGCTCGCTCCGCGAGCCGCAATCCGCTCGCGGAGCGAGCGGTCTACGGTGCGGGAACCAGGTTCAGCGTCACACGGCGGACGTCCATGACCGACTGGCCGGGGATTTCAATCGCCCGCAGCGTGAGTGGTCCCCGGCCGGCTTCCAGATTCATCTCGCCAAGCTCCAGCGTGCGAAACTCCTTCATCGGCGATTCGCCCGCCGGACGCGGGAGCGTATCCTGATTCGTGTACAGCGGCGGGTCCCAACCGGGCTGCACCTTGCCGGCCAGGCGGCTGCCGCGAAAGGACACTTCGACCGTGGAACCGGCATCCGCCAGCCGGCAGGTGTAATCGACGGTGACTTCGTAGCGGCCTGCCGTTCGCACGTCAAGCAGCCAAACCAGGCTGTCGTCCCGGCTGGTCCAGTGGACGAAGTACGAGCAGTTCGGAGCGCCGCTGCTGCGTTGCACGCCGCCGCGCGGCTCGCCGTCGCGGGCCGGGAGCATGGCCCGCGGGAATTCGGGACAGCCGACGGGAATCGGACGCGGGTCCACCGCGTTGCCGCCCCCGGCTCGCTTGGCCTTGCCTTTCGGCTTCGGCCCGGCAACGACGGCCGCCGCGCCAAACATCTCCTTGCGCCAAGCCGCGACGGCTTCGGCCAAGCGGGTCGCCAGCGCAGGTTCGCGGTCGTTCACCGGAGTCGTCTGGCCGGGGTCGGCGAGCATGTCGAAAAGCTGTCCGCGATGGTCCAGGCGATGGGTCTGGGTGCGGACGCCGATGTTCTGGTTCCAGGCGGAGAAGATCATGCGGTCGGGCCAAGCCGTGTCCTGATTCCGCAACAAGGGCGACAGGTCGCGGCCGTCCAGCGGCTTGTCGCCGACGCGCCGGATGCCGGCCAACGCGGTGAGCGTCGGCAGGATGTCGATCGCGGCGCTGATTTGCGCGACGCAGTGGCCGGCAGGCAGTTTGCCCGGCCAGCGGACGTAGCACACGGACCGTACGCCGCCTTCGTCCGTACTGCCTTTGCGGCCCTTCATCCCGCCGTTGAAACGCCAGCTGTTAGGGCCGTTGTCCGAGAAGTAGACGATGATGGTGTTGTCTTCCAGCCCGCGCTGCCGCAGTCGCGTCAACACGCGGCCGACGTTCCAGTCCTGATTCTGGAGCATGGCCAGCGCACAGCGGGTCTGGTCGGCGACCTCCTGTTCCGGCAAGGTCGCCTGCTGGGTGATCGGCTTGTCGCGGAATCGTTGCCAGTATTCGTCCGGGACCGCCCACGGGGAATGCGGCGTGGTGAACGGGACGTAGCAGAACAACGGGCGGTCCCGGTTTCTGTCGATGAAATCCAGTGCGCGGTCGGTGCAGACGTCCACGATGTAGCCCCGCGTGCGGACGATTCGGCCCCGGCTGTCCTCCAGCGGCGCGTCGAAGTACTCGCCCCAGTGCCCGGCGGCGTGGCCGAAGTACTCGTCGAATCCACGGCCCACGGGGTGGTAAGGATACTGGCTGCCGTTGTGCCACTTGCCGAACGCCCCGGTCGCATAGCCGGCGGCCTGAAAGGCGTCCGCGAGGGTCTTCTCGTCCAGGTCCAGCCGTTCCTGGCCGGTGGACACACCGCGTACTCCGCCGCGCGGATGGTAGCGGCCAGTGAGAAACTCCGCCCGCGTCGGCGCACACACGGGGCAGACGTAGAACCGCTCCAGCGACACGCCGCTTTGGGCCAGCGAGTCAATGTTCGGCGTGGCCGCCTGCGTGTTGCCCGAGTGGCCGTAATCGCCCCAGCCGGCGTCGTCGGCCAGGAACACGATGACGTTGGGGCGATTGGCGGATTTCGGGACGCGGCCGATGGGTTGGGCGTTGGGCTCCGCGTCGGCCTGAGAGGCATCCTCTGCGGCTGGCACGCCGGCGAAAGCCAGTGCGACGCACAGGGCAAAAGCGTAGGACATGGGCGGCTCCGGGGATTGCAAGGCGTCCGGTTTGGTTGTGCCCTCGATTTTTT
Source organism: Candidatus Anammoximicrobium sp. (assembly GCA_012515235.1). Taxonomy (GTDB): domain Bacteria; phylum Planctomycetota; class Planctomycetia; order Pirellulales; family Pirellulaceae; genus Anammoximicrobium. Next base: position 28,163 of record JAAYYU010000156.1, read on the forward strand.
CATGTCGAACCCGCCCTGTCACTAGCCTGTCGGTCAAGAAAACGTCGGATTTGAAAGAGATGACGATCTGCTCGGACTTCCGCCTCGGTGCCTGGCACCAGGGCGCCCTCGTGTTTTGCGTCCTTGACCGGCGCCGCTTGCGTCGGTACGGTGAGTCGCATGAACCCGATCCTAACAGACACTGCCTCGGCCCGAAAATCCTGCCCGGAACAGCGGCACAAACTCAACGACCGTTCGCCCTTGCCGCATCCTGCCGATGACGTGGATCAAGCGGCGGGTGGGAGACGGCGGCCATGATCCAACCCACGACGCGGCTGAGCTTCCGAGAGTGGTTGCCCGACGACTGGCTCCGATTCAAGCCCATCGCCAACGACCCGCGAGTCGTCCGGTATGTGCTGGCGGGAACCGTGCCCACCGACGAACAGATTCGCGGCCACATCGAAGCGGCCAGGAGGCTGTACCTGGAGGAAGGCTTCTGCCTGTGGCCGCTGATCTACCGGGCGAATCAGGAGCTGATCGGATTCTGTGGACTGGATCACCTGTGGGGCGGTCCGGAAATCGAGATCGGCTATTGGCTGGCGCACGACTACTGGGGCCGGGGCCTGGCCACCGAGGCCGCCCAGGCCGTGATCGCCTACGGGTTGAGGAAACTGAAGCTCCAGCGGATTGTGGCAGTCGCTCATCCAGACAACCGGGCATCGCTGCGAGTCCTGGATAAACTCGGCATGACGTTCGAACGCCTTGTCGTCCACGAGAACATCGAGCACGTTCTGTACTCGAAGTCCCGTTTTCCCCAACCCGGAGTCAAGTGAGCGGCCAGGCTGCCGCCGCGGGCGCTGCGGACGCCTCGCGGCGGTCGTCGGAGCCGACCCGCTCGCTCCCTTCTCGGATGACGCTCCCACGCTCGGCGCGCCCGGCACAAGCTCTGCCCCGGATCAGGGCTCGCGTTTGGCCGGCCTGGCCCGCTCGTCGTCCATCGTCATCGGCGGTGTCCCAAAGATGACAAACTCCAACTCCTGTCCCGGTTCGGCGGCCAGCGAGTGCGCGACGCCGGCCGGAATCACGGCCACGGCTCCCGGCCGCAAGGCGTGCCTTTCCCCGTCCAGCGTAATCGTGCCGGTCCCGGACAACACGTAGTACACCTCGTCGTAACCCGTGTGCAGATGCGGTTTCCCCTGCGTGACTCTGACGACGTGGACATTCGCCACGCCGCCCTCGCCCCCGGTCACAATCCGCTGGACGTTGCCGAAGGGACAGTCCAGGGACGGCGTCCCGTCTCGGTGGCGGACAAGCGGGCGGCGGTAGCGAAACCAATGGTCGTCGCCCAGCACCACCGAGGACTCCACTTGCCGGTCCGGGATCGACCAATACTTGTTCAACAGCCGGTTCTTCTCGTCCCGCGAGACCAGCCGAAAACCGTACTTCTCGTAGAACCGGATGGCCCACGTGGCGGCGGCCCAAGTGCCGACCAAAACAGGGCGACGGGTCTGCTTTCGAAGTTCCGCCAGCAGGCGGCCGCCGACGCCCCGCTGACGGTTTGCCGTTCGCACGTAGGCGTGACGAATCAGGGTCACGTCCTGCACATCCTGAATGCCCATCACTCCGACGAGTTCCCCGCCGTCCTGGTAACCCCAGAAACGAACGCCGCTGTCGATCTCACGCCGCAGTTCGTCCAGGGACATGTACGGCTCATGCCAGCTGGCGGCAGGGATGACGCCGCGATAGGCTTCGGCCCCGTCGTTGACGATGGCCTGGATCGCCTCGAAATCCGTGTCGCCGCAAGGAGCGATCATTCTTCCTTCCCCTCAAAACTGCAATTTCTTAATTCGTTCCAGACCTCTTGGTCGGTCCTGTGCTGTCTCCCGACCAGTTCCAATCGCGTGAGACTATTCTGCCGGCTCTGTGTCTTTTGATGATAGCACTTGCGGGACCCGTTGTCGCCGGGCGATCAAGGTCAGCAGCAGGCCCACACGCTGGTCGTTCAGGCCAATCGCCTTGATGTACAGGACCAGCACAACCGACAGGAAACCGTAAGCGAACAGCCGAATGCAACGGGTGGCGAACAGTCGCCATCCGTCCGCGTTCAGCGTCCGAACTCGCGGGGCTGGAATCGGATACACAAGGCTCTTTGACCTCCTTCCGTGAACACCACCGACCGCCCGACGCAACCAGCGCCCCTTGCCAGGCGCGAAGCGAAGGTGGATGCGGTCCGAATTCTGTAACTTCAAGCCCGATGCTGAGTCTAGAATACTATACTTGTACGGAAAGGAAGACCGTCCGATGACCACGTGGATAAGCAACAACTTCGACAAAATCATCGTCGCCAGCTCGGTAATCGTGCTGGCCGTTCTGACGATCGGGGCAAATTCGACCAATCGCCCGACGGCAGTACCAGACACGGGACAACTAGACACAAACACCCAAAGCACTGGAGATACGTTGATGCAGACCGCTACAAAGCCGCAAGCGAAAGTGTTTCATGCGACGGAGAGCGATTTCGATGCGTTGGTCCTGAACTCCGACGTTCCTGTCTTGGTCGACTTCTATGCCGACTGGTGCGGCCCATGCCGAATGATCGCGCCGGTCCTGGAGGAACTGGCTCAGGAAGCATCCAACGCTAGGATCGTCAAGGTGAACGTGGACACCAGTCCCGAACTGGCGGCTCGCTACGGGATCGAATCCATCCCGAGCTTGAAAGTCTTTCAAAACGGGAACGTGGTCGCGGAGCAGGTGGGTCTGGTGAGCAAGGCTGAGCTCAAGGCGATGTTGGGCAATTAGCCGGCAAGCGGCTGGCTGTCACATGGTAAACGGCCGAGCGGCACGTTATCAGCGCATCATGCAGATGGCGCTTGCCTTCGACGCGGCGTCAAACCGTCAGCCAGCGATCCCTCGCCGCCACGTCCCAGCGGGCGACGAGGCGGCCGGCGGAGATGACGCAGACTTGCTTGTGAAGCGCTGTCGTGGGGCAGATGTGCCACGGGATGGCGAGCAATTCGTCCCCCGGCTGATACTGCTCTGCGTGGGGCGTTTTCAGCATCAGGTGTTCTTCATTCTGCCGCACCTGTTCGGCGTCGGGCAGATCAGGAAAGACCAAGCGGCGGCCGGCCGGAGGATCGGAGGCACAGGCCTTGGTGCCCAGATCGACCGTCAAACGGTCTGGGCCCGGCCGACTGATGACTCGGGTCAGCAACATGGCGGCGACCTGGAAGGGAAGATCTGGAAACGCGGCCGTGTATCCGGCGTCGTAAAAGACCGGCGTGCCGGGACTGAGTTCCAGGGCGGGATCGTTGATTTCCGCATAGACGGGAAAAGTTCCGGTCCCGCCTGCCACGATCCGCGGCACGGGCAAGGCCTCGGAGAGCAGTTGGTCGCGAAACGGAACCACTCGCTGCCATCCTGCGTGTACCGCCGCACGCCGCTCGGCGAGGTCCGTCTGGTGATTTTGGCCGTCATAAACGTGCAGTCCGCCGGGGCGCAGGCCGGGCGTGACGGCGATTTGCCGGTACAGAGCCAGCGCGTCCGGGCCGACTTCCATGCCTGTGCGATGCATGCCCGTGTCGATGTCCAACAGGACGTCCACGGACAAGCCCGCATCCTGCAGCGATTGTCCCAGGACTGCCACGGGCTGAGGATGGTCTGCCGTCACCGCCAAGCGGACGTCCGGGTAGGCTTGCAGCAAGCGCACGGCACGCGGGATGTTAGGGCCGACCAGGTTGTAAGCCAGAAAGATATCGCTCACTCCGGCCCGCGCCAGCATCTCGGCTTCCGCCAGCGTCGCACACTTGTGCTTGGCGATGCCTTTGGCCAACTGCCGCCGCGTGATCTCGGCGATCTTGTGCGTCTTGCAGTGCGGCCGCAGCCGGTCAGGCCGCCCCGCGATGCGGATCATCGAGTCCAGGTTCTGCTCCAGCAGTTCACGGAACACGAGCAGCGCGGGCGTAAAGATTTCACGGGTATCTTCGATTTGGTAGCGTGGATCGTTCATGGTCGGTGATCGGTGCCGGAGGCAGACTTGGGAGGTGGAGCTTGGTGTCACTGCGACACTCGCCAGCGCACGTTGAACAACCAGATCATGGACGAGAGCAGGGCCAAGTTCAAGCCCACGGTAAAAACGCCGAAGTTGGCTACCAGCGGCCAATCGCCCTCCACCGCCGGCGACGCGGTCTCCGCCGCGATTTCCACGTCCAGCGGGATCGCAAAGGTGGCGGCGAAGGGACTGGTCAAACCGGCGCGGACAACGTGCGGCGTCGCTTCGTGGTCCGGAAAGAACCCCTCGGCAAAGAACCTCGCCGCCAGCGGGGCACAAAACAACACGATGATGACCAGGTAGGCCGTCATCAGACTGATCGACGTCTTGTGGAACAGCACGGAGCAGAACAGGGCGATCACGGCCGTCGTGACGCAGCTCAGCAGCACGATCGCCAGATAACCGCCGACGGCCGGGATGTTGGTCCAATACGCGGAGACCATCAGGCAGGCCAGGAGCAGCGGCCACACCAGGAACGTCGTCAAGACGCTTGACACGCGCAGTCCCGCAATCAGCTTGCCCCACAGGATCTGCCACGGCGTGATGGGCGTCGTGAGCAGCAGGTCCAGCGTCTGCCGTTCGCGCTCGCTGGTCACCGTGCCGGCCGAAAACACGGGGCCGACCAGCATATTGAACAGGAGCACGTAGCTCACGTACCACGGAGCGTACTTGGGCCAGATGTACAGACACCCGGCCATCAGCGGGATGGCCACCAGCATGCTGACCTGGATCACCACGCGCAGCATCAGCGTGCCTTGGCTGAAGATCTCGCTGCGGATCTCCTTGTCGTACACCGGATTGGCCCCGTCGGGCAGCAGGCTGTCGCGGCGGGCCGGGGCGAACAGCCGGTCCGGGAATTGGTCGCGCTGAATCACCAAGCCGACGGCTTCCCGCGCCTCTTGCTCCAAGTCCACAACCTCCTTGCCCTCGCTGCCGACGTCGGGCGGGTACAGCAGTCGCCTGCACGTGTTGGCGAACAGGGCAATCACGACCCCAGCGCCCAGGGCCGGGACGACGCTGACCGTCAACACCAGCCGGAACTGGCCCATGTCGGACAGCGTTCGCCACAGAAAGACGCCGCCCAACGCAAAGGGCAGAATCAGCAGATAGGACACGACCAGCGCGGCTGCGGTGCGGTGGAAGTAACTGCTGCAGGCGACACTGATCATGCCGAACGCAATCACGGACACGATCAACCCCAGGTACGCCGCGAGGACTTCGTAAAAGGACACGCCGCCCAACGGCAGACAGAGCATCACGATGGGCAGGGACGAAAAGACGAGCACGGCCAGATGCGTCAGCGAGGCGATCAACTTGCCCGCCACGATGGCGCTGGGCCGCAGCGGAGTGGCCAGTAGCAGCTCATAGGTCTTCCGTTCCTTCTCGCCGGTGATCGCACCGGCCGCGAAGCTGGGAGTCATCAGCGCGGCCAACACGTACTGGCCGACGAAGAACAGATCCACCAGGTTGCGAGC
>JAAYYU010000157.1 GCA_012515235.1 Candidatus Anammoximicrobium sp.
ACCCGTCGATCCACTCGTCGCTACCGAGGAACATCCCACCTACCGCCTGCTCCAGCGGCGACTTGGGCGGCTCGGATAACCCCGCCTCCACAAAAGACTGTTCAAGTCGTGCATCCCCGCGGACAAGCGGGCTGTCGATTTAATTTATTCCCCATACGAACTTGGAGCATGGTTTCGGTATTCCGAGGATAGCGGTGCCGAGATCGTCACTCTCAAGTCGGGAGGCGCAGCGGAAGGTGCTGGCTTGAAAAGGGGCGACTTCATCCTTGAGGTTGATGGTGCGCCAATTGGAGTAATTGGTGGCCGAACCTATCAGGAATGGCAGCAATACAAGTATTCAAGTGACAACGTTGTTGAATTCCTGATTTGCTTTTACAATTCTGCCGGAGAACTTCGCTACTACTACCCGGAGATTTCTCTGAAAAAACGGGAGCTTCCCAATTAGGAGGGGGCCAGGTCCATTTGCTCGTAAGTATGTGCTCACGACTTGTTTGAAAAAAGTCCAACCCGAACGACTGAGGAGCAGGGCTGCCCGCAGGGAAACTTTCGCCAGTGTTGCGTCTGCGGGTGCTGGCTATTGGCACTAATTCCTCGTCACGCCCGCCACTGCCGAGGAAGCGCCGGATCGCTCGGCGTCGCCAACCCGCGATGCGCTGCTTCGTCCTTTTGAATCCGCGCCCAGGCGGAACCCCAACGCCAAGCTTCCGCACATTCCGCCAAGTGCGCACGCAGCGGATTCCGTTCGACGTACCGCAGGACGGTCAGCAGATGGTCGTCCGCCTGCACCGGGCGTCTCTGTAAAAAGTCCTGACTTTTTCGTCTCCTTTTTCGTCTCCCGGCGGCGTGGCGGGGCTTGGAAGGCTGTGAAGTTGGGGCGTTTGTGCGCGTTACCGCAACTCTGCAGGGCGTAGGGGAATTGTTCGTCGCAACGGCGCGAGCGGCCGATGATGACTGCTGAAACCCTGCCGTCCTGCGCGGATTCAACGGTTGTGCCGTGCTAGCATCGGTGGGTGGTTGCAGACCGAGACCCCATGAAGCGGACTCTTTCTCGCCAACTGAGCCTTCTGCTCGCCGTGTGCTTGTCGGCCCTGTGCCTGCTGGCCGTCGGTTGTGCGCTTGGCAGCCGGTCCGAGGTCGAGTTTGGGGCGAGCGACGTAGGGCATTACCAGCAGTTCGCGACGACGATCGAGTATCCCGACGTCGAGAATCCGGCCTGTGACGATCTGGTCCAGACTCCGCCGCCGCTGACGCTCACGGAATCCGAACCGCCGCCGTTTCGCGACCTGACGCTGCAGCAGGCCATCGCGACGGCCCTGTCCACGTCGGAGGTGCTCCGCGATCTGCAGGGGCTGGTGCTCAGTTCGCCGAACAACGTCCGCACGGTCCAGGACCCGGCGCTTCGGGAGACCGATCCGATCACGGGCGTCGAGGCGGCCTTGAGCGCGTTTGACGCCGCGTTCGAGTCGCGGGCCTACTTTGAGAAGAACGACCGGGCGCTGAACAACGTGTTCTTTGGCGGCGGCACGCGATTGCTGACCCAGGACCTGCACGCGTACAGTGCGGGCATCACCAAGCGGACGGCGGTGGGCACCAACTTTGCCTTCCGCCACAACCTCTTCTACGATTTCAACAATCAGCCCGGCAACGACGACCCGAACCGGCCCTGGGACGTGAATTTTGAAGCCGAGTTCCGGCAGCCGCTGCTGCAGGGGGCGGGGGCGGAGTTCAACCGCATCGCCGGCCCCAACGGGACGCCCGGCCAGTTCCGCGGAGTGCTGCTGGGCCGGCTGGACACGGATGTCGGTCTGAACGAATTCGAGATCGGCGTGCGCGACTTCGTCAGCGACGTCGAGAACGCGTACTGGGAGTTGTACTACGCCTACCGCGATTTGGACGCCAAGCGGTCGGCCCGCGATCGGGCCTTGGAGACCTGGCGGCGAATTCATGCCCTGTACGTCAACGGGCGGCGAGGCGGCGAGGCGGAAAAGGAGGCTCAGGCGCGCGAGCAGTATTTCCGGTTCCAGGAAGAAGTCGAAAACGCGCTCGGCGGACGCTGGCTGGACCACAGCCGCTACGAAGCGTTCCGTGGGACCAGCGGCGTGCAATCGACGGAGCGGCGGCTGCGGCGGCTGATGGGGATTCCGATCAGCGACGGCGAGTTGCTGCGGCCGGTCGACGAACCGCTGATGGCCCAAGTCGTGTTCGACTGGAACGAAGTGCTGGTCGAATCGCTGGCTCGCCGCGCCGAGTTGCGCCGGCAGCAGTGGCGGATCAAGCGGAGAGAGTTGGAACTGGCTGCCACGCGGAACTTCCTGCTGCCGCGATTGGATGCGATCGGCCGGTACCGCTGGCGCGGGCTGGGGCACGATCTGCTGGACCCCGACAGCGATTCGCCGGATCGCTTTGACAATGCCTACGGGAACCTGACCGGCGGCGATTTCCAGGAATGGCAGTTGGGCGTGGAGTGCACGGCGCCGCTCGGTTTCCGCCAGGCCCACGTGGCTGTCCGAAACGCGGAATTGCAACTGGCCCGCGAGCGCTCGATCCTGGAGGAACAGAAACGGGAGATTGTCCACGATCTGAGCGCCGCCTTTGCGGACGTACAGCGGACCTACCTGGTATCCCAGACGAATTACAACCGGCGCATGGCGGCCCGCGAGCAACTGCAAGCTTTGGAGGCGGTCTACGAAGACGCCGACGAGAACGAGAAGACCCGCTTGCTGGATTTGCTGCTGGACGCCCAGCGCCGCCTGGCCGATGCCGAAAGCCAGTATTATCGTTCGTTGATCGAGTACACCTTGGCGATCAAGGCGGTCCACGTGCAGAAGGGCTCGTTGCTGGACTACAACGAGATCTACCTGAGCGAAGGGCCTTGGCCCGGAAAAGCGTATCACGACGCTTGCCGGCGAGACCAGTTGCGTTCAGCCCCCCGCGCGCTGAGCGACTACCGGCTGTCGCGCGTGCCGTTCGTGAGCCAAGGCCCGTACGTCCAGGACACGGCAACGCCGGGCCGGGAACCTTTGCCGGCCGGCCCGTCCGCGCCCGGCCGCGAAGGCGACGGCGTCCCCACGCCGGCTCCGGCGCCGCCCGCGGCCGCTCCGCTGCCAGATTCGGCCCCCGCATTGGACTCGGCCGCCGCGCGGTCGCGTCCCCGACGGCTGCCGCATCCGGCCGAGGAAGCCGGGCAAGCCGCTTACCTCCGGACGAGCTACGCCGCGCCGCCAGACGCCGCGCCGCCAGGCCCGCAGGCGGTGCTCCTGCCGCCGACTTTGGGCCGGCAGTGAATTTGAGTCTGACACTGCCCAGCAGGCGCGCATCTTCGTCGCCTGGATGTCCGAGCCACGCGGTGCTTCACTGGCCGTGTCCTGCCCACCGCTCGCGGTAGGGCGGTTCGGGTCCCGCTCGGGCGATGATCGCCTGGCCGGACTCCTTCACCTCGGCGGGCGGGCCGAAGTGGTTGTCGCGCCACGTGTGCCAGTCGCGTTGGTTCTGGTTGAAGCGGACCAGTTCGGCGGCCGTGTCGTAAATCACGTTCTGCTCGAACAAGAAGCCCTTGCTGCCCTCGTCGATGAACATTCCGTTGTTTGGAGCGCCCTGCGCATAGCGGCTGCGGCGCGAGTCGTGCAGGTGGTTGCCGCGGATCACCGTGCCGGGCTGGAAACCCAGCGTGTAGATGCAGCCGCCGTCGCACAAGCGGTTCATGACGTCGTAGATGTGGTTGTATTCGACGGTGTTTTCCCGGCAGGGCGTCGGTTCCGGATTCCATTGCCAGCCCAAGGAAACGCCGCTGTAGGGCAAGCCGTGAACCAGGTTGTGGGCGATCGCGGCCTGCTGGGCAAAGCCGACCCAGATGCCGACCGCGCCGTAGTACTCGACGCCGCAGGCGTGGACGTGATTGTTGGCGATCCGGTTTCGTTTGGGCACTTCGGCCTCGCCGCGCGGGCCGCCCAGCATGATGCCGTTGCCGCTGACGTCGGTGATCTCGTTGCCTTGGATCAGGTTGTCGTGACAGGCGGTCACCAGTTCCACGCCGCAGCCGCCCAGGCGGGTCAGCACGCAGTCCTGGAGGCTGGACCGTTCGACGTAGTCCCAGCGGATCGCGGCCGGCACTCGGCCCCAGGTTTCGGTCCAGGCCTTGCCCGTGGTGCAGTGGCAGGCCTGGATGCCGAGGTATCCGCCGCGGGGCAGACTCAAGCCCATGTGTTCGAAGCGCAGGCCGCGAAAATGCAGGTTGCGGACCGGACGATCGGGCAATCCCTTGACCTCGACCAACCGCTCGATCACCGGAGCGATCACCTCGGCATGTGTCAGATCTTCGCCGGCCAGCGGCCAGTAGCGGAGCGTGCCGGAAGGCCGGTCCAAGTACCATTCGCCGGGCTGGTCGAGCAGTTCGGGGGCGCTTTCGAAATGGCACCAGCGGCCGGGGCCGGGGCGGATCGCGTCGTGGCCCCTGGCGTGCGGCGGCGCGAGTACGACGACGCCCGCGGCGTGGTCGATGCTCTGGACGGGCAGGCGATTGATTTCCCAATTGCCGGCCACCATGACTTCGAGATCGGACGGATTGGACCAGGCGCCCAGCAGCCCCGCAGGCAGAGTCAAGGTATAGCGGGACAGGTCTGCCGCCAGATCGGCGCCCTTCAGTCGCCAGCTGGGGTTCTCGGCGTCCACGTTCGGCGTCTGCGCCCGGACCGCTCGGCGGCCGTTGACGAACAGGTGCCGGAAGTACCACGGGCCGTCCTGCACGCCGGGCGCGGGAGCGGTCCAGGTCTCGCCGTCGCCGCGTTTCCAGCCCGTGATCGGCCGTCCACCACTGAGGACCACCGTCTCACCGGGATTGGCGGCATAGGTCACGGGGTGTTTCTCATCGCCCGAGTCTTGCGGTCCGAACGCCAACGGCTCGTTCAGCCGGTAGGTGCCTTCGCGGAGATAGACGTTCACGGGGGACTTCAGCCCCGCGGCAATCAGCGGCCGCACGGCATCGCGGGCCTGGGCAATCGTGGCAAACGGTTTGTCCCGACTGCCGGGGCCGGCAGCGCTGCCGCCGGGGGCGACAAAAAACTCGACCGCGGCCGGGGCGCCGGCGAACGTCGACGAGGCGACCGTCAGAAGCAGGATCGCGGCGTGGAAGGGCTGCATCTCGAGTCTCCGTTACTGCCGTCCCAAAATGCGGTTCATGTTCTTCTTGTAGAATTCGACTCCGGGCTGGCCGTAGGGGTTGATGCCGATCAAGCGGCCTTCGACCACGGTGGCCAGCATCAGCATCTGGAACAGCTGGCCCAGGCAGAATTCGTTGACTTGTGGCAAGTGCAGATCGGCCGTGGGGCGGCCGTCGCTGTGGTAGGCTTCGTTGGTGCCTTGAATCGCCGCCGCCATGATGTCGGGCAGCGTCTTGTCGGCCAGGTCGTTCAACGAATCCTGGTCCCGTTCGCTGCGGCCCACGGCCAGCGGATCGCAGCGCCAGCGGTCGACGATCAGGTTCGTAAACAGCTTGTCCGGGCGGCCCTGCTGGTGCTGCTGGGCGCGGGAGTGCAGATCGCGGGTGTTGACCGTGGTGAGCGGCGTGGCGCCCAGGTAGTTCTGGCCCGGACGCTCCTTGCCCAGGCTTTCGGCCAGCAACTGGTCGTACCACAGGCCGACGGATTCCAGGGCTTTGGACCAGACGTTCAGCACGCGGATGGTGGCGCCGCGTTTGTCTTCCAGCAGATGGCCGACGCCCACGTAGTCCAAGACGGCGTTCTCGCCCGGCGGCGCGGTGCGGAAATGGTCGTTCATCGCCGCCGCGCCCTCCAGCAGCGCGACCACGTTCAGGCCCAGCAGCGCGGCCGGCAGCAGGCCGACGGCCGACAGCACCGAAAACCGGCCGCCGACTCCGTTCGGGACGCGGAACACGTCCGGACAGCCCAGGGCCCGGACCAGGTTGAACAGCTTGCCGCTGGTCCCGGTGACGGGCACGACGAACTGAGCCAACCTGGCCGCATCCCCGCCGACCGATTGCTGGAGGGCGGCCAGGTACTGGCGGAAGGCCACGGCCGTCTCCAGCGTGGCGCCGCTCTTGCTGATCACGACGATCGCCCAGCGGTCCTCGACCTTGTCGGCCAGTCGGTCCTTGCCCAGCAGTTTGAGCAGTCCTTGCGAGGCGTCGTTGTCGACGTTGTTGCCTTCGAAGTACATCCGCGGCCGGCTGCCCCGTTCGCCGCGGGACAGTTCGTTGAAATAGGGATCGCAGCAGGCTTCCATCAAGGCCCGGGCGCCCATGTAGGACCCGCCGATGCCGAGCACGACGACGCGGTCCACGGCATCCTGCAGTCGCCGGGCGGCCGTCAAGATCTGTCCCAGTTCGCTGGTCCGCTGGTCGGCCTGGTACTCGGCCAGTATCTTCTCGGGCAGTTCCAGGAAAGCGGCGTCCAACGGGTCTTTTTCCTTGGGGACGTCGTCCTCCGCCAGCAGCCGCAGATCTTCCTCCAGGACCTCGCGCCGGGCGGTTTCCAGACGCGGGCCCAGGGCCTGAAGTTCGTCGCGGGAAAGGCCCGTTTCGTCGAGGAACACGCCGGAAGGATCGTACGTCACCAGGTTGCTCTTCTTTGCGCTCATGGGAATTTGCTTTTTCGTTTCTCCGTGCTTCAGATGGCGGACAGCCGACGGCTCTGAAGATATCGCGCCGGCGGCCTGTCCGCCAGCGGCGTGGGCCGTGAAAAACGCGCGAATTGCCGGCTGGGTCGCTTGTGAAACGCGTGATTTTCTTGACAATCTAGCCTGCAAAGGACAGGGGTTCGGCCGAAAGACCGACGACGCCGAGCACGGTTCGATCAACATTTCGAAGGGGGTAAGGAAGCAACGCGATGGATATCCACGACTTGACTCGGGAATTGAAGGTTAAGAACGATTCCAAGATTGTGATGCTAGTGGCCGACGGTTTGGGCGGGCTGCCGACGCAGGCGGGCGGCAAGACGGAGTTGGAGACGGCCTGGACGCCGAACCTGGACGCGCTGGCCGCGCGAGGCGTGCTGGGCTCTGCCATCCCGATCGCGCCCGGCATCTCGCCAGGCAGCGGGCCGGGGCATCTGGCCCTGTTTGGTTACGACCCACTCCAGTACGTCATCGGCCGCGGCGCGTTGGAGGCGACCGGCATCGGGTTTGAACTCCAGGACGGCGACGTCGCGATCCGCTGTAATTTCTGCACGATCGATGAAGCCGGCAAGATTACGGACCGGCGGGCCGGACGGATCGCAAGCGAGGAAAGCGGTCCGCTGGCAATCCGCCTGCGGCAGGTCAAGATTCCCGGCATCGAGGTGTTCGTTGAGCCCGTCAAGGAGCACCGCTTCGTGGTCGTGTTCCGCGGTCCGGGGCTGGGCGATCGCGTCAAGGACACCGACCCGCAGGCCACGGGCGTGCCGCCGCTGGATCCGGTTGCCGACGACGCAGCGAGTCAGAAAACGGCGGAGGTGGCCAAGGCGTTTCTGGCCCAAGCCAGGGAGATCCTGGCCAGCCACCCCAAGGCCAACTTCCACACCATGCGCGGCTTTGCCGGCAAACCCAAGCTGCCGTCGTATGAAGAAGTGTACGGTTTGCGGGCCGCGGCCATCGCCGTCTATCCGATGTACAAAGGACTGGCCCGCCTGGTCGGCATGGACATCGTGGGCCAGGCGCAAACGCTGAGCGAACAAATGGACCTGCTGGAGCAGAACTGGAACGATTACGATTTCTTCTTTCTGCACTTCAAGTACACCGACAGCCGGGGCGAGGACGGCGATTTCGACGCCAAAGTCGAGAAGATCGAAGAGTTGGATGCGTCGGTCCCGCGGATCACCGCGCTGAAGCCCACGGTGCTGATCGTCACCGGCGACCACAGCACGCCGGCCTACTTGAAGGGCCACAGCTGGCATCCGGTGCCCACCCTGCTGGTGTCCGACTGCTGCCGGCCGGACGCGGAAGCCCAGTTCGGCGAGTGCAATTGTGTCCGCGGCGGATTGGGCCAGTTTGAGGCCAAGTATCTGATGACGCTGGCCCTGGCCAACGCGGGGCGACTGGGCAAGTACGGGGCTTAGACACCCGGCCAGCGGACACGCTGTTCGGCACGGGTCTGCCGGGCTCGCGGAAACCGGCGCCCGGCTTTCAAAAAGCCGGGCTTCCGGACCAGGCCGCGTCAGCCGCGCAGCGCCAGGCGGCGGCAGATGGTAACGATCGCGGCATCGTCCTTCAGGTGCCGCGTTTCGATGCCTTGGGCCAGCAGCGGGCCGGAGGCGTGTGCGAAATCGTATTCCTCGAACAGGTTCAGCACGGCGGTCACGGCAAAGCCGCGACGTTTCAGGTTGCCCAGGGCCACGGCGTGCTGTTCGCTGACCGACGCCAGGATGGCCACCACGGTGGCGTCGCGCGGCATGCGGTTGGCCGTCTCGCCGATCAACTGCGTCAGGTTCAGGCCGTCGGTCAATTCGATACGGGCCAGCGTCTCGAAAATCCGCATCACCTGGTCCGGCCCGCGGCGGGTCTCCACGACCACCGGCCGCAGGCGGTCGCTGGTCTCGGCCATGCTGGCCGCCCTCCGCGCCGCATCCCGCGTGCGGATGTCGTAATCCCAGCCCTCCTGGCGAATCCGGTCCGCCGCGTCCCGGCCGTTGGTCACCAAGCCCACCTGCTGGCCCATCTCGTAAACCGCGTTGGCCAGGGAAGCCGCGGTCGTGACCGCCAATTCGCTGCGCATCGGCTCGTGCCGCGGATCGTGCGAAGCCGTATGAAAATCCAGCAGAAGCGTGGCGCCGGCGACGGTCGAGGGTTCATACACCTTGCAGTGCAGCCGCGCCGTCCGCGCCGTCGCCTTCCAATGCACGCGGCTCAGCGGATCGCCTACCTGGTACTGCCGCACGCCCGCGATCCGCGTGGGGTCCTCGTACAGCCGGTACGACATCCGCACTTCCCCGATCGGCCGCCGCGAGGCGACGTCGTAACCCTCCAGCGGCATGACCTTGGGATAGACCAGCAGGAAATGCGGATCGGTGACCACGCGGTACCGGCGATGCAGCCCGAACAGGTCGCCTGTTTCCATGATCAGCGGACCCAGCTGGTAATAACCCCGCCGGTTGCAGCGGAGCTGGTACAGCAGGTTCTTGGCCCCGCCGGAACGCAGCATGGACAGCTTGACGCGGCGGCCCTCGACGCCCAGATTCGGCGGGTCGTGGATCAGCGCCCGCCGCGGCAACAGGTCCTCCAGCAACAACCAGGGAACAGGCAACCGCCCTAGGTTCTTGATCGTGACCACGATGGCGACCGTCTCGCCGATGTTGGCGGTCAACCGGTTGCATTCCCGTTGGGCGGACAGGCTTTCGGCCCAGGTGCGCGTCAAGTAGCGGCTGACTAGCAGCACGCCGAGCAGCACGTACACGGCATACGCCAGCAGGCCAAAGTCCAGGATCAGGGCCAGCAACAGCAGGAGGATCGCGCCGACCAGCCAGTTCATGCCAAAATCGCCTCCGCCGCGCGCGGGTCCCGCCGCCAGTTCCGCACCACGGCATCCAATCAACCGGATGGCTCGACGCCCAGCGCACGCAGTTGAGCGGCAAGTCGCTCGGAACGCAGCCGCGCTTCGTCCGCCCGCTGCCGCTCCTGCTCGGCCCGCTGCCGCTCCTGCTCCGCTCGCTCCCGCTCTCGATCGCTCTGCTCGGCCAGTTCCAAGTAGGTCGCGAAGGGCTTTCCGTCGGGCCGCAGAACTTGCAGGTTGCCGGAGGACAGATCGAATCGCACTCCCAAACGAGGACTTTGCCAGCCATCGACGGTCTGGATCGGAACCAGGCGATCACCCTGTCGGGTCCAGCCCTCCAAAACGATGTTGTCGGGATCGAAGACATAGTACTCCTCGACCCCATAGCGTTCGTAGAACCGGAACTTGTCCATCATTTCGGACCAGCGGTTGCCGGGCGACAGCACCTCAAAGACCACTTGGGGCGCGATCCCGTCCTCCTCCCATTGCTTGTACGAGCCGCGATAACCCTTGGGCCGCCCAAAGGCCACCAGCGCGTCGGGAGCCACGCGCAGTTTGTTGTCGCCCTCGACGGGATACCACAACAGGTCGCCGGCCACGAACACGTTCGGATCGTCCCGAAACATCGCGTCCAGACCGCCTTGAAGCGTGACAATCCATTGGAACTGAAGCGTGTTCTCGGCCATCGGTTGCCCATCGCTGTCGGGATAGTCGATCTTCGGTTTCGAACGCCGAAGTGTCTGTGTGCTCATGACCGCTTTACCTCACCCCAAGACACGGATTGGGTCCTGACACGGACATTATACCCTCGGCCGCCCGGTTGTACATCAGCCGGCCCCGCAGCCCGCAGCCCGCGGGGCCTCAGAACCGCAGTCGCCGCAAGGCCACGTCGGCGACGAACAGCAGCAGGGCGGCGAGCAGCAGGTAGGACCACAGCGGCGTGACGCGCGGGACCATACGGCCGTCGGGGGCAAACACGGCAGCCGGCTCGGGGCGGAAGACACCGCCCGTGGTGTCCGCGACGCGGCGCAGCAACTCTTCGTTGGCAGGCTGCAGGCGAAGTTCGTCGGGATAGTCGCTGAAAACGGCCTGAGTTGCCGCCAGCGGCAAGCCGCGACCGTCCTCGCCGCTGACGCGGACCTCGAACTCGGCAGGGGCGGCGGCCGCAAGGGGAAACTCGGCGGCCCAGCGACCTGCTGCAAGCGGGTCGAGGGCCAGCGTCTGTCCTCGGCCGCCTGGTCCAGTGACAGTCGCAGACAGCTGGGCGCCGGCCGGGTACTGGCCGGCGACTGCGGCCCGTTCGGCGGCGACCAAGAGAGTCTCCCCGCTGCGATTCGCCGAGATGCTCAACGGATTCGCACGCGGTTGCCGGGCGACGTGACGGACCAGCCGTTTCCAGAAGGCTCCATAGCCCGACCACGCTTGCCAGCGGACGGTCCAACGGTTCTTGACGTCGCACGTAAAGGCCAGCGTCGTGCCCGCTCCGTACCGCCACCAGCACAACAGCGGATGACCGGCCACGGCAAACAACAGCGGCTCGGCTTCCGGCTTGGGGTTCGTCCGGGCGTAGCCCAACAGCGGCGGAGCGGAGGCGATCTCCAGTCCGGGCAGCGTCCGCAGCGCAAACGGGCGAAATTCGCGGTACTTCTCTCCGGCAGCCGCGACCCTGGTTTCCTGCACCAGAATCCGCGGCACGTCGGCCGGATCGTTGCAGTGGTTGTGGCGGCCGCCGGCGATGGCCGCCATGTCCTGCAGCATGTCCTGCTCCGCGCCCTGGCTGATCGAGACGGTCGAGAGCGTGATGCCGCCGCGGGCCATTCGCTGAGCGAGCTCGCGATAGTCGCCCGGCGCGGGCACGCCGTCGGTCAACAGGATCATGTGCCGCCGGTCGGCGGCCGTCTGCTCCAGGGCCAGCACGGCCCGCACGACGCCCTGGTACATGTTGGTCTGGCCGTAGTGCGTGAGCGTCTCGATGCGTTTCAACAAGTCGGCCTTGTCCGCGACAGGAGCCAGAGGCGAGACCCATTCGGCGTCGTCCGAAAAAGCGATCACGCCCGCTTTGTCGTGCGGTTCCAGCACCCGCACGGATTGCTTCGCCGCTTCCTTGGCCAAATCCAGGCGGCGATCTTTCTCCATGGACTGCGAACGGTCGATGACCAGGACCATCGCCAGGACGGACTTCTCCGCCTCCTCCTCCGGCGCCGCGGCCGTGACCGGCAACATGCGTTCCAGCGGCGTGTCGCGGAAGCCGGTCTCGCCAAACGTCGAGTCGTCTCCGATCACGATCAGGCCGCCGCCCAGTTCGCGGACATAGCGATCGAGGGCCTGCAGCCGAGCCGCGTCCAAGTCCTTCGCCGCGGTGCCGGAGAAGACGAGCAGGTCAAAGGCGTCCAGCGCGGTTGCGTCCGGTGCCAGTTGTGCCGGCCCGACAAGCGTTACCTCGCAGCCCTGCGAGGCCAGCACGTCGCGGAACGCGCTTGCCGATTCAGGCTCCGCGTCGGCCAACAAGACGCGCAGTCGGCGGGCGGCCAGCACGCGGGCGCGACGCTGGTTGTTCGCGGCGAGCGTGTCCTGTTTCGCCGCCACGCGAGCCGTGAAGGTGGCGGCGGGGCTGTCGCCCAGCGAAGCTGTCAGCCGGACTCGATTCTCGCCGGGCCGCAAGGCGATGTCGGAGCGCACGACGGAGTCGCCGTCACGGAGCAGTTCCACCGTGCCAGCCGTCTGGCGGTTCGATTGGATCACAACCTCCAGCTGCGCGCCGGCGTCCGCCGCGGCTTGCGCCGGCGCCAGCACTTCCGTCAGGCAGACTTCGGGACCCGCGAACGCGGTCAGGGGCACGACGGAGACGGGCACGCCCACGCTCACCGCGGCGCGGGCCAGATCGCCGGCCGTTTCGTTGCCGTCGCTGAGCAAGACGACTTGGGGGACGAACTTGTCGGGGATCGTTGCCGCGGCCAAGTGCAGGGCTGCCGCCGGATTGCTGGCGCTGGTGTCCAGGCCTTCGGTCGCCCAGTGAGCTTCCGGAGACGGTTTTCCCGGACGGTCCGCAAAGGGAAGAACCACGGCGGCGTGGCCGCCGCGCGCTTGGAACGCGGCCCGGATGAATTCCTCGGCCTCCCGGCGGGCGGCGCCGTCGACGCTGCGGCTGACATCGGCCGCCAGCACGACGAACCGCTGCGGGCTGGGGCCGCGGTGAGTGAGGCCGGCCAAGGCCAAAATCGCCAGCGTCAAGATCGTTGCCCGGCAAAGGCCGCTCGCCACGCGCCGCCAGGCGGACCCGGTAACCGAACTGCGGATGGCGAAATACGCGATCACGGGCAGCACGGCCAGGCCGCTCAGCCACAGCGGATGCTCGAATTCGATCACGGCCAGCAAGGGGGACATGGGCAAACGTTGAAAAAACCGCTCGATCTTGACTCCGATCCGACCACGGCGTCCAGACGCCGCACTCCCAAACCTACACCACGACTCGCCGGTGGAACAGGCACCATTCGACCGACAGCAACAGGGCGGCTGCGCCCGCCAGCCAGATCCACAGCGGCCGCTGGCGAGTCGGCGCCGGCGATTCCACGTCGCGGGACGGCACGTCTGCGCCGGCGCGGAGGTCGCTCTCGCTGCGGCTGACCAGGTTGACGGGCAGCGCCGGCGCCGCTCCGCCATCCGGCCAGTCCGATCGCTGCCGGACCGCCAGCGGCCATACCGCCTCAACCGGCCAGACGCCGACGGAATCGAGGGCGAACAGCGCGCGGCGCTGCGGAGATTTCGGCAGATCGAGCGCGCGGCCGTCCTGGGACACGAGCTGGGCATTCTCGGTGCCCTGCAGCGAGACCAGCACATCGGACCGGACCGCCACGCCGCCCCCGTTGGCGGTGCCGGTCAAGACGCGGACGGCCTGCCGCACGAGTCTCGCAAAGTCAGCACGCAACGCCAAGTCACTTTTTTCCCGGTCCAGGTCGACGTGCAGCACGAGCACCGGACCCGCGGACCGATCCAGGCGGCTGTACAGCGGATCGCCCGAGGCGGCGGAGACGAGCGTTTCGGCCGGCTGCTTGAAGGCCAGCTTCACGGCCGCTTCGACCACCACGTCCTGGAACCGCACGTCTGTCAGCAACGGCGAATCCGGCTGGACGTCCTTCACGACACAGGCGGCCTCACGAATCGTTCCCGCTGCCTCCCACAACTCGCACGAACCTTGCGGCGCGATCGCCAGCAGCGGAACGGCCGGCAGGCGTTCGGGAACTTGACGATGCAGCACCGCGATCGCCTGCGGAGGCAGTTGCTCCGGCAAACTCGCGACGATCTGCAGGCGGACCGCGGGCACCGCTTCCAAGGCGGCTTGCAGCGCGGCGTCGGACGCGGCCTGGCCAGCGGGAACGAAGAACACCGTCGGCTGCGGGCGGCTGGTCACGAACACGCGGGCCGTGTCGTCGGCCGCCAAGTCGTCAGCGGCAGTCAGCCGTGCGGTCAGCACACCACTCTTTTCGACCGGGACGGACAAGATAGTCTGGGTCACGGCGCCTGCGGCGATCCGTACCGATGCCGTTTGACTTTGTCCGCCTGGCGATGAAATCTGGAGTTGGCATTCCGCGGCGGTTTCTGAGTGATTCGCCGTTTCGATCTGCACCAACTGCTGCCGGGGATCCAGCGGGTCGGGCCGCGCTGCCAAATGCGTGATGCCCAGATTCCGGCCACCCTGGCCGAACCGCTTCAGATCCACCTGCTCGTCCTTGGCCAGTGTGGCCGCCTGGGGAAAGCAGCCATCGGTTAGCAACACGATTCTCGGGTTTTGTCTGCCCTCCAGCGCCCGGCGGGCCAACTCGACGGCGTCCACCATGCGCGTGATCCCGTCCGTCGGCTGCAGGGAATCGATCGCGGCCTGCAGCGTCTGCGGATTGTCGGTCCAGCGACAAACTGTCCGCACCACGCTGCCGACGCTGAGGACCGTCATCGGTTCGCCCGGCTGCAAGCCCTGGACGACGCGGTGCGCCTCGGCCTGGGCGGCGGCCAGACGCGTGGGCTTCACGTCGGTGGCCGACATGCTGGCGGAAACGTCCAGGATCAAGACCAGCGAGCGCCGGGCGGCAAAGGCGGCTTTCCAGTACGGCTCCGCCAACGCCGCGACCAGCAGCAGAAGAATGACAAGCTGGGCCGCCAGCGAGAGCCAGAAGCGCAGCCGGAACCAGGTTGGCCGTCGAGCCAGCGCCCGCTGCCACAGCCAAGACGTCGCCACCTCGTGCCGCCGACTGGCAAAATTCCAAAGGTACAGAAGCGCGATCAGCACCGCCAAACCGGCCCAGCACCACGCTCCGGAATGAAAGAAATCCATGGTCAGTTGTCAGTTGTCAGTGGTCAGTGGTCAGTGGTCAGTGGTCAGTTGTCAGTTGTCAGTGGTCAGTTGTCAGTTGTCAGTGGTCAGTTGTCAGTTGTCAGTTGTCATTCGTCAGTTGTCATTCGTCAGTTGTCACCGATCACCGAGTTCACGGGGCGTACATCCGGCTGGTCGCCGTGCGGATCACGCGGAGCACGGACTCCTGGACCGGCGTACCGGTCGTGGTTTGCAGCAGGCCGATCGAGCGCCTGGCGCAGTATCCGCGGCAGGACGCGATGAACTCCTGGAAGACGCGGCGATAGTTCAGCAGGTCGACGTCCTCCAGATACGTGCGTCGCGAGCGGCCGGTGGCCACGTCGACCAGCGTCACACCGCCGGCCAGCGCCGGATCGATTTCGCGTTCGTCTACGACTTGCAGCAAGTAGGGCGGAAAGCCGCGTTGGGCCAGCAGATCGATGGCCGGTTCAAACCCGGCGGGGTCGAACAAGTCGCTGATGACCACGGTCGTCCCGCGTTGCGGGCGTTGCTGGACGAACGCCTCAGCCGCCGATTTCAGCCGGACCGGCGCGGCCTCCGTCCGCAATCCGTCCAGGAACCGGTACAGCCGGAAAGCGTGCTGGCGGCCGCGGACCGGCGGCAGTTCGGCCACGACCCGATCGGCCACGGCCAGGATGCCCACGCGATCCAGGTTCGCCAAGGCCAGATAGCCGAGCGCGCCGGCCAGGCGGCGGGCCACGTCGAACTTGGCCGGCGCTCCCAATCTCATGCCGGGCGAACAATCGACCAGCAGGTACACGACGCGGTCTTCGCTGCCGCGGTACTGGCGCGTCAGCAGTTCGTCGTGCCGGGCGCAGATCGGCCAGTCGATATAGCGGAAGTCGTCGCCGCAGGTATAGTCCGAGTGGCCCACGAACTCGCTGCCGCCGGCCCACCGCCGGTCCAGTCGCCGGCCCAGGAAGCGGCTGCCCCAGCTGCGCCGGGCCGTCTGGTCCAGGTACTCGCAACGGCGGCGGAATTCAGGGTCGAACAGGGTCATGGCGGCAATTGCTTGGGGTGAGAACAGAACGGCCGCGTCAGGCTACTGATCGCAGGATGTCCGTGACGATTCCGTCCACGCCGGCCTCCTGGGCGTGGCCCTCGAAGCTCAACGTGATCCGATGCCGCAGGGCGGGCAGAGCCACGCGGCGCACGTCGTCGCGCGTGAGTTGGATCCGTCCCGCGACCGCGGCCAGCACTTTGGCTGCCAAAATCATCGCCTGGCCGGCCCGCGGGCTGGCGCCGCGCAGGACGAACCGCCGCGTGGATTCCGGCGCCGTGGCAGCGGTCGGATGCGTCGCGGTCACCAGGTTCGCCACGTGGCTCAACACGTCCGTCGGCACGGCCACACGCCGCGCCGTCTGCGACATGGCCACGATCCGTTTGCCGTCCAGAATCCGCTTCACGGGCGCTGCCTGGGCCTCCGTTCCGCGCTGCAGCACCGTCTCCAGTTCGCCGCCCGTCGGCGTGGGCAGCGTCAGCTTGAAGAAGAACCGGTCCAGTTGCGTCTCCGGGACCGGGAACGTGCCTTCAATCTCCCCCAGGCTCTGCGTTGCGAGCGTGAAGAACGGCGCGGGCAATTCGTAGCTTTCGTTGGCCACGGTCAGGGCTCGTTCCTCCAGCGCCTCGAACAAGGCGGCTTGCGTCTTCGGCGTCGCCCGGTTGATTTCGTCGGCCAGCAGCAGATTGGTGAACACCGGGCCTTGCTGGAATTCAAACCGCCGCCGACCCTGCGATTCCATCACGACGTACGTCCCGATCACGTCGGCCGGCATCAGGTCGGACGTAAACTGGATGCGGCGGTACTTGACGTCCAGCAACTGCGCCAGCGTGCGGCCCAGCAGCGTTTTGCCGACGCCCGGCGGGCCGTCCAGCAGTACGTGACCGCCCGCGACCAGGGCGGCGAGGGTCAGTTCGATCGCCTCGGCATGGCCGACCAGGACTTCCGCCAAGGCTTGCCGCAGGGCGTCGAAATCCTTGGCAAACTGCGCCAGCTCTTGTTTCAGATCGGGTTCGTCACTCATCGCAGGGCTCTCGAGTTTGGTGAAGGTCTCTCAGACCAAGTTATAAGTCGTGCATGCCGCCGGAGGCAAGAACGACTCACTCGCAGGCGTCAAAACGCGGACAGAAACGAATTCTCGAACCGACCCGGCGGCGGCAAGGCGCGTTGCCACTTCGGGGAACGCTTCCCCTCCGAATTCCTTCCCCGTCCGACTCCTTTCCCCTCCAACCCGGTCACGTCTCAATGTCTTTTCGCGCCGGCTTCGGCCGCTTTGCCGCTTGCTGCAACGCCTCGAAGGCGTAGCGGCGAACGGACAGATCCGGGTCGCGCAGCGCGCTGCGCAACAACGGTGCGGCCGTCGCGCCTGCTGTGCCGAAGGCGAACCGGGCAAACGCCCGGTAGGCCGCGCGGCGGACCTGCGGATCCGGGTGCTTCATCAGTTCCACGAGCCGCGGGACCAGATTGGCTTTGAACACTTCCAGGCCGGGGCCCACGGAGGACGCGGGGGGCAGGTAGCCTTCCAGCCGCGTCAGGGCCGCGATGGCCGCGGGCCGCACGACCGCGTTGTCCGCGTGCAGACTCTGCAACAAGAACGGGGTTGCCAGCAATCCGATTTGCGACAACGCTTGGACGGCGGTCTGGCGCACTTCGGGGTCCGCGTGTCCCAGCAGGTTGTTCAAGGCGGGAGCCGCCCCTCGCAGAACCGGCCGCGCCGTCGCAGCCAAACTCTGGGCGTCCAACCGCGGATCGTAGAACACGTTCTGCCGCATGCGGTCGGCGATTTCGCCCAGGGCGTAGGCCGCCGCGGCCGGCGACGCAATGCGGCCTTCCGCCAAACGCTGCGCGATCGGCTCCAGTTGCGACGGGCCCAACGCGACCAACGCGTCCGCCGCAGCCCGCCGCACGTCCAAGTCGGCATGTCCCAGTGCCGCTGCCAGATCCGGCGCAGCGTCCTTCGCGCCGGGGCCGATTTCCCCCAGCGCCCTGACGGCTTCAAACACCACGCCCGCATCGGTCGATCTGAGCGCGGCCCGCAGCGCCGGGACGGATTGCGGATGGCCGGCGATCTTCCAGAGCGCCAAAGCGGCCTGGACCCGATACAGCGGATCCTCGTTCTGCAAAGCCTTTTCCAGCACCGGCGTGGCCGCCGTCGCACCGATACCGATGCGGCCAAGGGCGCGCGCCGCCACACGGCGAAACGGCGCCAAGGGAGCATAGTTGATGTGCTCCTTCGGCAGATCGACTTCGGCAAGGATCGCCGGGACCGCCGTCCGGGCTTCCAAGCCGATCCGCCCCAAGGCGTCGACCGCAAACCCGCGGACCTCCAGCGACGGCGACTGCAGGGCCTGGACCAGCAGCCCAATGCCCGCCTGGGCGTTGGCTCCCAACTGGCCCAGCGCCTGCGCCGCGCGGCGGCACTGTTCCTTGGCCTCGTCCGTGTCCTGGCCCAGGTGCTGGGCCAGCAGCGCTTGCCAGGCGCTCAGCGGGCGCCCGGCGTAAGCGGGCGCCGCCTCGCCGATCTGCGCGCACGCCGGGCGAGCATGGAGCCCGGTCGCGACAAGCAACGTGGCGGCGGCGAAAAGCGAGACTCGGCACGCATTGGCGGGCATGGCTCACCTGCGCAGAAGCCCGGCTTCGCTGCGCAAGCCGGGCTTCTCTGGGGGCGGCTGACGAACGACTCTACGCCTGGGCGACCAGCGGCGCCAGGTGCTTGATGCTGCGTTCCGCTTGCTCGATCGTGCCGCACTCGACGGACATGACGATGTCCCGCGGACAGCGGCGCAGGATGCTCACAATGCGGCTCCAGTCAATCACGCCGTCGCCGCAGGCACAGCCGACGGCCGTCCCGGTGACCTTCCCGCGTTCGGCGTCGGATTGCTGGACGGAGATATCCTTGGCGTGCAGGTGGACCAGGCGGTCCACGACGCGTTCCAGCCAGGCGTAAGGGTCCTGGCCCGCCAGGTAGGCGTTCCCGGTGTCCAGATTGATGCCGATTGCCGGCGATTTGACCAGGTTGTAAATGCGGTCCAGCCCGTCGGGCGTCCGGGAGTACTGGGCGTGACACTCCAGGCCGATCAAGATTCCCCGCGGTTCGGCCACGAACGCAGCTTCCTGCAGCGTGTACTTGATCAGCACGTGATCTTCTTCCTCCGTCGTCCACTTGGCTTTGATGCCCTCGTCGGTGTTGACGACCGGCGCGCCGCATTCGGCCGCGTGACGGATAGCCAGCTTCAGGTACTCGCCGTGGACCTCGGGGCGGCCCAGCGGACCGTGCGCCTGCAGTCCGGACACCTTGACGCCGGCTTTCTCCGCGGCCCGGCGGATGCGGTACGGATCGTCGAACAGGGAAACGGTGTGGAAGTAGCCGGCCTCGCTCATCAACTCGCGGCCGAAATGCACCATCGGTTCGACGTACTCGTAGCCTAGTTCCGCCGCCTTGTCCACGCCCCACTCGAACGGCTTGTCGTGATGCCGCACGTATTCCAAGTTCAACCCGACCGAAATCTTGCCCATGAGCATCTCCTTCGAACGCAAGGGGAAACAGGTATCGGACTCCGAGTCGGCCTCGGCAGGTCCTTCCAAGCTCCCCATCGTGAGGCTTGAACCGGCGCATGTCAAGCTGGCGTCCCGGCGCACGAAGAAAGCCGCAGGCAAATCCTGCGGCGGATCGGGACCCGAGCGGCGTCGGCTGGTAAGCGGCCTCGGCCGCCGGGCGGCTGTCACGGCGGCGCGAGTCAGGCCGACCTGTCCGTCGTCGGCGGGCTGAGACGGTGCGGGCGGTTCTCGCCGGCGGGATGCGGCGCCGGAGGCTCGGGAACGGGCGGTTCGGGAGCCGGCTCCGCGGACTCGTCGGTCTGGTCCTTGGCCGGCTCCAGCGTTTTTCCCTCCTCGACACAGGAATCGCAGTGCCAGCCGGCGCGGACGCCGCCGAACATGCCCGACCATTGAGCCCGCCACCGCTGCCACTTCATCCACAGCGGCTCGTGGTACGACGGCGCAACCGGCCCGGCTTTGGCTTCGGGAGCGTCACAGGTCTTACAGTCACAGGGAGCGCCGCACCATTGCGGGCGCTGTAACCAGCAGGGGAGCGAGGGCAAGAAACCGACAACGGGGGCCGGTTCGCAACCGTCTTCGCCTTCGCAGTAACCGGCCCAAGCGCGCTGGGCTCTCGGCGAGCACGGCTGACAGCAGCTGCCCATGAAGCCCAAGCCGCGATAGCTGCTGAAGCCGGGCGGGTAATCTGGGAAATCGGTGTCCAGGCTGCCGCCGACGGGCAGGATCTCGCCGGGAAAATCAGATTCGCCAGGCTGCGCCACAGCGGAGCGTGCGAATTGATCGGCGCGAGCCGTCAGGGCCAGCGTCAGAAACGCGGCGGCAGCAAGCAAGCTGAACCAGTTCATCTTCACTTCCCCCACAAAAACGTTGCTCCAAGAACGGACACGCCGGGCGCAGGATTCGGTCTGGACGCAGTGCGAGCCATCTGCGTCCGGGCTGACTGAGCCACGGCGAGTGTCCGAGATGTACCCAGGAAAACATGAGCCGCGTTTCCGTCACGGGCAAATCTGGCCGTTGATTTTTTTCAACATCTCGCCTGCCGTTCGGGTTGCAGGACCTTGGCCGGAGGATCTGTGCGGATCGTGCCGACTGGGGCGGACTCGCCCCAGGCCTCTCCGAAGGGTCAACAGTTCGGCAACGTTCCGGCAAACCGCCCAAGCGGACCAAAGTCCGCTCGACAAGAAGACCTCGGCGTTGATCTTGGACCGGCGCTCACTCCAGCCGCAGCAGCACGGTCTCGGCCCGCTGCATTTCAATCCGCACGGCCAGCCCGTCCACCTTCAAGGCCTCGCCCGACAGGACGTTCACTACCCGGCAGGGCCGCGGAAGACGCAGCGTTTTGACTCCGGCCGTCGCGGCGTGCAAGCCCAGATACTGGCCGTCGGTGTACACCGCGTCGTCGGAGTCGAGCCAGACGTGCGCGCCCGCTGCTCGGGCCAGATTGCGGATCAAGCCCGGCGGCAACTGCATGGCTCCGCTGTACACGCTGGTGAAGCCGTCGAGCGGCTTGACGACCAGGCCGGGCTCGTGCGTATCGACCAGGCGGCCAGCCACGCGGGCGGCCGGATCGGCGGCATAGAAGAGCGGCGCGACGCGGAGCTTTGCTGCGCCCAGCGGAACTCGCGCATCAAGTCCCTGGGCCAGCTCGTCGGCGGGGTCCAAGATCACCTGCGGAGATCCCGCTTCGTCGCGACACGCAAGACGAATTCCGGTCAGCGTCTGCATGGCGGACAGCGAAGCGCCCTCCGGGCCGAGGTAGCCGGGGGCGTACACGAACAGGGCTGTCGCGGCGTTCCGCCGGAGCTTGGCGCGGATCGCCTCGCGCCGCGCCGGCTCGATGTAAAACGCATTCAAGAACACGTACAACTTGTAGTCAGGCAGGTACGGCTCGGCGATGTCATCCAGCAGGCAGAAATCCCACGTCACGCCGGTTTGAGGCATGACCACGACCTGGTTCAAGCTGAGTGCCGAATTGGCCATGGTGGGACGCATCCAATAGAAACTCTGCGGATCGACGAAGACGCCCACCTGGGCCGCAACGGGCTGGCGATCCGCCAGGCTGTCGGCCATGATCTGCCGGCCGCGGCCCAGGGCGGCAAGGATCTGCGGATCGGCGAACCAGCCGCCCGACATGTCGAACCAGCTGACGGCCGCCCGCTTCGTCTGGACCTCGGCGAATTCCCGCCAGAACACGCCCAGCGTCTGTTCGAGATTCTCCGCGCGGCCGTAGCCCGCGCCGGGATCGGTCAAGTGCGTGCGGTGGTCCGATTCGTCCAGCCACAGCTTGCCGCGCAGCCGGAACGAGTCGGTGGCCGACATGAACGTGCAGGCTTCACCCGGCTTGCGGTACCAGTAGTTCGGCGGGCTCATCAGGAAATCAATGTCCGGCGAATCAAACACCCGCCGGGCCGCCAGGTGGCCGGAATCCTGCTGGTTGATCCCATGCGCCGTCAGATAGGCGTAGTAGGTGCCGACCAGCGCCTTGCCGGCGGTGGCTTCGCGCACGATGCGGGCGAAGTACAGCAGGGCGTCGGCGTCCATCTTGCTGATGAACTCGTAGAAATCGACGGCTTGGCGTTCGGTGTGCGGATCGCGGAGC
This sequence comes from Candidatus Anammoximicrobium sp., assembly GCA_012515235.1. Classification (GTDB taxonomy): domain Bacteria; phylum Planctomycetota; class Planctomycetia; order Pirellulales; family Pirellulaceae; genus Anammoximicrobium. The sequence continues at coordinate 21,998 of JAAYYU010000157.1, forward strand.
ACTTGCGGGCCTTCCGGCCGCCGCTGGGCCCAGCGGGGCATCGCGGCCGTGGCCAGGCTCACCTGGGGGTCGCGCCAAGCCGCGCGCAGGGCTTCGTCGCTCGCGTACCGCTGGGCGAGGAACTGGCGGAACGCCCGCAACGCCGGCGGGCTGTAATCGTCGCGCGATTTCTGCCACGTGCCCCACATCTGCCATTCGGCCGTGTAGCCGTTGAAGAAGGCATAGCCCAGGATCCGGTCGGCATAGGACGCCCGCCGCAGATGGGCCAGCAGACGCCGCAGATCCTCGCCCATCTCCCGACGCCAGCGCAGCGAGGCGAACGAAGTCGGACCCGCGGTCCCGTCCTCGAACCGGCACAACTCTTCGGGATGCGCCTCCTGCCACCACTGCGGGCCCGTGACGCCGATGTGCGGCACGAAATAGGCGTCCGGATCGACGTCCAGAATCGCGGCAAAGTAGCGGTCGTAGGCGGCATAGTTGTACTCGCCGGGAGCCACGTGCCCCAGGTCGCTTGCCCGCGAACTGCCGAACCAGTCGCAGTACAAATGCACGCCGGCCTGGGCGAGCTGGCGATGGTAGTCCAGGTGCAGCCCCCCGGCCGACACGTAGGCGTAGCCCGGCAACGGGCGCCCGTCCACGAACACGGTCGCGTCGCCGCCCAGCCGGCGCAACTCGACCACCGGCGGCTGGACCGTGCCGGCGCGCGAATTGGTGAGGTTGATTTCGCGGCAGAACGGTTCGGACAAGTCGAGTTCGTAGCACTGGACGTCGAGCGCGGCGGGGCCGGCGTCCCAGTAGGGCGACAGCGGCAGCGACGCCGCCAGCGACAGCCGCCGGCCGTCGAAACGCAGCGATTGCTCGACGAGCCGGAGGACCGTGTCCCCGCGCCGCAGCCGGAGGACGACGGTCCCGGAAGCGGTCTCGGCCGGCGGTTCAACGTCCAACTCCAGGCTCACGGACAACTCGGAACCCGCCGCGGCGCTCGGGGCTGCCACCGCGGACGTCACACGCGCCGAGCCGCGCGGCTCGGCGGTAACGCCTTCCTGAAAGTCGGGCCGCGCGGTTTCGAGCTTCACCTCGTCGATGGCGATCCAGCGGCCGGCCTGATTGCCCGGATCGATCCGCAGCGAGGCCACGCGCCGGCTGGGGCCGCCCCACTGCCGGGATTCGTCGCCGCTGCGAGTCTCGCGCCAACGGTTCTTCGTCAGATCGATTCGATACGTGGCCCAGCCAGCCGCGATCGGCAGCTTGCCGCCCAGGCACCAGCGCTGGTCGGGACTCTGGTAGTAGATGTCCAGCAGGTCGGCCTTCCCGGACGAGTACAGCCGCACGGTAAGCAACGTGAAACGCTGGGCGTCGATGCCCTCGGACGGCACGCGGAGCGACACGTAGGGGTCCCACGCGGTTTGCCCGCTCAACCGGCCGCCGGCAATCAGACCCGGCTCCAACTGGGTCTTGCCGGTGATCTCTCTCGGGTTGTCCATCGGCCAGACGATCTCGTCGGCCGACAAACACAGGGGCTTGAGGCCGGGCACCGCGCCCAGCAGAAGTGCGGCCAGCGCCAGCCGCTGCCAGCGAAAAGAAACGACGCGAGTCATCAAAGCTGAGTCTCCGCTGGGAAAGGCAAAGCGATGCTCCGCGACCGGACGCGGGGCGGACGGCTTGCCGGGGCCTTGGCGGACGCGAGCCGTCCGCTACTCCGCAGAAAACTTGTGGACGGTCTTCTCATGGAACGTCTCGCCCGGGTGGAGGATCGTGTTGGGAAAATCCGCGTGGTTTGGCGAGTCCGGATAGTGCTGGGTCTCCAGGCAGAAGCCGTCGTACTGGCGGTAGCCGTTGCTGCCGGGGCCGCCGTCCAGGAAGTTGCCGCTGTAGAACTGCAGCGCCGGCTGGGTGGTATGGATTTCCATCACGCGGCCGCTGGCCGGATCTTTCACTCGGGCCGCCAGGTGCATCTGGCCCGCCTGGCCGCGGAGCACGAAGCAGTGATCGTAGCCGACCGGCGTGGCTTGGATCTGATCCAGCCGCGCGCCGATCTTCTCCGGCTTGGTAAAGTCCAGCGGCGTGCCCGTCACGCGGGCCACCTCGCCCGTCGGGATCAACACGGCGTTGACCGGCAGGTACTTGTCGGCGTTGATCATCAGCACGTGGTTGCGGATGGTGCCGGAGCCGGCGCCGGCCAGGTTCCAGTAGCAGTGGTTGGTGAGATTGACCGGGGTGGCCTTGTCGGTGGTGGCGGTGAACTCGATGGCCAGTTCGTTGTCGTTGGTCAGCGTATAGACGGCGGTGACGTTCAGGTTCCCCGGATAGCCTTCTTCGCCGTCCTTGCTGAGGTACGTGAACTGGATTCCTACGCCGGAGTCGTTCTCAAACGGTTCCGCTTTCCAGACGACCTTGTTGAAGCCGACCTGGCCGCCGTGCAGGTGGTGCTTGCCGTTGTCGTTGGTGGCCAGCGTGTACGGCTTGCCGTCCAGGGTGAATTTGCCGGCGGCGATGCGGTTGCAGTAGCGGCCGACCGTGGCGCCGAAATACGGATTCTTGCCCAGGAACCCCTCCAAGTTGGAAAAACCCATATTGACGTTCGCCAGTTTGCCGTCGCGGTCCGGGACCTCCAGCGCCACCACGATCGCGCCGAAATTGGTCATCTTCAGAACTACTCCCCGGGCGTTCGTCAGGGTGTACAAGTCGACGGGGACGCCGTCGGCGGTCTTTCCAAACACGGATTTCTCGACGCTCATTTTCGGTTGGTTCTCCAGGGCTGACGGTTCGTTGGCCGAGACGCGCGAAGTCGGACGGACCGGCGCAGGACGCGACTGGCGAAGCGGGCGCCGCTGGGCGATCCCGCTGCGCCGGGCCGGCGCCGCAGTCGCCTGCTCCGTGGGACACGCGCCGGTGAGAAAGATCGCCAGGAAACAACTGACGCTCAGCATCACCAGGTCACGACGCCTTCTGTTCATGATACGGTCCTCGCGATTGTGTCAGGGTTACAGGCCCAGTGTCGATGCCCGGTATTATGTCGGCTGGCCCGGCCTTCGTCCAGCGTGCCAGGCGGCCTGAGATCCGTGCCCTCATCCTCCCGCCGTCGCGTCTGATCGGAAAGCGGCCGGGCGCGTTTCGAGCCTTTGATTGACCCTCATCGGCGATGCTGTTAGGCTCTGGGTGGCTTCAGGATGCTGAATCGCTTTCCCTTGCTGGGGGCGGTCTCTGGCAAGCAGTCAGCCTGAACGTTTTTTTGCAGGAGTCTGATATGAACCAATCCATCAGTCGGCGCCGTTTCGTAGCTCAAGCCACTTGGGGGTCCGCCGGAGCGATGGTCCTTGGTCGCGCCGCGTCGGCCCGGAGCTACGCGGCGAACGATCAAATCCGTTTGGGCCTGGTCGGCTGCACCGGCCGGGGCGCGGCGTTTTTGAGTCCTGACGTCGTGGCCCTGTGCGACGTCGACAGCCGGCGCGCGGAATCCGCGTTCAAGCGTCTGCCCAACGCGGCCAAGTTCGAGGACTTTCGCGTGATGCTCGACAAGATGGGCAAGCAGATCGACGGAGTCATCGTCTGCACGCCGGACCATTGTCACGCGGCGGTGACTGCGGCGGCGATCCGGGCGGGCAAACACGTGTACTGTGAAAAGCCGCTGACGCGCACCGTCCACGAAGCCCGCGCGGTGACCGAGTTGGCCGCCAAGCACAAGGTCGTCACGCAGATGGGCAACCAGGGCGGTTACAACGTGCGGGCGGTCGAACTCGTGCGTTCGGGCGCGCTGGGCGAGATCCGCACGGTGCATCTGAAGGGCGCCAAGCGGATGGGGAACGCCAATGGAGGCCCGCGCGCCCGCAAGCCGGGCACGTTCACCGTGCCCGAGGGCTTCAGCTGGGATCTGTGGATGGGCCCGGCTGCCGCCCGCCCCTACCACCCCGAGTGGGTCAGCCCCAACTGGCGCGTGTGGCGCGATTTCTCCGGGGGCGATCTGGGCGGATGGGCTCCGCACCTGTTCGCCACCGCGTTCAAAGCGTTGAAAATGGAGACCCTGTGGGACGCCAAGGAAGGTTCGTCCGAGCACCCGATCATCCGCGTCACGGCCGAGTGCTCCCAAGACTGCGACGGCGGAGTGTGCAAGGAGACGTTCCCCACCTGGGTTGTCGTCCACTGGGACGTTCCGGCGCGCGAGGGCATGCCCCCAGTCCGCCTCACCTACACCCGCGACGACGACGGGCCGCGTCCCAACGAAAGATGGATCGCGGCGCTGCGGGAGGTGTTCGACAAGCATCCGGAATGCGGCACCGTGGCCAGTTTCCAGGAAGGATGCAAATGGCGGTGTGAACTCCTGGTCGGCTCCAAGGGCTTGATGCGCACCGCCAGCCACGGCAGTTCCCAGATGGAGCTGATGCCGGGCGACCGGTTCCGGGACATCGGCAATCCGCCCGAGATGTTGCCGCGTCCGTTGGGCGCCCCTGGCCTGGGCGGATGGACCGCTGCGATCCGCGGCGGCACGCCGCCGATGTGCAACTTCCTGGATTTTAGCGGCCGGTTCAGCGAGTGGTATCTGCTGGGCAATCTGGCGTCGCTGTTCCCGGGCCAAACCCTGGAATACGACACGATCTCCGGCAGGGTCGTCAACAACGAAGCGGCCGACCAGGCCGCCCGGCCCGCCTACCGCGAGGGCTGGACGCTGTAACGCGCTGTCCACCGTCATGTGCCCCTGGCGCGGCCTGGCCGCCGTCACCGAGCAAGGGGGCGTGGATTCGCTGCGGGCCGAAGGACTTTCGGCCCGCCACGGCGTGCGGACGGAGCGCGCCTGAGACGATCGAAGACTTTGACCCGAGGGCAGATTCAGGATGACTTCTCGCCGCACTCTCGCGTTGTTTCTGATCGTTGGCATGTTCGGCGGCTGTGAGTGCCGGACGCCGCCCACGGCGCCTGTAGCCGCCCCTGCCGCGTCCGCCGACGTGCCCGAAACGGGGCCGGGGTCCGCGAGGCCCGCGCCAAGTCCCGTCGCGCCGGAACCGGCGGCGGCGGCCGCCGCCGTCGAACGCGTCGAGGCGCTGGGCGGAGTGATCCGCCACGACGGCTCCAAGATCGTCAGCGTGCGGATCGAAGGAACCACGGCCCGAGACGACGACCTGCAGACACTCGCGGCTTTGACGGACCTCGAACAACTCGTGCTCCGGGGCGAGGACATTACCGACGCAGCCACCAAGCATCTTGCCCGCCTCACGCACCTGAACCACCTGTCGCTGGAGGGCACCAGCATCACCGACGACGGCGTGGCGGAGTTGAAACGACTGAGAGGCCTCCAGCGGCTGAATCTGAGCCGCACCCCCTCCCTGACCGATGCCGCGCTGGCCCACCTCGCCGCGCTGCCTGACTTGCAGTATCTCGAACTGCTTGAAAACAAGATCAGCGACGCGGGCCTGGAGCACCTGAAGCCACTCGGCACACTCCGCCTGCTGGACCTGCGCGGCTGCCAGCAACTGACCGACGCCGGCCTGACGCACCTGGCCGGAATCAAGAGCCTCCGCGCGCTGCGACTGTGCAGTCCGGCGATCGGCGACGCCGGACTGGGCCGATTGGCGGGACTCACGGACCTCGCCGAACTTTCGGTCGAAGAGTCCCCCACCCTGAGCGACGCGGGCCTGAAGGTGCTCGACAACTTCCGCGGCCTGACCAGCCTGAGGATCTCGCACTGTCCGGGCATCAGCGACCGGGGACTGGCGCCGCTGGCCGAGATGCCGAAGCTCCAACTCCTGTTCCTCCGCAACACGCCGATTACCGGCGCGTGCCTGGAGCATCTGCAGCGCGCCGAGGCGTTGCGCCGGATCGACTTGGCCGAGACCATGGCCGACGACAATGCCGTCGCGCAGCTCCGCGGCGCTAAGAACCTCCAGTGGCTCAGTCTCTGGAAGACCCAAGTGACCGACGCGAGCATGAAGCACCTTGCGGGGTTGCCCAAGCTGACCTACCTGCGGTTGGCTGAAACCTGGGTCGGCGACGGCGGAGTGGCGGAAATCGCCAACATCGAGAGCCTGGAAGAACTGGACTTGGAACTGCTGCGGATCAGCGACGAAGGACTGGGGCAACTGCACAAGCTGAAGCATCTCAAGCGGCTCAACATCGCCTCGGTCGAGGTCTCGGACGAAGCCGTCGCCACCTTGCAGGCTGCCCTCCCCAAGCTGCAGATTCTGCGCTGGCATTGGCCCGGCAGTTGACTTCGGTTGCTCCTGCGGCGGCTGACCCTGTGCGGAACGCCGGATCGCGCGGCCCGCTACGGCGGTCTACATCAGCGAGGTGCTGAAGTACCGTTCCGCGCGGTCGGCCAACACCGTACAGATCTTGCCGGGCAGTCGGCGGGCCAGTTGCCGCGCGGCCCAGATGTTGGCGCCGGAGGAGACGCCCACCAACAGTCCGTGGTCGCGAGCCAACTGGCGGGCGGTTTCAATCGCGTCCTCGTCAGTGACTTCCACCACTTCGTCGACCAGCGACACATCCAGCACGGCGGGAATGAAGCCGTCGCCGATACCCTGGATCTGGTGCAGACCGGGTTCATGGCCGAGCAAGGCGGAGGCGTCTTTGGGTTCCACGGCGACGACCCGCGCGCCGCGTTTGTGCTCCTTGAGGAATTTCCCCACGCCTTGCAGCGTGCCGCCGCTGCCCACACCGGCCACGAAGGCCGTGATGTCGCCGCTCATCTGGTGCCACAATTCCATGGCCGTCGTCTCGTAGTGGCAGCGCGGATTGTCGGGATTCTCGAACTGCTGCGGCACGTACACGCGGGGATCCTCCGCAGCCATCTGCCGCACCCGCTCAACCGCTCCGCCGATGCTGTCCTCGCGCGGCGTCAGGATCAATTCCGCGCCCAGCGCCCGGATGATCTTCTTGCGTTCTTCGCTCATCCCTTCCGGCATGACGATCCGCACGCGCAGGCCCTTCAGCCGCCCCACCAGCGCGATGCCGATGCCCGTGTTGCCGCTGGTCGGCTCGACCAGGATCGAGTCCGGCCGCAACTTGCCGTCGCGCTCCGCCCCTTCGATCATCGCCTTGGCGACCCGGTCCTTGACGCTGCCGCCCGGATTCAGGAATTCCGCCTTGGCAAAGATGGCTTCGCCTTGCAGTTGGACAAGCGGGGTATTCCCAATCAAATTCAGAATGTTGTCGGTCAGCATGGTGAGATGTCGGGGACGCTGTTGGGGGAGTGGTTTTTCCGCTGGGACGGTCGTCATGGTAGCTTCCGGGCACGCAAGCTGTCCAGGTACGCCGCCGGGATCCGCACTCCGGGCGTGGCTCGCTTCGACACACTGACCTTGGTCGATGGCAAGCCGGAGGCAACGATTCAGGCTCCGAGGACAAAGGGCGGGATCAGGGGCGGGATGAAGGGAAGAGTGGCGGCAAACCGACGATGCAAAATGGAGATGGTGCGGGAGCGAACTGCCCCCGGCCCCCCAGCACCCCAATCGCGAGGGCCGCAACTGGAAACTGCCGAGCACGTAGAAAGACAATCGAAGACAGCTCGCCGTTGACAGTCCCGTCCTCCGTTGGACCGCCAAGCCGCCCCGGCACCTCGATCAGCCAAGGTCCTGGAAGACGGCCGGCCGATTGAAAGACGGCTGATCAGATGTCCCGATAGGCGCCGAAGATGGCCAGATTGGCCTCTTGCTCGTACAGCAAGGCGTCGTTCTCAATCAGCGCCGGGTCGCCGCCTTCCTTCCACAGAAAGGACAGCGCATAGACGACGGTCTTCGGCACGCGCTGCCGCGAGTGCCGGTACTCGTGACACAGGACGGCGGCGATCGTTCCGTCGTTTTCGGCGAACAGGCCGCTGGCGATCGTGAGCCGGCCGCGGAGGGCGTCGTATTGGGCCAACTGGCTGACAGGGTGCTTGCCGGCCTTCACGCCCTGCGCAAAGTGCAGCTTGCCGTCCCGACGCGTTTGCCGGATCCAGGCGGCCACTTCAGGATTCACGTGGGACAGGATGGCCATCGCGGGCATCAAACCCTGCCAGCGCGCCGCTTCGTCCCGCGCCGAAAAAACGCACTGGGGATGGGAAGTGCGGAAGGGGTCCAGTTCCGCGGCAGGCCGCAGGCTGTGGAACGTCGGAATCGGGCCATCCCCGCTGGCTTGCCAGAGCTGCAGCAAGCCGAAGATCGCCAGGACGGCCGTGCCGTACTTCAGGCAGTACCGAGGCGCGTTCCTGCAGTCCGCCGCGACACTTCGCGCCCGCACGCCGATGCGCCGAAGAAGCGTGGCCTCTTCCGGCAGCGCGTACCCCGTTGTTGGCTGCCATGTTCCTGCTGCGCTCATGTGAATCGCCCAGGCAAAAAGACCCAATCCCCCCAGTTCTCCAACGACTCGCCAGGGGAGCGGTTCGGGTCTGGGGATCGAGACACGTCACCCATCAACTCGCCGAATCATCTTCATCAAATCTTAGCACGGAGAGCATCTTCGTCGAATGCCAATCGCGTACGAATTCGCCGGATCCATCAAGAAACGGCAAAGCCTTAACCGTGCCTTAACACGGCCTTGACATTCGCGTGAAAAAACGCGGCAGCGTCGAGGAGGGGCGGTCTCCATTCTGCTCTGGCGACACCTGGGCGAGCCGATTTCCGGTTCCAACACAAAACTAACTTGCCGGTCACACTCGACTAACTTCCGCCCCCTAGACTCCTGCGGCAAAGAGGCGGGGCACTTGGGAAATGGCCGGCTCCGCTCAAGGATCATCACTGCAACGGAGAGAAAGGAAGTGGGTATGAGACGTTGTCAAAAACGAGCGGCGTTTACGTTGGTTGAACTGCTGGTGGTCATCGCCATCATCGGGGTGCTGGTGGCACTCCTGTTGCCCGCCATCCAGTCTGCCCGTGAGGCGTCACGGCGGGCCTCGTGCCAGAACAACCTGAAGCAAATCGGGGTCGCTTGCCAGAACCATCACGACACCTACCAGTATCTCCCCGGCTCGGGCTCGGACGGCCCGCACGTGGACTGCTGCAACGCCACCGAGCGGATCGGCTACAGTTGGTCCTTTCATCTCACGCCGTTCATCGAGCAAGCTGCGGTCTTCGAGGAACCCGACACGAGCGCCGGCAACGCCGTCGTCGCCGCCTCGGTGATTCCCACCTACTACTGCCCGACGCGCCGGGCCGCCAAGCTGTACGGCTCCTACGCCAAGTGCGACTATGCGGGCAACGCGGGCAGTTCGTCGAGCACCGCGGGCAAGGACGGGGCCTTCGTCCGGCAATGGAGCGGGCTGCCGAAGGCCGCCGACACGCCGTCGAACCTCCAGAATCCGGCTGACGAACGGCGCCGGTTCCCCGATTTTCTGGACGGCACCTCCAATACGCTGCTGGTTGGCGAGAAGCAACTCCATCCGTCCGTCTTCGGAACCGCCGGCGGCGACAACGAGCGTTGGAGCAACGCCGGCTTTGACCAGGATGTCGTGCGTTTTGGCTCCGTCGTGCCGCAGCCGGACAGCCTGCACCCGGATGACAAGCAGCCGACCTTCTGGTCCAACCGGTTTGGCGGTTCCCATCCGGCGGGCGTCAACGTGGTCCGCGTGGACGGTTCGGTCGACGTGGTTTCCTACGACGTGGACGCCGCCGTGTGGCTGAACTTCTGCACGGTCCGCGACGGGAATCCCATCCCGAACAAGTTCTGACCTCCTCGAAAAACGGCAAATCGCGCCGGCGGGCCGGCGGGCTGGCGGCAAGCCCGTTCGCCTGGAGGGGCCCGACGGCTGGTCACAAGACATTCACTTGAAAGGAAAGTCGCATGAAAAACATCGTACTCTGTGTGTTGGCCGTGGCGTTGCTGGGAGCCCTGGGCTGTGGTGGAGGTGAAGCCGTCGGCAAACCGAGTTCCGTCACGGAGGATCAAATCCAGGAGATGGACCGGGTTCAGGAACAAGTCGACGCCGCCGAGCGGGAGCATCGAAAACTCGAGTCGTGAGGTTGGGACAAAACAGACTCATCCGGAGCGATTTGGAGACGGCCGCAATCATGTCGGGCATACTCCGGCTGTGGGCAACCAGGACCGGACGACGGCGAAGATCGACACGACCAACGGAGGGCGACGATCTTTCACGCTGGCGGGAAGAGGGGGGGCTTCATGGAGCTGGGCCTCTCGCACCGTGAGTCGTGAATCGCATGACCTGTCCCTTTTCGCGGCAACGCTGTTCAGCCGACTTGCCAAACGGTATAACACCGCCAAGGCGGTCTGTCCGGTCGGGCGTTGTCGTGGAAAGGGAAGGGAAATGGGAATCCGCAGGTCTCCGACGTTCCAAGCTTCGGCAGTCACGTTCGCTTTCGCGGTGGCGTGGCTGCTCGCCCCGTGGCAGGCCCTCGGCGCTGCCTGGGCAGTTTCCGACGACTCGCCGGACGGCTGGCACGCTGTCGCGCCGCGCGAGGAAATTCGGCCGGAGTTCTCGTACCAGCCCAACGGCGGTCCGGACGGCAAGGGCGCGTTCGTGATCCGTGGCGACGCGCGCGAAGGACTGGTGGGCTGGTGGACGAAATCGTTTCCCGTCCAGGGCGGGCGGTCCTATCGCTTTTCCGCCGTCCGCCGTTGCGAGAATGTTCCCACCCCGCGGCGAAGCGTGCTGGCGCGGGTCATCTGGCAGGATGCGAAGGGGCGGCCGGCGATGCGGGACGAAGCGGAGGCCGTGACGCTCGCGCCCGGCAAGCCGCCGACTTCGACGCCGGAGTTTCCGCTGGACCGAGCCACCGACGGGCAGGGGTGGACGGAGGTTTCGGACACGTACCGCGCTCCGTCCAACGCCGCGAGCGCCGTGGTCGAATTGTGCCTGCGCTGGACGCCGCCGCACGGGCGGGTCGAGTGGGGGCAAGTGTCGTTCGTCGAATCCCCGCCGCTGCCGCCGCGCCTGGTGCGGTTGGCGACCGTGCATTTCTTTCCGCGCGGCGGCAAGACGCCGGAGGGGAACCGGAATCTGTTCGTGCCCCATATCGAGGAAGCCGCCCGGCAACGGTCCGACCTGGTCGTGCTCGGCGAAACGATGACCTATGCCGGAACCGGTCTGACGTTCGAGGACGCGGCGGAGGAAGTGCCGGGACCGTCCACGGAATTCTTCGGAGCGCTGGCCAAGAAACACGACCTGTACATCGTCGTGCCGTTGGTGGAACGCGACGGGCGCCTGATCTACAACACGGCCGCCCTGGTCGGCCCGGAGGGGACGATGATCGGCAAGTACCGCAAGGTGACGCTGCCGCGCGGCGAGTGCGACAAGGGCATTCAGCCGGGCGACGAGTATCCGGTGTTCCCGACGCGGTTCGGCAAGGTGGGCATCATGATCTGCTACGACGGCTTCTTTCCGGAGCCGGCGCGGCAACTGGCGTTGAACGGCGCCGAGGTGATTGCGTTTCCCGTCTGGGGCTGTAATCCTCGACTCGCCGCCGCGCGGGCTATCGAGAATCATGTCTACGTGGTCAGCGCCACCTACACCGATCCGGCCATGAAATGGATGGTCTCCGGGGTGTACAATCACGAAGGCGATCTGCTCGTGCAGGCAGACAAAGCCGGCTCGGTCGCCGTGGCCGAAGTGGATCTGAACAAGCGATTACACTGGTACAGCCTGGGAGACTTCCAAGCCGAATGGCGGCGACACTGTCCGCCGGTGGGAGCTGAGCGGCGGTGAGGTGCATAACGGAGAAGTCCAAGCAGGAACGGCCGTCCCGAGCCGCCTGTCCCCTTTTTTCAACAGGCGGCGAAAGGCTGCAGAGGCGGCGGGCTGATGTCCGCCGCTGGCCGTTTCGCTGGCAACGACGGGATTCAGTCTCTAATCCGCCGCACGGCCCGCCATGACGCATCCACTGAAACTGATTTCGCCTGACGAAGCGCTGCGAGTCGTCTTGCAGACGTCCCAGCCCGCACCGCCTCGATCCGTTCCGCTCCTCCAGGCCGTCGGACTGCGGTTGGCCGAGGACGTCCGGGCCGACCGGGACTGTCCTCCCTTCGACCGCGCCATGATGGATGGCTATGCGGTTCGTCTGGCCGATGCCGGAGCAACCCTCCAGCCCGCGGGGTCCATCGCCGCGGGACAGGCGGCAACCGGTCGCCTGACGCCCGGAACGTGCTTCGAGATCATGACCGGGGCCGCGTGTCCGGAAGGAACGCAAGCGGTCGTCCCGAAGGAGCTTGTCGTGCGCGAGGGCGGCTTCGTCACACTGCCTCGTGAACTCGGCGAGCTGCAGCACGTGGCCGCGCGGGGTGCGGAATGCCGGGAGGGAGCGGTGGTACTTCGGGCCGGCGACGTGATCACTCCCTTGGCCGTCGGCGTCCTGGCTTCGGTGGGCCGGCAAGCCGTGCTGGCGGTGCCCGCGCCCAGGCTGGGCATCCTCACGACCGGCGGCGAACTGATCGCCGGCGGCCAGTCGCCCGGATCGGCCCAAATCCGGGATTCCAACGGCCCCATGCTTGCGGCCATGGCGATGCGTTGCGGCACGCCGCCCGTCCAGGTCCTCCATGCCGGCGACGACCTGGAGGCGATCGTGGCGGCGCTCGAAGCGCTGCAGGACTGCGATCTGGTCGTCCTCACGGGCGGCGTTTCGGCGGGACGATACGATCTGGTTCCCGACAGCTTCCGGCGGATCGGCGCCGCGTTGCTCTTCCACAAGGTCACGCAGAAACCGGGCAAACCGCTCCTGTTTGCCCGGCGTGACCGGCAACTCCTGTTCGGCTTGCCCGGCAATCCGCTGGCGGCCCATTGGTGCTTTCACCGTTACGTCGCCGCCGCGATCCGCCGCCGGTGCGGGCATGCCGCAGCGGCCCCAGAACGCCGAGTGGGCCGATTGACCGCAACAGTGCGCCGCAGCGATTCGCGCACCTGGTTCCTGCTGGGCCGCGCAGAACGTACGGGCGGGGCCGAGCAAGAATGGCAGGTGCAACCGTTGCCGGGCGGCAGTTCCGCCGACATCTTCAGCACCAGCCAGGCCAACTGTTACTTGGAAGTGCCTCCCGGCGATCCGCTGCGGGCTGCCGGTCAAGCGGTCGCTTTTGAGTTGCTGGCACTGGAAAGATGCGCCCTGTGACGCAACAATTTGCACGGGGGCCCAAGCCGGGCCGGGACTTCCATCGCCCTCGAAGGCCGGCGGGCGGCCGGGCAGCGTTTGCGTTGATTCGTGAAAGCGAAGGCAGAAAGGGAAGGAGAGTCACTGATGAGTTCCACACCGTCGTCGGGGATTGGAACGGTTGTTTCGTTATTGCGATATCCCATCAAGTCGATGCAGGGCGAGGAAGTGAATTCCGTCTGGGTGGCGCCGCACGGCGTGCTGGGCGACCGCGCGCTGGCGCTGCTGAACGTCGAAGACGGAAAAGTGGTGAGCGCCAAGAACCCGCGCAAATGGCCCCGGATGTTCGACTTTCGGGCGGCTTATGTCGAGCCGCCCTGTCCGGACGCCTCCCTGCCGCCAGTCCGGATCACGCTGCCCGACGGGACCCTGGTCACCAGCGACCAGAGCGACGCCGACGCCATCTTGTCCCGCTGCCTGGAACATTCGGTGACGTTGCGTGCAGCGGCTCCCCAGCAACCGCAACTGGAGGAATACTGGCCCGACATGGAGGAGTTGGACCGGCGCAACGTGGTGACCGACGAAGCGATGCCGGCCGGCACGTTCTTCGACCTGGCCCCCCTTCATCTGCTGACCACCGCCACGCTCGCCGCGCTGCAGGACGCGTATCCCCAAGGCCGCTTCGAAGTCCGCCGGTTCCGGCCAAACTTCGTGATCCAACTCGACGACCCCCAGCCCGGTTTTGCGGAAGACGCCTGGATCGACCGCGTGGTGGCTATCGGCGACGAGGTCCGTCTGCGGATCACCGGCCCCTGTCCGCGCTGCGTGATGACCACCCTGCCGCAGTCCGACCTGCCGGCCGATCCTCAAATTCTCCGCACCGCTGCCCGGCAGAACAAAGCTCACGTCGGCGTGTATGCCTCCGTGATCCAAGCTGGCCCGATCCGCCGCGGCGACCGCATCGGCCTGGCGGAGTGACGCCGCGGGCCTGCGACCGGAACGCCAAGAAATTTACCCCCCTGCGAGGAGCTCGCCATGATGATGATGCGACGTGTGTTGTTGGCCTGTGTGTGGTGCCTGGTTGCTGGCTTCGCGGCCCAAGCGGCTGAGCCGCCGGGAGCCGGCGTGGCTCTCTCCAACGCACTGGCCTACGGTGTCGTCGAGCGTGGCAACGCGTTCGACGCTGACGCGTTTACGGTAGCGGCTTGGGTCAAGCCCCGCTCAGTCGCCGGCTCGCAGGTGTTGGTCAGCCGGGGAGCCGCCAACGAGCAGTTCACCCTCTACTTCTATAGCGAGCGAGTCCGGATGCTGGTCCAGCACCAGCCGGGCAAGTACACCCACGCCAACGTGCCCCTGCCGGACGTGGGCGTCTGGACGCATTACGCGGGGACTTATGACGGGCACGAGATCCGGCTGTTTGTCAACGGCAAACTCGAAGCGACGGCCCCGGCGGAAGGCCGGGTGCTGAAATCCGGCACACCGCTGTACCTGGGAGTGCTGCAACCGGGCGAGCGGGGCCTGGACGGCTGGCTGGAGGATGCGCGGTTCTATCGCCGGGCGTTGGCCCAGAGCGAGATCCCGGCCCTGCTGGCCGAACCCGCGCCGGCCGACCCGGACCTGGTGGGCCGCTGGACTAGCGACTCCCTGGCCGTTCCGGAAAAAACGGACAACGCCACCGCGCCGGCTTCCAGCGGAGAAGTCCGATGGAACAATCTGGCACAGGCCGATTTGCCGGCCCAATTCGTGACGGGACGCTTTCCGCCAGCGACCAAGGACGACGGCTATCGCGGCATCTGGTACTCGAACCAGAAGCAGGACGACGAGTACGTTTACAAGTACAGCGGCGGACTGGGAACGTATTGCTCCAGCCACAATCCGTTTGCCGTCTACCGGCCGGAGGTGGACAAGACGTTCTTCTGCTACGGCGGCACGGTCAAAGACAAGATCGAACTGCTGCACATGGTCTCGTACTACGACCACAAAACCGGCTTGGTGCCGCGGCCTACGATCGTGATGAACAAGCGGACCAGCGACGCCCACGACAATCCGGTGATGTCGATGGACAAGGCAGGCCATCTTTGGATCTTTTCCAGCTCGCACGGCACGTCGCGGCCGTCGTACATCTGGAAGAGCGTCAAGCCGTACGAGATGGACGAATTTCAGAACGTGGTGGTCACCAACTTTTCCTACACCCAGCCCTGGTACCTGCCGGAGCACGGGTTCCTGTTCCTGCAGACGCTGTATCGCGGCGGCCGCAAGCTGCACCTCCAGACCAGCCCCGACGGCCTGACTTGGACCGAGCCGGCGCTGTACGCGGCGATCGACCAGGGCCATTACCAGGTCAGCTGGTCCAACGGCAAGAAGGTGGCCTGTGCGTTCAACTATCATCCCTCGCCCCAGGGACTGAACTGGCGCACGAACCTGTATTACATGGAGTCCTCGGACTTTGGTCGCACGTGGCAGAACGCCCAGGGCCAGACGCTGGAATGGCCCCTGACGGAAGTCGTGAACCCGGCCTTGGTCCACGATTATCAGGCCGAAGGCCGCAAGGTCTACGTGCAGGATTTGAATTTCGACTCGGCTGGCCGGCCCGTGGTGCTGTACACCACCAGCGGCGGTTACGAATCGGGACCGGTGAACGACCCGCGAATCTGGACCACGGCGGCATGGAACGGCCGCGAGTGGGAACTGCGGGGCACGATCCAGTCGGATAATAACTACGACATGGGTTCAATCTACCTGGAACGCGACGACCTGTGGCGGATCATCGGCCCCACCGAACCCGGCCCGCAGCGATACAACACCAGCGGCGAGATCGCGATGTGGACCAGTTCGGACCGCGGGACGACTTGGACCAAAGTCAAGCAACTGACCGCCGGCAGCCGGTACAATCACGGCTACTGCCGCCGTCCGGTCGATGCCCATCCCGACTTCTACGCGATCTGGGCCGACGGCCACGGGCGCGAGCCGTCCGAGTCGCGGCTGTATTTCTGCGACCTGCAAGGAACCGTCCGTCTGCTTCCGCCGCAGATGAGCGAGGAATTCGCCAAGCCCGAAATCGTGACGCCTCCGGCGCCCTGATTCGGCCGGCGAATGCCTGACGGCAAAGGCGGATTGTTTGTTTTGGAAGCGGGCACGTTTTCGACTCGCCGAGCCGGGCGGCGCGTCGCCGAGTGGACTGTCGCACTCAATCGGGAGAACTGCGATGACGAGTTGGGCGATTGCTGTTCTGACTGGAATGCTGGCAGGCACTCCTCTGGCGGGCACCCCGCCGGTTGTTGCTTCTGGCACGCTCGTCGAAGCGGAGACGTTCCAGGCGACCGCGGACTGGGAAGTGCAAGCAAAACTGGCGGGCTTCAGCGGCGAGGGCTATCTGGCCAACCGCCGGCGGATGCCGATCGCCCCGACGCATCCCCGCCTCCAACTGACGCTGGACCGCGCGGGCACGTACGACGTGTGGGTCCGCGCCCTGCTGGGCGGCCCGGCCGATTCGGGGTTCCACGATCGCGAATTCAGCGTCGAGGTCAACGGAACCCGCCTGCCGCCGACGCACCTAGGCACCGAGGGTTACGGGTTCGTCTGGGAACTGGCCGGCCAGATCGCGGTCGGCGAGGAACGAACGGTGAAATTGCGGCTCTGCGACGTGGGGCGCGCCGAGGCGGCCGTGGATTGCCTGCGGTTGACGGACGATCCGCAGTTCCGGCCGGCCGGTTGGACGGGCAACAGCACGCGGCCGGGCCAGGGCCCGTACTTCCGCTTGCCCCAGGCCGCCCTGCCGGCCGCCCAGCCGTTCACTCTGCCGCCGGCCGAACGGCAACACGTCGAGACCGTCGGCGCCGCGCCGCACACCTTCGCGGTGACGATGGGCGGGACGTTGGACGAGTTCAACACGGCCAAGTACCCCGACACCTACGGAGGCAGCAAGCGTCTGGATTGGGGCTTCCAGCCCAACGAGTACCTGGTGCTGGAGAACGTGGGGGCCAGCGACGTGGTGGACCCGCGGATCGTGATCGACGGCCGGCGCGACTGGTTCTCCGCCGAGACGATGCTGGCGGGCATTCTGAAACCGGGCATGAGCGACGCGGAAAAAGCCCTGGCGATCTGGGCCTTTACGGCCAGCATCGAGGTGCAAGGACACGAGAACAACCGCCGCGTGGGCATCCTGCTGCCCGACGTCCGTTCCCATCCCTCGCGGAACAGCTTCCATGAAAGGGGCGATCCGGTGAAGGCGGCCAACTGCTATTACTGCAGCGGCTGTCAATATGGCGCCACCACCTGCGCCGTCTTGGCCCGGTGCGCGGGCTTGCCGGCGCGGTGCGTGTGGATGTGTCCTTTCGACCAGTACGAGAACCACTGCGTGGCCGAAGTCTTCTACGACGACCGCTGGCACCTGCTGGATCCCGAAGCCCGCGCGTTTTACCTGGAGGCCGACAACCGCACGCTCGCCGGCTACGAGTCGCTCCACCGGCAACCGGAACTGGCCGCGCGGACGCACGAGGGCGGCTTCGCCGCCAAACCGATGGCCAAGTCGCACACCAGTCTGTACGAGCAATACTATCCGTCGGCCGGCATGCCCATCGATCGCTGGACGAGCAGCATGGCCCTCACCTTGCGCCCCGGCGAGAAGATCGTCTGGCGCTGGGGCCACGAGGGCAAGTTCCGTTGCGGCCAGAACATGCGGAACAGCAACTTGCTGCCCTATCATCTGGCCAACGGCAAGCTGATCTATCGGCCCGACCTGCGCTCGTCCGCATCGCTCCACGGCGCGTTGGCCGAACGCAACGTGAAGAGGATCGTCGAGGACGGCGCGACGCCGCCGGTCCACGCCGACACGCCGGGCTTGGCCAGCTCGGTGACTTACAAGATGCAGTCGCCCTATCCGATCGTCGGCGGGGTGATCGGCGGGCGGTTCGTGCGCAAGGACCGCCAAGCGCCGTTGCGGATCTTGCTCTCGATCGACGACAGCGACTGGACCGAAATCTGGTCCGCCAAGGACGACGAGACGGGGGCGTTCGAGCGGTACTTGGCCATCGACGCCGTGCTGGGAGGCAAGTTCACGCCGGAACGCTGTGCGTGTTATGTGAAGTACGAATTCACTGCGCCGCAAGCGCCGGATGATGCGGGGCTGGAAGGCGTGTACCTGGAGTTGGATTTGCAGATGGCAGCCACGTCACTGCCCTCGCTGGCCATCGGTCGCAACGAGGTGGTGTATCGCGATCGGACGGGCGGCGAGCGTCAGGTGCGGATCACGCACGGCTGGCGCGAGAGTTCGGCCACGCGCCCGCCGCAGGCGCCGGCACAGCCCGCGGCGCCCAGCGACCGCTCGACAGTGGACAAAAACGCGCTGCCGAAGCTCGCCTGGCCGGCGGCTGAGGACCCCGACGGCGACGCGATTACCGGGTACCACGTGCAAGTCAGTCCGCGCGAGGACTTCGTCTATCCGGTATCGCCGAACTTCGACCAGCTGACGTTCTCCAACCGGCCCGAGTGGCCCGTGCCCGAGGGTTGGCTCGTGCCAGGGCAAACATACTCCTGGCGAGTCCGCGCCTGCGACGCCCAAGGAACCTGGAGCCCCTGGAGCCGCGCCTGGCGATTCACGGTCGGCGACGCGTCCCGAAAGTCGGACACGCCGAAGAATACTGGCGGACGCGGCCAGTGATCTGCGCCCGCGACGGGCAAACACCATCGAAGCAACATGGCTTCACGGCTGGCGGTCCTACGTAATCGCCAACTTCCCCCTGGCATGTAGCCCCCCAAACACAAGGAAAAGAAAGGGCCATTTCGGCTCTTCAGCGGAACCCGGCAGCAAGCCAAGGCACTCGCTGACTCGCAAGGTGGAGTCTACAGCGACTTTTTTGGGGGGTATCGCCTCCTCTTCGCCACCACGCTGCTTGCCAGCGTGGAGCGGTGTTCAAGATGCTGGACGCAGAGGCTGGACGACGGCTCGGGCTGGGCCGACGGCTGGTGCTGAACACGGCTCCACGCTGGCAAGCAGCGTGGTGGCCGAAATCCGGGAGGCAAGCTTTGCCTTGTCAACATGCTGGGAAGAATCGGCGGATTCCGCTTTCCCCGTGATTACCCAGCCAACGCCGCGGGTAATCACCGCCGCGATCTGCCGACGGAGGGCGTGATATCGCGGCAATCGACAAGGGACATCGGGCAAGGGTATGGCGGCAGATCTCATGATCTTGCCGAAAGCGGACGGAATGGGATGTTCAATCGACGCCCGGACGACGATCCAGATTCGCGGCGAGGACCGCGATGTACACGTCCCGCCGGCCGTTTGCAGGGCACAGTATTTCGAGGCGGCGGCAACGCTACGTCTTGACGGCGACGTGCGAACGGATGCTAATGCCGCCGGCGCGGTCTACGTGACCAACCTCGGGAAGCAGGCCGCGAGCGTCGAAATCATGGGCGCGGCCGGAGCCGGCCGCAAGGAGTCGCTGCGGCCGGGCGAGATCAAAATGCTCTTGACGCAGAACGGACTTCCGGAGCCAACTTGAACCTTGCAGAGGATCCAGCGATGCCAACCGACTCGACCTGCGGGCAATTCCGCTTCCTTCCGGCTGCCGTGATTTTGGCGCTGGCCCTTCACGGTCCGACTCGCGGGGCGGAGTCCGTGCGCGGGCCTGCCGATCTGTCCCTCACCTTCACTTCGCCCTTTGACGGAAGAGAGCAGCCCTACCGGCTCTATCTGCCTTCCGCCTACGATGGTTCGCAGCCCATGCCGCTGCTGGTGGCCTTGCACGGCACCGGAGGCGATCACAACAAGTACTTCGACCACGAGACCTATCACCGCGGCGTCTACAAGTCCGAGGCGGAAAAGCGCGGCATCGTCGTGCTGTGTCCCCAGGGCGCGGATGCCCAGGGTCGGCCCACCGAATGGCGCGGCGTGGGCGAGTTGCACGTTTTGGCCGCGTTGGACGACGTGCAACGGCGATTCCGCATCGACCCGGACCGCATCGTCTGCACGGGCCAGTCCATGGGCGGCACGGGCACGACCTACCTGTGCTGCCGCTACCCGGACCTGTTTGCCGCCGGGATTCCACTGGCCTCGACGTACGGCCATATCAGCCTCGTCACCAACCTGCGCGACGTGCCAATGTTCTACGTCCACGGGGCCCAGGATTGGCCGATTTACGCCCAAACCGGCCCGATCCCGATTACGGAGGAAATGCGCCGTCTCGGCTACGAGGGGAGCTTGTGGATGATTGCCGAGGCCTCGCACAATACCATGGGCGTCAGCACGGAGCGCGTGATGGAATGGGCGCTGCAACAGAAGCGCGTAACCCACCCGCGTCACATCACCCACCGCGCCTATTTCCCGCCGCATGGCCGCGCGTGGTGGATGGAGATTCAGGACATCGAGCGTCCCGGTTGGTTTGCCGAGGTGGATGCGCGCGTCGAGGACGGCAACGGCATCGCGATTTCTGCAAAGAACACGGCCCGCATCGTGCTGCGGCCCGATCCGCAACTACTCAACCTGGACGCCCCTGTGTCCGTGAGATTGGAAGGCAAGGAGGTGTTCCATGATTCGTGCGGTCTCCAGCAGCAAATCCTTCTGACTCGCGGCCAGGACTCCTGGCACGCCGCATTGCAGCCTCTCCAGCTCGTCCCGCGCACCGATTGGAAGAGTTTCCCGATCGGCGTCGTGGACGTCCCGCCCACCTGGGAGGGCGCGGCGGAGACCACGCTGGGCAACTGGCTGGCCGACGCTATGCGGGACATTTCCGGCGCCGACGTCGCGTTGGTGACCAAGGGCCATTATCGCTACGGGAATCAGTATCGCGGCGCCCCGGTCGAAGCGGGGCAGACCGTACACTTGATGGAACTCATCAACTGGCTGCGCCCGTCGGACAGTGCCCTGGCCACGTTCACCCTCCGCGGCACGGACTTGCTGGCCATCATCGAGGCCAACATCCTTGACAAGCCTCAGGACGATCGCTTCCTCGTGCAGGTTTCCGGCTGCCGCTACCGCTTCGACCGTCGCCTGCCTGTCGGCAAACGCATCATCGAGACCGACATCGAGCCCGGACGCGACTACAAGATCGTCTGCAACTCGTCGAGTATCACGCGCACCGACACCCTGCATCTGGGCATCTACTTCGACAAACTCAACCACCAGATCCTGGAGCCCAATGTCCTCTCCGCGGTCTGGCGTTTTGTTCGGAACAGCGGCGACCGGATCTCCGCCAGACTCGAAGGGCGGGTCCGAGACGTGACCACCGCTGGAAAAAAGGACTGAAGCGGGGGGCCGTCGACGAAGGGGCCGTCATTGACCGCTGGTCGTGCTTTGGCGACCGTTGTCCTTTTGCGATTTCTGCCCTGCGTCTGAGCGGCGTGTAAGCTGTTACCGCCAAACACGATAAGTCACGGTAACTCTTTAGGAGCCCAGGCTTGATCCGCCAAAAGCGGCGCATTTTGTTGACGTGATTGACGGGAATCATTACCATACAAGCGTCGATTTCTCGTTTCCTGCTCCTGGCTCAGCAACGTCGGGACGGCGGCTCGGTATCTTGTCTACCGCCGACGGTCTGTTGCACTGACTCATCGGTTCTTTGCGGGAGGGCTTGGTCATGCGAGGTTCTTTGCGTCGAGCCGGCGGTTTTACTCTGGTCGAGCTGTTGGTGGTCATCGCCATCATTGGCATCTTGGTGGCTCTGCTGTTGCCGGCGATCCAGGCCGCTCGGGAAGCGGCTCGGCGTTCTCAGTGCGGCAACAACCTGAAACAGGTGATCTTGGCGGCGCACAACTTCGAGTCGTCGTACAAGCGTTTTCCGCCGGCGGGGAGCGGCTATGGCTCGTGCGTCTCCGCCGCGGGCGGGCCGGGCGAGACGAAGATCTACAACTCCAGCGGCCTGATTCTTCTGCTGCCTTTTTTGGAGCAGCAAACGCTGTACGACCGCTTCCAACTCAGCGAGGCGGTGGCGGTCTCGTCGTCGTCCAACCTCCGCAACTTGAATGGCACGGTGGTCGGCGATCCCGTGGCCAACGGCAACGCGGCCTTGTGCTCAACGGTGCTCGGTGCGTTCCTCTGTCCCAGCGATGCCTCGGCGGGCCCCCTGGATCGCTTGGGCGGCAGTTACTACGGTCCCGGCGGTTCGGCCGTCGGAGCCTCCACGAACTACGACTTCATCACCAGCACGAGCGACTGGAGCACCTGCAACTACTGGAAGAACTGCTCGCCGACCAGTCGGCGGATGTTCGGGGAGAACAGCACGACCACGACCAGTCATGTGCTGGACGGGCTGAGCAACACGCTGGCCTTCGGCGAGACGACTCGGTATCACCGGAACGGGGCGGCCTTTGCCTGGGCGTACCGGGCGTGGGTCATGTGCGCGGTTGACCCGGCCGGCCGGATCAACATGTGGTTGGCGCCCGCCACCTGGCCGGCCCCGCCGGACGTTGCCGTTTTCGGGCAACTGCGCACTTGGTGGTATCCTGCGGGGAGCCTGCATCCTGGCGGCTGTTTCTTTGCGTTGGGCGATGGTTCGGTGCGGTTTGTCAGCGAGACCGTCGATTCCACGACGCTCAACAACTTGACCGTGATGGCCGACGGCAATACGGTGGCCTTGCCATGACGGACGGGATGAGTGAAAGGGATGAGTGAAAGGACTGCACGATGAGCGCGCATCAGGCGATGTTCTTTGCCTTCTTGACCGTGTTGGCCGGCTGTGGCGGCAAGGACGAACTGCCGCTGGTGAACGTCGAGGGTCAACTCACGTTGGACGGAAAGCCGCTGGGCCTGATGAGTGTCCGTTTCCTGCCCGAGGCCGGAACGCCGGGGGCAGGAGCAGAGGCGCTGACTGAGGAAGACGGGAGTTATTCGCTCACGTGCGTCCGTCCGGGGGCTTTGAAGGCCGAACGGGGAATCGTTCCCGGCTCGTATCGTGTCGTCGTCACCGAGCCGCCGGTTGCCCCCGCGGCCCCACCACCGCAGGAACAAACCGAGAGCCAATGGCCGGAGCCAGCCGTCGCGCCGCCCGCCCCCAAACGGCAGAGAGAGTCCGTGATTCCGCTGCCGTACACCCGAGCCGAAACGACGGCTCTCCGCATCGCCGTCCCTCCCGAAGGCGGCCCAATCGACCTTGCGCTCCGTTCCCGCCCGTAGCGCGGCGAGTCGATTCGTCTACGACTCCCGGCCGCCCAGGAACCCCTCGTGGAAAAAGACCGGCTTGTAGCCGCGCTCGGTGACCCAGCGGAGGGTGGCATCCAGCCGTTGGGGATGGTCGGGAATGTAATTCCGATAAAACGGCCAGAAGTACTGTTCGTGGGTGAACAGGTCCAGGATTTCGGCCGTGTTCGGGTTCTCGATCTGCGGCGCCAACGTCGGGACGGTCTTGTCCACCGGCACGTTGTTGCAGACGATGTCGATCCGCGAAAACACGATGCCGCTGTCGAAGTCCTTCCAGGCATCATGCCGGGAGAGATACTCCGACACCTCGTCGTTCCAGCGGTAGTTCACGTCATACGCGCCGCTGGCCAGGCGGAAGAAACCGCTCAGCACCTTGACGCCGCGGGTAGCCAGCGGTTGCAGCGCCGACGGGCGCGTCATGCCCCAGTGGATCACGGTAGGCGGGGCATACGCCTCCGGGCCGGCAAAGCGTTGGATCTGCTCCGCCACCCGGTCCAGGTCGGCCAGCAGTTTTTCCGGCGGCGCGTCCTGGTACGGCCGGTCCGGCTTGTCGGCGTGCGCATGAAAAGCCAGCTTGAGCCACCCCGAATTGTCGCGCCACTCGCCCCGATACCGGTCGGAGAATTGCGGCAGACTGAAGTCGTCTCCGGTGGTGTAGTAGATGTTCACGGAAAACTTGGCCCCGTACTTCCGGTTCAGCTCCCGGAGCATTTGCAGGTACCAGCAGTCGAACAGCGACGCGTAGTTCTTCTGGCAGATGTCGCGGAGGAAGAAGCTGTTGTCGTCGATCGAAAAACGGTAGCGCGGCTCGGAGTAACGGTCCCAGGCAACCCGCACGCGAGCCTCCTGTCGGCCGGCTTGGTCCTCGGCGACGGCCACCAAGTCTGTCTCCTTGTCTCGCAGCACGACGTCGGCCTGGAACCGGTCCCCTTCGCGCCGGGCGGGAACGCCGTTGACCGTCACGCGTGCGGCGGCGGGACCGAGGCCCCGGACGGGGATCTTCAGGCCCTCGGCGGATTGGACTCCGTGCCGGCGATTCAGGACGGCTCCGTGATAGGGTTCTTCGATTCTCAACGCCGCCGGCGCCGGGGCGGCGAAGGCCGGGCCAGCGGCTCCGGCTCCGGTCGCAAGAGCGGCGGCAGACTGCAGGAAGGTGCGGCGATCGATCGCGTGACGGTGCATGTCGTTCTCCTTCAGGGTAGGAATCGCGTTGCTGCGGTGAACCTTGCGCTTTGTCCAACCGACATTCGGGGCTCAACTCCCAGATGTCGACGCCTTGGTTGTCGATTATGCGCCCGCCACCCGGACGGCTGCAAGCGAATGCTAGTTCGCCGAAGCGGATTTTGTGCGGTAAGGAGGAACGCTGCAGGATCGCGGCGGACCTGGGAAACGCGGGCCGGGGCGTGTATAAAGAACGTGGGTGGACCATCGTCGGAAACGATTCTCAGCGGGCGTCGCAGATCGGGAGCAACATGGCTTTTCCAGTCACTTCGTGGGTGAGGATGGAGTTCGAGGGGACCCCGATCTACGTGCGGCCGGACAGGCCGGATTGGTTTGTCCCCAACGCGGCGGGGGACAAGGTTCTGCGATCGCCGACCGCTGGCGCCGGCTGCGTCGCGGCCGTCCAAGCCGAACGATTCCTGAGCCGTCTGCCGGACGAGCCTCCGCAGGAATACCGCGGGCGGGCAGAAGTCCTGGCCGCGGACAGCCTGAGCGAGTTGTGGCTGCACGTCACGAACCGCTGCAACATGACGTGCCAGCACTGCCTGTTCTCCTCGGCTCCCGACGATGCCGCGGAATTGCCCGCAGCGCGGATTCTGGAATTGGCCCGCCAGGCCCGGTCGCTGGGTTGCCGGGTCTTCGCCCTGACCGGCGGCGAGCCGTTCGTCCACGGCCAATTCGACGACGTGGTCGACGGTCTGTTGGCCCACGACGGCACGCGCGTAGTCGTCCTGACCAACGGCACGACGCTGCGGCGGCACGAGGCGCTGCTGCGCCGCTGGTCGAGCGAGCGGCTGCACCTGCAGATCAGCGTCGACGGTCTGGCGGACCGGCACGACCGGGTCCGCGGCCGCGGGGCGTTCAGCCATCTGAGGCAGGAATTGGCCTGGCTTCGGGTCCAAGGCGTGCCCTTCACGCTGTCGCTGTGCGTGATGCGGGACAACGTCCGCCACCTGCCGAACCTGGTCGATTGGGCGGCCGAGGCGGGGGCGGCGAACGTGCATTTCATGTGGTACTTCGTTCGCGGCCGAGGCGGGCCGGCGGGCTGGGCCGCGCCGGAGGAGATCTTTGAGCCGTTCCGCGAGGCGGCGTTGCGGGCCGAGGCGGCGGGCGTCGGACTCGACAATCTCGACGCTTTGAAGAGCCAGGTGTTTGCGCCGGCCGGCACGATCCACGACGGGACCAGCGCCGGCTGGGAATCCCTGGCGATCGGGCCTGACGGCCGGCTGTATCCCTCGCCGGCGCTGGTTGGCGTGGAAGCGCTGGCAACCGACCTCGGTGACGACCTGGCCGCCGCCTGGCGCGGCAGCCCGGTGCTGGAACGGATCCGCAGCGAGACGGCGGCGGGGCTCGACTCGCCGCTCCGCTTCATCCTGGGCGGCGGCGATCTGGATCACTGCTACCTCCGCGCCGGGCGGTTCAGCGGCTGCGATCCGTACGAGCCGCTGCACCAGCGGACGGCGCTCTGGTTGATCGCCCGCGAGGCGTCGCGCCAGCCCGACGACGGCCCGCCGCGGCTGCGGTTGAAGATGGGCGACGTGCTGGAGAGTTGCGGCCCGCACGGCCCGGTCGCCACGCTGCACAGCAATTGCCTGCTGTCGGTGGCCCACGTGGACGGGCACACGGCGGTGCGGCAATTCTACGCCGCTGCGGCAGCCAATCCCCGCGAGGAGATCCGCAATCCGATTCACTATCCGGAGGAACTCATCGCACACATCCCGGACGAGGCCCGTGTCCGCAGCTACGGCTGCGGCAGTCCCGTAATCGACGCCCAGGTGCGACCGGGCGACGTGGTCGTCGACCTGGGCAGCGGGACGGGCGTCGAATGTTTCATCGCGGCGAGCCTGGTCGGTCCCGGCGGCCGCGCGATCGGCGTCGACATGCTGGACGTCATGCTCGACCTGGCCCGCAAGGGCGCGGAGCAGGTCCAGCAGCGGTTGGGCTATCGCAACGTCGAGTTCCGCAAGGGCTACCTGGAAGCCTTGCCGCTGGAAGACCGGTCGGCGGACCTGGTGCTGTCCAATTGCGTGTTGAACCTGGCCACCAACAAGCGGCGGGTCTTTGCCGAGATCCTCCGCGCGTTGAAGCCGGGCGGCCGGCTGGTGATCGCGGACGTCGTCTGCGAGACGGAACCGGACGCCGCGATCCGCAACGACGAATCGTTGCGCGGCGAGTGCATCGCCGGGGCCCTGACGCAACGCGATCTGTTCGGCCTGTTGGACGAGGCGGGTTTTACGGCCGCCTACGCGGTCAAGCGTTTTCTTTATCGCACCGTGCGCGGACACCGCTTCTACTCCCTGACGTTCCAGGCGGCGAAACCCGCTGGGGCGGACACCGAGCTGGAAACCAGGACGGTCATGTACCGCGGCCCGGCCGCCGCGCTGGTCACCGCCTCCGGTCAGCTGCTGCCGGCCGGGGTGACTTGCCGGATCGCCGACGCAGACTCCCTGGCGGCGCACGAGGAAATCTTCGAGTTTGACGAAGACGGGGAAGTGACCAACGTGGCCGTTGCGCCGAGCTTGTCCTGCGCGACGCCGCCCGAAACCCGCGCCGCCCCGCCGCCGCAGCCAGCCGGACAGGCCGCGCCGGGCGAACGGCACACGTCCGACTGTATGGTCTGCGGCGCTCCTCTGCGGTATCTGCGCGGCGAGCGGTGGATCGAATGCAGTTTCTGCGGACAGACGCTGCCGGCCAATGCGGTCTGCGCCCGCGGGCATTTCGTCTGTGACGCCTGCCACACGCGGGACGAACTGGCGCTGATCGAGCAAGTCTGCCTGGCCACGGACGAGACCGACATGCTCGCCTTGCTGGCCAAGATCCGCCGCCACCCCAGCGTGCCCGTCCACGGCCCCGGCCACCACGCGCTGGTGCCCGGCGTGATCCTGAGCACGTACCGGAACCTGGGCGGGGACGTCACCGACGAGGCTCTCCGCACCGGAATTCGGCGCGGCAGTCAGATCGTCGGCGGAGCCTGCGGCTTTCTCGGCGTCTGCGGCGCGGCGGCCGGAGTCGGGATTGCGTTTGGCCTGATTCTGAACGCCAATCCGCTCAAGGCGGCGGAGCGTCAAATCATCCAGACCGTCACGCAGCGGGTGCTGGAACGGATCGCCTCGTTGGAAGCCGCCCGTTGCTGTCAGCGCGAATGCTGGCTGGCGCTTCGCATGGCAGCCGAGTTGTCGGCCTCGTACCTGCCCCTGAGGTTGAAAGCCGACGCGCCGCTGCCGTGCCTGCAATCAGACCGCAACGCCTACTGCATCACCGACCGCTGCCCGCTGTGGCGAGACCCGCACGACCAGGCGGCCGCGGCACAGGCCCGGGTGGACCAGGTCTGTCTTTCCGGAACCGGCCCGCCGTCGCGGGACCGGCAGGCCGGCGAATGAGCCGGCGCCCAGCGCGTGGGCCAGACCGAGGCCGAAGGCGCCGCCGCCGCAGCGGCAAGACTTCACGCGCTCGGAGAGTCCCGCCAGCGATTCGAGCGGGAGTGCTGGGGTGCCTGGGGACTGCAACGGCCGCCCCTTGCCCCGCGGCGCTGCTGCGGGGGAGTCCGAAAATCAGCGCCCATCGTGCCGCGGCAAGGATCTCTACGCTCCGCTGAACAGCCGTTTCCAGATCGGCGGGCTGGGCCTCGCTCTCGGCCGTCGGCGGCTGCCTGGCATCCTGCCCCAACAACCAGCCTGCGGACAAGGGACAGGTTCCCTCCGCCCAGACGATGCGGAGTGGATTCCTCGTTCGTTCGAGTATCGCATTGGTGACGGCACGTGCCAGGGGCGGGGCCTTGCAGACCAAATGCCAGGATTGTATCATTGCCCGCCATGAAACTGTCATGCGCTGCATGGAAGTGACTGTCCGGGTCTGGCAGCCACGATGCTTGACAGCCTGCCGAACGGTTCGCACGCCCTCCCGGTTGCTTCCCGTGAGTTCCTCTTGCCCGAAGAGGTTGCCATGCGCAGCAAGACCAGCCGTCCGGCTTCATCGGCTGCGGGTCAAGATCCCGGCCTGCGGAATCGCGTGCAGGCTTACCGGTCGGCCCGGAACTGGTCGCAAGAGGAGTTGGCCCTGCGAACCGGCCTGTCCCGAGCGGGGATCAGTGCCATCGAGATTGGGAGACTGGTCCCTTCCACGTCCGCTGCCTTGGGCTTGGCCCGCGCGTTTGGCTGCACGGTGGAGGATCTTTTCGAGTTGGAAGCGTCGCTTGACTGTTCGCCTGACTGGGCCTGGGAGCCTCCGCAGGATTCGTGCCGCTACTGGCTGGCTGAAGTCCGAGGCCGTCGCTGGTTGTACCCGGTGGAAATGAGTCAAGTCGGGCTGGCCGTCCACGACGGTGTCTGGCAGGCAGGAGAATTGCGAACTCGTGAGGCTCACGATCCTTCGCAGACGCTCGTCAAGGTCGTGCGGTCTGTCGATTATCGCCGCCAGTTGGCGGAACTACCCGGTTATGCCGTGACCGGCGCCGGGGAGATACAGCACGTGGACTGAGTCCAGGTGGGCGAGCGTTTTCTCCTGATTGTCTGTTCGGAAGGAGGCTCGACTGATGCGAGATGCGACGTTGCAAACGCGGCCCCAAGGTTTTCGCGACGGCGGTCTGGTTCAAGGCCGTGCTTGGGCAGGGGATGATTCGCGGCGGCCCGGTGCCGGCTTCACCTTGGTGGAATTACTCGTGGTGATTGCGATTATCGGCGTCCTGGTGGCCTTGTTGCTTCCGGCCATTCAGGCGGCGCGGGAGGCGGCCCGGCGGATGCAGTGCGGCAACAACTTGAAACAAGTGGCTCTGGGCACGCAGAACTACCATGACCGGCTTGGATCTTTTCCACCGGGAACGCTTGCGAAGATCTTTGCCACTGTGCCCAAGAACCGCGTCACAACGCTCTTCGTCTTTATTCTGAACGAGATGGAGCAATCGAGTCTGCGGAACGAACTGGACCCCAACGACCCGTACGTCAATATCACCAACGGGTTGGCCGGCGTGGTGCTGCCGGTGATCGTTTGTCCGTCGGACGTGATCCCGCAGAATCCTGCGAGCCAAGGAACCCCTCCAAAGCTTTACGGCATCACGAGCTACGGCGGCAACGGTGGGACTGGGGGGACGTCCTATCGCTTTTATGGCTATTGCAAGAACGTAACGGCGCAGAGCACGGACGGCATGTTCTTTGAGACCGGCCCCAATTCGGCCCCCACCGCCGGACAGGCGGCGGCGAAAATGGCCGACGTACTCGATGGGACGAGCAACACGCTGTTCTTTGGGGAGCGGGGCCACGTCGACTCCGTGTTCGATGCCTTGGCGGCCGCCAATGGCGGCCAGCAGACAATCGGGCAATACGGTTTTTGGCACTCCGCAGGCGGACTGGCGATCGTCGACGCCACACTGACGACGCTGGCCCCGTTGAACTACCGTACCGACGCCGATCACGTCTGGGATGCCAGCGCCTGCCTGCGGACGACCTCGTTCGGCAGCCTGCACTCGGGGGGAGCGAATTTCGCCTTGGTCGATGGCTCAGTGCGGTTCATTTCCGATTCGGTCGATAGGACGGTGTATCGGGCCCTGAGCACACGCGCGGGCGGGGAAATCGCGTCCCTCCCTTGATCCGCATCGAGCGTCCCCGCGCCCGTCTTTCCAGCTTCACGTCACACCTCCAGAAAGGCATCAACATGCTTCGCCTGTTCCGATTGTTGCTCATTCTCCCGCCCTTGTGCCTGGTGTCGGCTTGGGGGGCTGAGCCTGCGCCGCCGTCGGCTGCGGCTCAGGCGCCGTGCGTGCGGCACCTGGTCGTGCGCAACCTGGACGGAAAGGCTCTCACGCTCACGCCCGGCGAATTCGCCAAGCTGCCGCGGGCAACCGTCCGGGACAAGCTCCCGCACTGCGACCAGGATGGCGTCTACGAAGGCGTCTTACTGCACGAAGTGCTCCGCGCCGCAGGAGTCCAGTTCGAGAGCCCCGCAGACGCCGCCAAGTCGCCCGCCGCAATGCGCACGGCGTATGTGCTGGTGGAAGCGGCCGACGGCTACCAGGTCGTCTTCTCGATCGCGGAATTTCTCCCGCGGCAGGGAGGACGCCAGGTGCTGCTGGCCAATCGCGTAAACGGCGAGCCGCTGAGCGCGAAAGCAGCGCCGTACCAGGTGATCGTGCCGGGAACGGTCGGCTGCGAACGTTGGATCCGCCAGGTGACGCGGATTCTGGTGCAACCCGGCACGTCCTCGGCTTTCGCTCCGCCGCCAGGTCCTGCACCCGCACCACAGGCGGCGCCCGCATCCACACCGCAGGCGGCGCCGGCCACGAAGGAAACCCCAGGCCGGGTCTATCTCGTGGGGACCGGACCGGGCGATCCCGAACTGATTTCGGTCAAAGCCGCGCGGCTGCTGCGGCAGGCCGACGTCGTGTTCTGCTACAGCTGGATGAAGGACGAGATCGCCGGATTCGTGCAGCCGGGCGCCGTCCAGATCGCGTCCCCACTGCTCATGGGCGGCCAGTACTGCGGCGCCAAACCCGCAGACTTCGAAGGGGAACTGCGTGACCGGGTGGTCCGCACCAACGAGGAGTTGGCCAAGCTGCAACAGCGCGTCAAGGAGTTGGTGGCGGCAGGCAAGACCGTGGTCTTTGCCGACAACGGCGATCCGCTGTTGTTCAGCCCCTGGGGCTGGATTCCGCAGCATTTGGACGAATGCCGGCCCACGGTGGTTCCCGGCATCAGCTCGTTCAATGCCGCCAACGCTGCGCTCCGGCAGGGAGTCGTGGGGCTGGGTTCGCTCCTCATCTCGTCAGGCACGGAACTGGGTAACGCCGACGCAGAGCGACGACTCCGAGGCACTCTGGTGGTGTTCACCCAACGAGCGAAGTTGGACGAGTTGCTGCCCAAGCTGCAGGCGCGGTATGCTGCGGACACGCCGATCGCGATCGTGTGCGACGCGAGCTATCCGGCCGAGCGCGTCATGCGCGGCACACTAGGCACGATTCGTGACGTGCTGGGAGGCGAGAAACTGCCCCCGCTGTACTTGGTTTACGTGGGCGACGGGCTCGCCGCGCCTCCTTGCTGCCGATCGTGGCAACGGTGGCCGAAGTGAGTTCCCGGTTTCCACGGAGTACGGGTGGGCCAAATCGCAGATGACTTCGGCATGCGCGTTTCGTCCCCACCGTAGGCCGCTCGCTTTGCGAGCGGAATCGCGTCGCAGAGCGACTACGCTACAACCACGACACGGATAGACGCCGGCGAACGATCCAGCGTCAGTGCGGAGGCATGGACGTCGTCGCTCTGGCCTGCGAGCGGTGACGCCAATAGCCCGCTCGCCGGCTGGTGTGTGCCAGAGCCACGATCATCATCAGTTCCCGCGACTTGCGGCCAAAAGACGAGCAGGCAGGGGGACTTGCGGACGCGGACCCAGCGGCAAGGTCCCGTAAGCACCGGGAGAGCCTCGGCGTCCGCCTCAACGCGGCCGACCGCCCGAGCGACCGCGATCCGGAACCGTTCCGCTACGGAGGCGGATTGAGCGGCATACCAATCGCGCGAGCGGCGATACTCGCGGGCTGCGAGTCGATGAAAGACAACCGTTGTCGGCCTTAGCCTTCGGCCTGCAACGCGGACCAGGAAATCGCCCCCTCGGAGTCGGCAAAGCGGCGTTCTAACTCCAGGAGCAAGTCAGGATCGTCGATGGACGCTGTGAGGTCATCGACTGGCAGCGTGTCCAAAATCCGCGAAACGAGCGAAAGCCGCTCTTCCTCGGGAAGCTGCCGCGCGGCCTCAAAAAGGACGTTGGCGCTGTCGGGCATGGAATCGTCTCCGTTCGAGAAAACGCCGGGTCTGCAATCGCCAATTCCTTATTGCCGCCTCAGAGGCCCTTTCTCCTTTCAAGCCGTCACTTCTGCAGCAGCACGCCTTGGTGTCCACAGGGGACGATGATCTTGCCCTTGTGGAAGACGGCGAGGTCCGGATTGCCCGAAACCTTCCAGTGCTTGATGAACTTCGGCTTCTCCGGATTCTTGAAATCCCACAGACCAATTTGGCGGTAGATGCGGCTGGTGAGGACGACGAGGCCCTCCTCAGACGCGCGCGGGATGCCGCTGATGCAATTGCCGGGGAACCTCTTCGTCGTCCACTGCGAACCGTCCGCCGGATCGCATTCGCCTGGATCGAGGAAGAGATATTCCAGGCCTTTCGTCGCCAACGCCTTGTTCTCCGAGAACCGGCAGATGCCGTTCGAGAGGAAAATGCGGTTCTTGACGGTGGAATGCACCTTCGGCTTCGCGTCAAGGTCGATCCAACGGACGTACGAATTGGCCGCGTTGAACGCGAGCCAACGTCCGCCGGCCACGGGCGCGTCCATGAGGTACTTGTCCCAGCCGGGACTGCCGCCCACCCTTACGAGCGGTCTTTCCGCGTTCAGGTCCTTGTCGTCAAAGACCGACACGCCGTCGCGGCGCGTGGAGAGCACGACGAATCCGGGACGCGGCTTCCACACGCAGAGCGCGGGATCCCGCTTGTCGTCCAGCCACTTCCGCCGCGCGACTTCGCGGAAGGAAGCCACGCCGTCCATTTCGTAGACGGCCCAGCCCTCAAGTCCTTCCGCCGTGTAGAGGCGGTTGCCCTCCACCTGCACGTCGAAGACGGTCGGATGCCCGGCGAGCTCGCCGATCTTGTCGAACCCGCCCTCGGGCCTGATCTTCAGCACGTGCAGGCCCGCGTCGCCGCACGCGGCGTAGACGAAGGCGCTCTCGCGGGTCCCGGCCTCCGTGCCGGAACGCAGCGCCACCGCGCGCGCCTGGCCCGGTTTCGCGGGCTTCCACACGTGGAACTCCTTCTCGTCCGTGGGATACGGCTCGCGGAAGTCGGCGTTCTTCGGCGGTTCGCCCGGCCGGAACGTCTCCTTCGCCGCCCCCTTCGCGGGGATCGCCTGGACGCCGCAGCCCAGACCCGCCACGTACACGCAGCCGTCGCCCACAGCGATCGAGCCAATGCAGCAGCTCGGCCATTCGGGATGGTCCGCCACGGGGAATGTCCAGCGGTCGAGCATCTTCGGCTTCGCCGGATCGGAACAGTCCACCGCGAAGATGCCGTTGTGCGTCTGGGCGGCGAAGACGA
>JAAYYU010000158.1 GCA_012515235.1 Candidatus Anammoximicrobium sp.
GGTTGTCGTTCACCGGGGCGATCGTGATCGTCACCGTCGCCCTGGCCGTGCGGCCCTCGGCGTCGCGGATCTCGTACTCGAACCCGTCCGCAAAGTTCTCGCTGCCGTTGTGCTGGTAGCTGAACGTGCCGTCCGTCTGCAGCGTCAACGTCCCGTGGGCTGGGAAGACGGTCGGGGTGGTATTCACCGTCAGCGTGTCGGACGGCAAGTCTGCGTCCGTATCGTTGTCCAGCAAACTATCCTTGCCGCTGACCAAGACCGTGGCCGTGCCGCCTTCGTCCATCTCGATCCCGTCCGGGTGGGCGACCGGTGGATTGTCGTTCTCCGGCTTCACCGTGATCGTCACGGTCTGTCTGGCGACCAACGCCGGAACGCCGCTGTCCGTGGCCGTCACTTCAACCACGTACTGGTTGTCGCCGTCCGCGTCGGCGGGCAACTCGAAGTCCGGCACCGTCTTGAACCGCAGTTGGCTGCCCACAATTTCCAGCAGGTTCTGATCCGCGCCGCCGGCGATCGCAAACGAGACGGTTTGCGCAGGCAAGTCGGCATCGGTAGCCGTCAACGCGACCACGAACGCCGTGTTCTCCGGCACCTCCGGCGTCGCGCTGGACGTGAACACCGGCACGTTGTCGTTCAGCGGCAGCACCGCAATCTGGAACGTCTCCGTCCGGCTCATGTTTCCGGCATCGGTGGCCGTGATGTCGATCGACACCGTCTGCTCGGTCTCGTAGTCCAGGCTCTCTCCCGCCTTCAGTTTCAACTGGCCGCCCACGATCTCGAACCTCGCGTCCGAGACCGTCAGCGTGTACGTGTCGCCGTCGTCGGGGTCGGTCACGGTCACGTTGCCGATCACCGCGCCCGCCGCGTTTTCGGCCACCGTCGCGTTGTCCAGCGCGATATCGGAAGGCGGCTGGTTGACCGGATTGAGCGTCAGGGCATAGTACTTGGCCAGCAACACGTCCTCCGCGCCGGAGGCCGTCCAGGAAAACGTCCCCGCCCCCGGATCGAAATCCGCCGTTCCAGTAAAGGCGCCGCTTAAATAAATGGCGCCGCTGGCGGCCACATCCATTCGTTCCACGGTCTCGTTGCCCGTGCCGCCGAACCGCATGGCCCCTTCGGGGTTGCCGTCCGGATCGAAGCTGATGACGAAGCCGTCGCTGCCGCCGGCGCTGGTCATCGCCAGGGCGTTGGGGATCGGCCCCAGCGTGACCGTGCCGGCGAACAGGCCAGACAAATAGATCCTGCCATCGGGCCCGATGTCCAAATCGCGGCCCTCGTCGTCTCCCGTTCCGCCCAGGCGGCGGGCCCAAAGGAAGTCACCCGAAGCGTCAAGCTTGAGCAGGAACGCGTCAGTTCCCCCATCACTCGTCAGGTTGTATACTCCCGTCCCCGGGTCAAAATCAACGATGCTATTGAAGTCGCCGCTGGCGTAGATGGCCCCGGCGGCATCCCGCGTGACGCGAACCGCGGCGTCGTACCCCGATCCGCCCATCCCGCGAACCCAGACGAAATTGCCGTCCGCGTCGAGCATACAGACGAACGCATCCTGGTCGCCGTTGGTCGGGAGCGTTGCGGTTCCGGAACCCGGGTCGAAATCGGCGCCGGCGCTGTAGCGTCCGACAATCACGACTTCGCCAGGCGTCTTGGCATCCAAACCAATCGCGCCGTCCGTGCCGGAACCTCCCATGGACTTGGCCCAGACCAGATGGCCGTCCGTGTTCAGCTTGACCACGAAAATGTCCTCGGCTCCCGCACTGGACAGGTTATACGTGCCGCCGCTGGTCGGGTCGAAATCGGCCGTCCCGAAGAAGCGGCCGCTCATGTACAGCGCGCCGTCGGCCCCGACTTGCAACTCCCAGGGTCCCGCGTCGACCTGAGTGCCTCCCATCCGTCCGCCCCAGACGAAATTGCCCGCCGCATCGAGTTTCACGACGAACATGTCGATCTCGCCCGCGCTGCTCACGTTGAACGTGCCCGGCCCGGGGTCGAGATCGACGGTCTCGTAGAAGTAGCCGCCCACGTAAAGGCTGCCGTCAGGACCAAGGGCGATTGTCGTGGCATCGCATCCATTCGTCCCTCCGAAGCGACGAGCCCAAATCAAGGCCCCTTCCGACGTATATTTAGCCACGTACGCATCGAAATGACCGGCACTCACCAAGGGATACGACCCCGGCCCAGGGTCGAAATCCGCCGTCTGGTGGAACGATCCCACCGCGAACACGTTCCCATCCGCGTCCGAAAGTACCTGCGACCCGCGTTCCGGCGAGTTGCTCTCCGACGCGTCGCCCCCCAAACCGAACCCGAATCCAAACCAAGGCTTGGCGCCCACCAAGCCCGCGTCCAGGTCCGGCCGGTGGGCGGTGCCCAGCGTGAACATGGCGGTCACGCCCTGGGCGTTGGCGTCGCTGTCCAGCGTGTCGTCCACACCCGCAGCGTCCCGCGGCGAAAAGGCAAAACTGGTGTTCCCCACCGGCGCGCGGAAGACGAGGTAGTAGTTGCCGGGAGCGGTGACCGTAAATCCGTACTGGCCCGCGGCGTCCGTCACGACCACACCCCGCGACACGTCGTCCGCGTTGCCCACCGTGCCGTCCGGCGAATAAAACAACTCGACCGCCGCCCCGAAAATCCCGCCTTCGCCCCCGTCCTGCTCGCCGTCCCCGTCCAAATCGTGCCAGACCACGTTGCCGATCTGGATTTCACCGGCGACGGTGACGGTCGCCGTGTCGACGGCGCTGGTTGTGCCGTAGTTGTCCACGACCTTGAGTCCCACATTCCACACCGTGCCCGCGGCCAAGCCGGCCGCGGAAAACGTCGGCTGTGCCACGGTCTCGTCGCCGCGTTCGGCCGCCGAGCCCGTCTCGCCGAAGTTCCCGTCGCCGTCCAAGTCCCACCAGTACCCATCGATCGTATTCCAGGCGTCCGGATCGTACGATCCCGTACCATTTAAAACGACCGTGCCGCCAAGGTCCACGTCATACGGCCCGCCCGCGTCGGCCACCGGGGGAGCGTCTTCCACGTTGCCGAAATCCACGCCGTACAGCGGCAACAGGAAGACGTCCACCAAGTGGGCTTGCAGATTGTCCTGGTCGTCGTACAGCGGCAAAGGACCCGACAGGGTATCCGCATAGACCGCGCCGTAGGGCGGCATGCCGTTCACCTCGGCCTGCATCGGGATCGGAGCGGTGTTGTGCAAGGTGAGCGAGTCGCCGTAGATGTCCCGCGTGTCGATCTCGACAAACACGTCAAAGAAGCTGTCCGCCGTGAACCGGCCGGCGGGCAACTGCTCGATGGTGCCCTCGGAAGGCGTGCCAGCCAGGCGGACGCGGGTCGGACCTACGGGGGCGACCCCGAACAGATCCAGCTCAGTGATCTCCGTGTCGATCGTGTCTTTGATCCCGTCGCTGCCCGTCTCATACGGGGCTCCGAGTTGGAATACAGTTTGGCCGGACAAGGCGAAGATGCCGTCGCTTTCGCCGTCCAGGTTCCCGTCTGCGTAGGTGTCGACGCTCACCAGTACGGTGATGTAGAACTCCAGGTCGCCAGCCGCCATGCGGTCGACCCAGTTGGCATTGGGATCGCTGGACACGGGCGCATCGGCCGGGGCTGTCCCGATGGTCTCCCCCGCGTGCAGCGTGACCACATAAGCCCCGGCGACAGGCATCGTCTGGTACCAGCCGCCTGGCGTGACTTCGCGAATCAAATACGTCCCCGGCGGCACGTCCGTAAAGGCGTACAGCCCTTGCTCGGTGATCGGATTGATGCCCGTCTGGCCGTCTAATTCCACGCTGGCCGTCTGCACGGTCCGCAGCACTTGCCCGTTTGCGGGGTCGACCAGCTCAATGGCAACGTCGTCCAGTCCCGGCTCGTCCGCATCGCGCCGTCCGTCCCCGTCCAGGTCCTGGAACTTCTGCCCGTAGATGCTCCCGGTGCCCGCCGCGACGTTCACCTGGGCCGTATCGACCGCGCTGACGCCGCCGTGGTTGTCCACGACCTT
Source organism: Candidatus Anammoximicrobium sp. (assembly GCA_012515235.1). Classification (GTDB taxonomy): domain Bacteria; phylum Planctomycetota; class Planctomycetia; order Pirellulales; family Pirellulaceae; genus Anammoximicrobium. The sequence goes on from JAAYYU010000158.1 coordinate 3,995, forward strand.
CAGGGACACGATCCACACCGCGCCGGCTGCCAACCCCGCTGCGGAAAACGTCGGCTGCGCCACGTTCTCGTCGCCGCGTTCGGCCGCCGAACCCGTCTCGCCGAACACCCCGTCCCCGTCCAGGTCCCACCAGTACTCGTCGATCGTGTCACCCGTGTCGGGGTCGTAGGATGATGTTCCGCTGAGTTGCACCGCGCCGCCGACGTCGACCGTATACGGCCCGCCCGCCTCAGCCACCGGCGGATCGTTCACGACCTCATCGTTGTCCGCGATGCTCAAACTGGCCGTCTTGGCCGCATCGTCCAGGGTGATGTCCGCGTCGCCCGTGACGCCGGTCAGCGTGACGTCCACCGTCTCCGTGGCCTCCACCAAGGCGTCGTCCGTCACGTCGATGTCGATCACGCCCGTCGTCTGTCCGGCCGGGATCGTCACGCTCTTGGTCGCGATCGCCGCGTAGTCGTCGCCTTCCGTCGCCGAACCGCCCAGCGTGTAGGTGACCGTCGTGGCCGTGCTGCTGGCCGCGCTCAACGTCACCGTGAACTGCCCGTCGTCCGGGCCCGTCTCCGAGCCGTCTCCACCCGTGGACTTCGCCACCCTCACCGTCGCGCTGTCATTGTCCGTGATCGTGCCCGTGGCGCTTTCCGGTGTGCCCACCGTGATCTGCTCGTCGCCGGCCGTGACGCTGCCCAGCGTCACCACTACCGTCTCGCTCTCTTCCACCAGGCTGTCGTCCGTCGTCGGAACCGTGATCGTCGCCGTCGTGGCGTTGGCCGCGATCGTCACGCTGGTCGTGGTGTCCGTGTAGTCGCTGCCGCCGGTGGCGGTGCCGCCGAAGCTGTAGCTGACCGTTGTCGCCGTGCTGCTGGCCGCGCTCAGCGTGACCGTGAACGCCAGGTCGCCGCCCTCCGTCACGCTCGGCGTGCCGCTGATCGTCACCGTCGCGCTGTCATTGTCCGCAATCTCCAGCGTGGCCGTCTTCTGTGCATCGTCCAGCGTGATGTCCGCGTCGCCCGTGACGCCGGTCAGCGTCACCTCGACCGTTTCGGTGGCCTCCACCAAGGTGTCGTCCGTCACTTCGATGTCGATCACCGCCGTCGTCTGTCCTGCTGGGATCGTCACGCTCTTGGTCGCGATCGCCGCGTAGTCGCTAACTTCCGTCGCCACCCCGCCCAGCGTGTACGTGACTGTCGTGGCCGTGCTGCTGGCCGCGCTCAACGTCACGGTGAATTGCCCGTCGTCCGGGCCCGTCTCCAAGCCGTCGCCGCCCGTGGACTTGGCCACCGACACCGTCGCGCTGTCGTTGTCCGCGATCGTGGCCACGACGTTGTCCAGCGGCAGGGTCAGGGGGTAGTGGGGGTCGTTGACCGGAGCGGTGATGGCGTGGGTGATGGTGCTGGTGTGCGTCGGCTCGACGACGAGGTCGTCCACGGCGCGAACGGTGATGGTTTGAGGGGAGAGGTCGGTGCGCGGGAAGGTGACGCTGGAGGCGAAGGTCGAGCCGTCCAGACTGACCCGGCTCTGCGCGTCGGCGGTCACGGTCACGGTCACCGCGGCGGCGGGGGCGGTGTCCAGGGCCACCGTATACGTGGCCGTCGCGCCGCCCTCGGCGAGGTTGACGCTCAGCGGGCTGACCGTCACGCCGGTCACGTCGATCGTCATCACGTAGGACGCGGCGCTGAGCAGGCTGCCTAGGGCGTCTTGGACTTGGAACTGAAACGTGGCATAGGCGGCGCCGGTGGCCCCGGCGGCGGGCGTGAAGCAGAGTTTGCCCGCGTCCAGGTCGGCCCGGCTAATCGCCTGGTTCAGCGTCATGTCCTGCCAGCTTCCGCCGTCGTTCCATTGCAGCGAGCCGGCGGTCTCCACCGCGGTGATCTTGACGGCGCTCAGCGAGTCGCCGGCGTCCTGGTCGCTGAAGTTGAAGTCCGCGGCAGCGAACACGTACGCCGTGTCCTGGACCGTCGTCACCGTCTCGTCCGCCGCCGTCGGCGGCTCGTTCAGGTTCGTCACCCGGACCAGGATCACCTGCAGGTCCTCGGCCGTGCCGTCGGTGGCGCGGACTTGGACCACGTAGGTGTTGTCGGCGTCGGCGTCGGCGGGGGCCTCGAAGTCGGGGGCGGTGCCGAAGGCCAGCACGCCCGTGGTTGGGTTGATCGTGAACTGGGCCGCGTCGGGACCGCCGGCGATGGCGAACGTGGGCGTCGTGCCGTCCGCGTCCGTGGCCGCGACCGTGGTCACCGGCGCCGTGTTCTCCGGCACGTCGATCGCCGCCGACACGGTGTACACGTTGGCGGCGGCATGCGTGCCGAAGATGCCGTACTGGCCGTCGTTGGTGACTTCAAACGCGCGGTTGTAAGATGGACCCACCTCCAGGATACCGGTCGCGCTCATCAATTCCGTCGGCCCGAAGTAAGCGACGGGATCGGTGGAGAGGACCGATTTTCCGTCGGCGGCGAGTTCGTAGACCGAAATGCTCGGGGCCGTTGAACTGGCTTCGGTGCCGACATGGAGATACATGTGTCCGGTGCCGACGCCGCTGACCTTGACGTACATGACATTCCCGGTGGTCAGTCCCGAAAGCAGGACCGATTCGGTGTTTGTCTCGGGATCGTAGACCATGACCTTAGCGCCGGTTGCACCGTCGCCGAAATAGACCAAGTCCTGTCCGCCAATGTAGTAGCTCGAAATACTGCGAATCCGCGTGGTGTTGGTACTGTCAAACGAGCTTAGAAAGGTCAGTCCGGTGCCGTCGGTCGTCAGGTCGCCAACCGTCCAAGTGTACAAGAAACTCTGATCGGGGTACGTCGCGTTGCCGTAGTTGTTGGAGAACAGCAGGCTGCTGTCATGACTGAAGGCCATGCTGTCGTGGGTTACGTTCAGACTGTTGGTGATGTGCGCGATGCTGGTCGCGTCCCATCCCGTCACGTCCGTTGGCAGACTCGCGTAGGCGGATCCCGCCGCCGTGCCGCTCAGCACCCGGCCAAGATCGTCCGAGATCGAGCCGCCGCGCAGGTACGATATGCCCAACTGGTCGGTCCAGGCGAGCGAAGCCACCGGTGCCGCATCGTTATCGGCGGTCGCCGCCACCAGATCGGAAATCTTGTACAGGTAGGCCACGCCGGTCGCCGTACCCGAAGTCGATGTCACGAAAAGGAATTCGCCGCTCTCATCCCTGGTCCAGTAGTGCGGCCCCAGTTGGGTCGAGGAAATCCCCTCCCGATTCTGCAATTCCGGATTGCTCCACCACTGTTCGGCCGGATTGGTGATCACCGGCGGGTCGTTCACGGCCGTCACCGTGATCGTGATGGTGTTCGGGCTCGCGTCCAGGTTCACTCCGTTCCGCTCCGTGCCCCCGTTGTCCTCCACCTGGAACTCGAAGGTCGCGTAGGGACTGCCGGTGGCGTCATCCGCCGGGGTGAACGTCAGGTTCGGGATGCTGGCCACCGGGATGAAGTCGCCCGCCACGACCTCCGTCCCGCTCAGCTTCAGCGTTCCGGCCGTCGCCAGCGACGTGATCTTGACCCGGTTGAAGGCGTTGGCCGGCGTGTCCTTCGGGTCCGTAAAACCAAAGTCCCCCGCCGCAAACGCGTAGAC
>JAAYYU010000159.1 GCA_012515235.1 Candidatus Anammoximicrobium sp.
AGGCATGTCCGAGTTAAAGGCCACGGTCCCCGCGGGCGGAGGCACGATCGACTTTGAATTGAAATCCAAGTAGCCGGCCCAGGCTCCGATGGGGACGGCACAACGGCCAAGTCGACAAGCCCGGCGTTGGGAAAACGCCGGGCTTTTTCTTTGCTCGCCGCAAACGCAGCGTCGCTCACCGCACCTGCCGGATGGCCACGCCGTTCAGGATCGTTAGCGAGCCGGGCAGCGCGGGGGCAAAGTCGATGTCTAACTGGTCGTCTTTGACGATCACCCGGTTGACCGGATGGACATAGGGCTGACCCATGCCAGGCCCCTGAAAAAACAGCGGCGGCCGCAACACCGGCTGCTGCTCCACGGTGACCACAAACGACCGGTCCGCGGGGTTGCGGGACCAGTGTTCGTGGAAGTGCAACTCGAGGCGGTACTCGCCGTTGGGCACCACGGCACGAAAGGCGGTCAACTTCCGCACGGCCGTGCTGTACAGCGGATGATCGGACGCATCGCTCGTGATCGCTGCCCCGGCCTCGTGCCCAAAGGTCGCGCCGTCGAAATCCTTGGAAGCCACCCAGGCGTTGCCCGCCTCGTCTTGCCACGGGCGGCCGCCCAGGTTGACAAACAAGGTGAACAAACCGCTGCCAGCCGCGGGGACCTGATCGCCGGCCGCCCGGATGACTTGTGACCGCGGGTCGGGCAGCGACGTGGCCCGCAAGCGGAAGCAGCCGAGATTGTCGCGGTTGTGCAGCGTGACGTGCAGCATCCCGGCGCCGGACGTGCGGATCGGTTCCGCCGGCAGAAACGTCAGCTCGACCGGCTGCCCGCCGCGCCGACAACTCCACAACGTCGCCGGATTGCCGTCGACCAGCCGCGCCAACCCGCTGTCGTCGGCAGCCGCAAGCACCTCGCGCAAGCGGGCCGGCAGCAACGGCGTGTCGGCGTCGGCAGCCCCCACGGCGACTTGCACCTCGCCCAACCGGAAGCTGCCTCCCTGGCCGAGTCCGGGACCGCCGCTGGGCAACGATTCGTGCGGCACAGCCTGCAGTTGCAGCGCGGTGATCGTGGGCATCGGCGTCTGGAACACCAGACGATAGACCTCGTTCTCTTTCGTCGCCCCGTCGGCCAGTACCAGGCCCTCGTCCAGGATTCGCAGCTGGCAACCCGCCGACGATTCGGCCTGCAGCGGCGTCAGGGTGACGAACCCGGTCTCATGCGGCTGGAGCGGCTGGGCGCGGAGCGACAGGCGAGTGCCGGGGATGGGGGTCTCTGTGCGGCCGTCGGGCAGTTTCCAGCCGGCCGAGAAGTAGTCTTTGCCGCCCTTCTCCCAGTGGATCGCTTCGACGTAGTAAGCCCGGCCCGCTGCCAGAGCGACCTTGTCCTTGGCCGTCACCTGCCGCTTGTTCTCAGGGTTCTCGTCCGTACTGAGCAGCAAGACTCCGCCCTCGTTGGCCCGCACGGTGAAGGTATAGTCGCCCGTCAGCGGCGGCTGCAGAAAACCCCGGATGCGTTGGCAGTAGTGGTCGTCGAAGTCCGCCGGCGCTTCCAGCCGGTCCAGGGTTTCGGTCTGGTCGGGTTCCGGCCGATTGGTGAACTGCTCGTTGGCGGCCTCCGCGTCGATGCCTTGGAAATTCCGCCAAACCTCGCGCAGGATCTCTCCGGTGGGAGCCAAGCCGCTGTCTGCCGCCGTGGGGTCACTAGCGGATTCCACCGCATCGTCCGGCATCGCCGCGGTCGCGCCGTCCGTCGGGGAAGGAGGCTCGGTGGGCGCCGCCATCAAATCCAACGGCGCCGCAGACTCGCCGCCCGCCAGCCATTTCTCGCGCAGATAATCCTCGACTCCCCGGCGCTCCTCCTCCGGCAACGCCCGGTCGTAGACCAGCAACTCCGCCAGGTCGCCGACGAAAAATCGGCTCGCGTCCTCCCGGTCGGAGCGGAACCAGGGAGCGCCAATCCGCACCACAGATTGGCTGTGCACATCGTGCCGGTCGTCGGTGTAACTGCCGGCGGCCGTCCCGTCCAAGTGCCAGGTAAGCGCCGTGGCATCCGCGGTGATCGTGCGGACCCGAAACCGCGCTGGATCGTCGCCCGCGGCGGCCAGCCGGCCGGCGGTCTGGGAGTTGAGTTCCCCGTTGGTCAGGAAACACGAATCGCTCAACAGCGAAAACTGGCCCGTTTTTTCCCCGCTGCCTTTGGACAGCAGCGTTCCGCCAACGCCGCGGGCCACGTAGGCGATCGTGTAGTCGGAGCCCGCCAGCAGTTGCGAGGTGCCGGGGATCTCCAGCCACGGCCCGCCACGGAACCGGACGACGGGTTTGCCGCTCAGCGCCTGGGGCAGCAGTTCGGGCTGTCGGCCTGCCTGCTTCGGCTGAGCGCTGCGGCCGCCCGGGCTGCCGTCGCTCCAGCGCGCGACGCGCGTCTCGTCCGGCGGTAACTGGGCGGCATCCAGCCACATGATGAGTCCCGGTAACCGCGGAGGCTGGCCGTCCGGAATGTAACTCGCGGGAGGCGTGACCGGAGTCGGCACATCGTTCGGCGAGGAATTCGCCGTCCCGTCCGGGGGCGGTGCTGCCGTCGGAGCCGCAGGAGCCGCAGGAGCCGCGGTCGTTGCCGGATCGGACGGCGGCAAAGGCTGTTTCGCAGTCGGCGGGCGCTGAACGACCTGGCGGCCGCCAGCCGCCTCGGCTGCCGGACGCTTGCCCGCCGGCCGCTTGACGCCGGCGGCCACTGGGGCCGTGCGAGGCGGCGCTGGACGAGAGAGAAACAGGTACGCGGCGGCGGTCAACGCGACCAACAACGCTCCAACGATCCCGATCGCTCCCGCCCCGGCCCAGAGCCGCCGCCGTTGTTTCGGACGAGATTTCTTCGCCCCAGGCCCGGAAGCCGCCGCTTTGGGGCCGGCGATAATCGTCGGCGGGGGACCCTTGTCCAGCCCCGCTGACGCGTCCACGCGGCCGGAGGTCACGACCGCATGTTGCGCCGCCGTAGCCGCGTCCGAGTTGCCCGCGCCGGCCGCCAAACGCGTCCGCAGATCGGCGTCGTACGCCGCTTTGCGCTGCGGATCGAGCAGACAGCGTCGGGCCTCGGCCACTTCGTTCAGCAGCCGCTGGGCGTCCGCCAGGTGCGGACCGTCCGTGATCTCGCGCAGATAGCCCGTATGACGCAGCGCAAAGGAATCGATCAGCGCCGGGTCCGCTTCAAACAGTTCGAGCCCCAGCAGCCGATAGTGGTTGGGCGGCTGCTCTTTGGGTGAAATTCCAAGCCAGCGATAGTACGGATCGAACCCTTCAGACATGACCTGTCCCAGCCCGCCGGATGCGAATGAATACCTGCGTTGCGATGCGGCCGTGTTGCCGGTGGTGACCGTGTCCCGGTGGGCCGACGCTGCCGCGGGCGCGGTGCAGACTGCGTCGCCGCCGTCCGCTACGTCCGACGTTCCGGCTCCTCGAACTTGGTCCGCTTTGGCCCACCCTACTTTTGCGTCCGCTTTGGCCCACCCTACTTCTCGGCCGTTCTCTTTTGGGCCGATTGTATCACCACCGGCCTCGTTCGGGCAACTCCGGCGAACGTCGCGGCGTCAGTCCCGCGGTCTTCCCGGCGTTGGCGCAATGATCACCGGACGGGCTCGCGTCCCCCTGGATGGCGACTTCGCCAGATCGTCTCGGCATCTCTTGCAGCGTGCTGCCCTTTCGAGTTATCTTCATCGCTGTGGTGACCGTTAGCCGGAAATAGAGAGGATGCTACGGTGGACGACGCTGACTCATGTCTCGGTCTGCAAGACAGGGAGCTGGAAAAGGCGTTTCGGCTTGCGCCGATCCCGCTGTGCGTCCTGGACCGTCAATTCCGCTACCTGCTGGTGAACGATCGGATGGCCGAACTGAACGGCCGCCCCGTGGCGGAGCATTTGGGGCGGACGATCGACGAACTCGTGCCGACGTTTGCCGAGAAGATCAAGGCGGAGGTGCGCCCCGTCCTGGAACGCGGTCAGCCCGAGCGAGACCACTTGTTCTCCGGCCCCGTCCCCGAAAACCCGACCGCAACGGGGGACTGGCTGGCCAGCTACTACCCGCTGCACGGCGACGACGGGTGCGTGCGGGGAGTGATTGTGGCCCTGGTCGAGGTCACGAGACTGCGGCGGAGCGAGCGTTTGGCAAGCCCTGCGGAGCCGCAGAAAGCGAGTGCGACCGAGGCAGACGCAGGCCGGCAGGATCGTTGGGACGGACGGGTCCTGCTGGCCGCAGACTCGGCGGACACACAACGCGGGCTCCGCAACTGCCTGGAGAGCGCCGGATTGCAGGTCGACACCGTCGGCGACGGGCTGACCGCCGTCCGGCAGGCCATGACGGCGTCCGCCGCCGGTCAGCCTTACGCCTTGATCCTGCTGGACCTGCAAATGCCCAAGTTGGACGGTTATGAAGCGGCGCGTTTGCTGCGCGCTTCCGCCTGGCTCGGCCCGGTGTTCGCCTTGAGCGCACCCACCACAGCCGGAGACCGGAAGCGGTGCCTGGAGGCCGGGTTTGACGAAGTTCTTTCGAAGCCCGTCACGTGGGAAGCCCTGTGGGCGACGGTGCGGCCGCACCTCCGGACGCTGGCATCGGCCGAACGTCTGCGAACAGACGCGGCCCCTGCCAGCCGGAAAGTCGGCCCGGCGGGCGAGCGATCGGAGGCGGAATGGAGTGGTTTGTTGGCTTTGTTTGCCGAGCAGTTGCCAGGTCGGCTGGCGCTGCTGGAACAGGGCTTGCGGGACCGGGACCGCACGCGGTTGCGCCAGACGGCTCATCAATTGGCCGGAGCCGCGGGGCAATTTGGATTCTCGCAGTTGGCTGCCGCCGCCCGGTTGCTCGAACAGCACTCCGCGGACCAGACCCTGTGGACCGAGTTATCTGCGCTGCTGGCGGCGGTGCGGGGGGCGGTGCCGGAAAGCCTCTTGAGAGCCTCCCCGTCCGCCGCTTTCGGGCCGCCGGCCGGGACGGCGGGCAAACGGTACCGCGTCCTGTTGGCCGACGACGACTTGCTGGTGCGCGCCGCCCTGCGGCTGATGGTGGATCGGCTGCCGGATTTCGAAGTCGCGGCGGAAACGGCCAACGGCCGGGAGACGCTCGAACGGCTGAAACAGGTCCAGCCGGACATCGCCTTGGTGGACATCGAAATGCCGGAACTGAATGGGTTGAAAGTTGCGGCCCGCGTCGCCGCCGTCGCTCCGCGAACCAGGGTCGTCATCCTCACCGCCCACCTCCGCCGGGAGATCATCTTGCAGGCCTTCCAGGCGGGCGTCGCAGGCTTCCTGACCAAGGACGCCGGCCCCGGCGAACTGGAACAGGCCCTCTCGGCGGTGGCCCGCGGCGAGACGTATTATACAGACGTTGTTTCCCAGCAACTGGCGGCCGGCGGCGGGCACGGCGGTTGACCAACGCACCGCGCCGTCAAGACAAAGAGCATGAGTCGTGAGCGAGACGGCGCTAGCGCCAAACGGGATGGGGAACGCTGGATGTTCAAATTGAGATGCAACGGCTTCCGGATCAGGGGTCAGGCGTACAGAATTCAGTTTTCGCGGCCTATCGTCCAGCCATAGGCAAAACGCCATCCCCGCGAAAACTGAATTCTGTACGCCTGACCCCAGGCCTAACGCGCGTCAGTTCTCAATCTTGACGTCGGGCGTACAAAAAAACCGTTTGGTGCTGGCCGCCGGGGGCGTGCGAACCGGCGGCTAGCGACGTCCCGCTCACTGGTCGCCAGCTTCCTTTTTCCGTCTGGACGGCGCAGAAGGGAGATGCGAAAGCAAATCAGCAGGTGCGTCATGACTGCCCAGGACACGAGCCGGGAACAGCGGATTGCCGAGTTGGAATCGTTGCGGCAGCGGGTCGCCGAATTGGAGGCGTCCCTGCGCAGCCCCGACGACGGGAACGGCCCAAGTGACTCCCGTCCGGACAGCACCGGCCGCCGGCGTGTGGACGCGGAGACGCTGCGGGAAAGCGAAGACAAGTTTCGCTTGGCGTTCAGCAACGCCAATACCGGAATGTGCCTGGTGGACCTGCAAGGCCGGCTCCTGCAGGTCAACCACAAGATGACCGAGATCTTCGGCTACAGCCGGCAAGAGCTGGAAAGCATGACGGTCAATGATCTGGCGCTGCCCGAAGACGCGGAGCTCAGTCAAGCGTTCATCCAGCAGGCGGTGCGGCGGAAGAAGACCAGCGAGACATTTGAAAAACGCTACCGCCATCGGCTGGGTCATGTGATTTATGGCCAGGTGGCCTCTTCCCTGGTGCGAGACGCCCAGGGACGGCCCCGATACTTCATCTCCCAGGTGCAGGACATCACGCAGCGCAAACAGGCCGAACGGGAACTGAGCTGCCTGAACGCAGAACTGGAACAACGTGTCCGCCAACGGACGGTCGAACTGACCAACGCCAACCTGGAGTTGCAAACCATCTATGACGGGATGTCGGACGGAGTCGGCATCGTCGACATCGAAACGAAGCGGTTTCTCCGAGTCAATGCGGCCCTCTGCCGGATGCTCGGATATTCCGAGCAGGAATTCGCCTCCCTGTCGGTGCTCGGCATGCACCCGCCCGGCGAGTGGTCGCGAATTGCCGCGGTCTTCCGCGCTCACGCGGACGGGCAGACAGCCCGCAGCGATGATATCCCCTTGATGCGAAAAGACGGCACGGTGCTCCACGCGGACGTGATCAGCAGCCGCATTATCTACCAGGAGCGGCCGTGCCTGATCACCTTCGCGCGGGATGTCACCGAGCGCAGGCAGGCGGAGGCGGCACTGCAACGCACGCGTGCGATCCTGGAAACCTTGCTGATGGAAGCTCCCGTGGGCTTCGTGTACTTGGACCGTGATCTGCGCTTCGTCCTGATCAACGACCGGCTCGCGGAAATCAATGGGATGCCCGCCGCCGCGCACCTCGGCAAAAGCGTCCACGACATGGTGCCCACCTTGGTTCCTCAAATCCTGGACGTCACCAGAGAAATTCTGGCGACCGGCCAGCCGGTGACGGAGCACGAGTTCAGCGGCGAGCTGTCGTCGTCGCCCGGCGTCACGCGGTATTGGAACGAAAGCTGGTATCCGGTGCGCGACGGCACGGACGAAATCGTCGGTTTCGGAGCGGTCGTGGAAGAAATCACCGAACGCCGAATACGCCTTGCGGCGGGCCAAGGAAACGGCCGAGGCCGCCAACCTCGCCAAGAGCGAGTTTCTGGCCAACGTGAGCCACGAGATCCGCACCCCGATGACCGCGATCCTCGGTTACAGCGAATTGCTCCAGCGGCCGGACCTGCCGGAGGACCAGCGCCGCCACTATTTGCAGGTCGTGCAACGCAACGGCCAGGTGCTGCTGCAACTGTTGAACGACATCCTCGACCTGTCCAAGATCGAAGCCGGACGGCTGGCGGTCGAGCGGCTGACCTTCGCGCCCTGGGTGGTGGTCGACGACGTCCTGGACCTGCTGCGGATGCGGGCCGAAGCCAAGGGGTTGGCCTTCGGCGCCGAGTACCGCTGGCCGCTCCCGGCCACAATCCGCACCGATCCCGTCCGGCTGCGGCAAATCCTGGTGAACCTGGTGGGCAACGCAATCAAGTTCACCGCCGCCGGAGGCGTGCGGATCGAGGTATTCCACGCGCCCGGACCCCCGGCCCAGTTGTGCTTTGCGGTCGCGGACACGGGGATCGGCATCGAGCCTGCGGTCCTGACGCGTCTGTTCCAGCCGTTTGTCCAAGCCGACGCCTCCCACACACGCCGCTTTGGCGGCAGCGGTCTGGGACTGGCGATCTGCCAGCGACTGGCGGCCCTCCTGGGTGGCCGCATCGACGTCAACAGCCGGCCGGGCCAGGGGAGCACGTTCACGCTCGCGCTGGAACTCGATCCGGCGGATCGGCCGGACTTTGCCCAGACCGATCCCAGGACCGTTCTGCGCCTGCCCCGCGAACCGGCGCCGCCAGACGCAACCTACCAGGGCCGGGTTCTCGTGGCCGAGGACGCCCCGGATACCCGAGCGTTCTTGCGGCTGGTTCTCACCAGCGCTGGACTGCAGGTGGACGTGGCCGATACCGGTGCCGCGGCCTGCCGCTCAGCCCTGGCCTCGACCGCCGAGGGCCGGCCGTACGACCTGATCCTGATGGACGTGCAAATGCCCGTCCTGGACGGCCTTGCGGCCAGCGAGCAACTCCGACGGTCGGGCTGGACGAACCCCATCGTCGCACTGACCGCGCACGCCATGAACAGCGACCGCCAACGCTGTCTGGCAGCCGGTTGCGACGGCTATCTGGCCAAACCGGTGGCCCCGCGAGAACTGCTGGAAACCCTGGGCCGTTATCTGCCAGCTGGCGTCAGCGTCGGCCAGCCGGAGACGCCAGGCGAGCCGGGCCTCGAAAGCCCTTTGCCGGACGCCCCCCAGACCGATCCAGCCGAACGCCCCGGCCTGCAGACGCTCCGCACCACAACCCTCCAAAACCTGCTGCCCGCACTGCGGCAGGCCCGCCAGAACAACGATCGGGAACGGCTCGCAGCTTGCGTCCGGAGTCTGTCGGCGGCAGCCAAAGTGTTCGCGATCGCGGACCTCGAACAATGCGCGGAAGAGATCGCCCAGCGTTTGGCCAGCGGAGCCGCCCCGACGGATTTGGCCGACTCCCTGCAGACGTTGCTCGACCTCTGCCAGCCCCCCCCCGGCGAGCGTGGCGGCGTCAGCCCCACGGTGATCCCGGTGTTTGCGCCGTTCCCACCGGACGGGCTCACGCCCGCCGCTCGCCTAGCCCCCCCCGGCGAGCGTGGCGGCGTCAGCCCCACGGTAATCCCGGCGTTCGCGCCGTTCCCACCGGACGGGCCGTTGGCCGGAATCACACCACGCGGCCGCCGGGCAATTCCAGTTCGGGGATGGGCGCCGTCCAGATCACCAGCGGATACTCCTGGTCCAGGACGTATTTCACCGCGGCCAACACCGCATCGTCGTTGGGCAACTTCCGCTTCGAGCCTTTAAGCGTCCACCATGTGCCGGACGCGGGTTTTCCCCAACGCCGGTTCAGGGCGCGGCTCCCGTAGCTCTTGAAGTCGCCCAGTATTTTCTTCGGAGCGGGATCGCCGGGCACGCCGACCACCAAGTGAATGTGGGTGGCCATGATGCCGACAGCCAATAGCTGCCAGCCCCGGCACCCGGCCGTTTCCAGGAACTGACCCAGCAAAGCCTCCGCCTGGGCCAGCGTGAACCGGACGGGATCCCCCTTGAGCAATTCTTCTGCGTTACGCTCCAGCGCCGGCATATCGGCGTCGTACGGAGTGCCGGGAATGTTGTGAATCACCAGCTGGCCCGACTGGTCTCGCCAACTGCTCACGAAGCCGCGTTCGTCACCAGGAAGCCAAGAGCCGTACGTCGTGGAAGTGAGCAACCAATAACGATCCATGGAAATAGTGTACCCGGCGAGCGTGGCGGCGTCAGCCCCACGGTGATCCGGCCACGGTCATCCGACCACACCCAAGCCCCACCCGCGGGCTGACGCCCGCGGCTCGCCAGGAGATCCTCATCGCGGCTTTGGCCGGCGCTGGATGTCCAGTTTTTTCATGCGGAACCGCAAGGTGCTGGGCTTCAGCCCTAGACGCTCGGCGGCGTTGCCGGGGCCTTTGATTTTCCAGCCGCACTCGTCCAGCACGGCCAGGATGTGTGCGCGGTCGACCTGGGCCAGCGATCCGGAGTCGGACTCTGCGACGGCGGTGCGGTGGGCCATCTCGCTCGGCTGGAGTCCCCGTCGGTGCCTAGACGGGGGCCGGGTGCCGCCCAGCGATTCGCTCAGCGTCAGCGTCGTTCCCGACGACAGGATGATCGCCCGTTCGATGACGTTCTCCAATTCCCGGACGTTGCCCGGCCAGTCGTACCGGACCAGTTGATTCATGACCTCGCGAGGCACGTTCTTGATCGTCTTTCCCAAGCGGCGTTGCTTGGCCGTAATGAAATGCCAGACCAGCAGCGGGATGTCTTCGGGCCGCACCCGCAGCGGGGGCACTTCGATGGGAAAGACAGACAGCCGATAATAGAGATCCGGGCGGAACGTCTCCTCCCGCAGGGCTTCCTGCAGATCCCGGTTCGTGGCGGTGATCAGCCGCACGTCCGCGCGGATCGTCTGGGACGAGCCCAGACGCTCGAACTCGCCGTCCTGGAGCACCCGCAGCAGCTTGGTCTGCAGGTCCGGAGCCAGTTCGCCGATTTCGTCCAGGAACAGGGTTCCGCCGTGGGCCAACTCGAAGCGGCCGATCTTGTCGGACAGGGCCCCGGTGAAGGCCCCTTGGACGTGGCCGAACAATTCGCTTTCGATCAGGCTGCTGGGCAGGGCCGCACAGTTGACCTTGACCAGCGGCCGGTCTCGCCGCGAGCTGCGATCGTGGATGGCGCGGGCCAGCAGTTCCTTGCCCGTGCCCGTCTCGCCCAACAACAGGACGTTGGCCCCGGTCTCCGAGACCAGCGAGATCTTCTGCAGGGTGGCCCGCAGCGCCTCGCTCTGGCCGACGATCTCCTGAAAATCGTGCTGGCTCTTGATCTCGTTCTGCAGGTAGACGTTTTCGCGCTCCAGCCGTTCCTTGAGGTGCTCGATCTGCGCCAACGCCGTCGCCAGCGTCTCCTTGGCGGACCTCTGTTCGGTCACATCCCGGTTGCTGACGCGGATGCCGAGCAGTTGGCCGCGCGGATCGCGAACTGGCTGGCAGGCATGACTCAGCCACACCACGCGGCCGTCCCGGCGAAGGATGCGGAATTCCAGCGAGCCCGCCTGGCAACCCTGATGGCACCTCCACCAGTGGGCGTCCCACAGGGGCCGGTCGTCGGGCAGCACGATTTCACGCAACAGCAGAAAATCCGCCTCGAACTCCTCCTGCGCATAGCCGGTGATCTCCTCGCACGAAGGCGAGATGTAGCGGAACCGCTGTTCCGCGTCCTGCCAGTACTCCCAGTCGCTGGAGAAATCCGCCAGCGTGCGGTACTTCAGTTCGGCCTCGGTCAATTCGAGTTCGGCCCGGCGATGCGACAGGGCCTGGACGAAAATCTCGCCCAGCAATTTCATGCGTTGGAGGAGGTCAGGCGTCCACGCTCTGGGCCGGCCCGAGGTGGACGGCACCAGCAAGTACTGGGGGCATCCCCCGATCGAAATCGGGATCGCCGCCCCCGACTGAATTCCGAATCGCTCCATCGCCAGGCGATCTTCGCCGGCCTCCGGCGGCATTTGATCAGGGGCCATAACCACCGGCTCGCCCGCCGCCAGTCGGGCATAGCACCAGGGAAACAGGACTTTCAGATTCAGGGCCGGATCGATGGGACGGACGCCGTCCGCACAGACCAAAAAACTGGGATCGACCGGAAAGACGGCGTTTTCGCCATAGGTCCGGAGTCCCAGCCGGTCAAGCCCAAAGAACTCGCGGACCTGAGCCAGGCCCGCGGCGATCTCGTCCATGACCCGCTCGGCAGCCAGCCCCACGAATCGGGCGGAAATGTCCGCCAGCAGACCATCGAAACGGCCCCGCTCCGCCCGCTCCTCCTCGGCCTGCTTCCGCTCCGTGATGTCCAGAATCGTCCCCGCCGTGCGCACCGGCTGGCCAGCGGCGTCCCAGTGGGCTTGACCGCGCGTGAGGAACCAGCGGTACTCGCCCCCCTTGGTCCGCAGGCGACACTCGGCCTGCAACGGAACTCGATCCGCCAGGTGACGCTCCACCGCCGCCCGCACCGCCGGCGCGTCGTCGGGATGCATGATGCCGTAGACAAAGTCCAACGCGGGGGGCGCCTCCTCGCGCGAATACCCGACCAGTTCCAAGAAGCGATCGGAGTACGCAACGCGGCCCGTCCCGTAATCGCGTTCCCACAATCCGTCCAGCATGGTTGCCACAGCCAACGCGTGCCGCTGCTCGAGCTGGTCCCGCGAACGGCGCAACTCCGTCTCGACCCGTTTCAGCTCCGTGACGTCGTGGGCCACATGAACCGCCCCCAACACCCGCCCCTGGCCGTCGCGCAGCGGAGTCACCGTGATGGCGAACTCGCCGCCCAAGGAGAACTCGCGAAACTCGACCGACTGCGTCCGGCCGTCCGCCGACGCCCTCGCGTAGGGACACGTCTCCGGCGGAGCCGGCGTGCCGTGGATCAACTCATAACAGCGCCGCCCCGCCAACTGGTCGACCGCACACCCTACCCGCCGTGCCGCCGCCCGGTTGGCGCGGACGATCCGATACTCGTCGTCCACCACAAAGATCAAATCCGGCACGGCGTCGAACGTCCGTTGCCAGAGGGCTTCGTCCGAAAACAAGTTGGCGGTGCTGGTCATCGTTCTTCGCTCGAATTCGCCACACGTACGCCGACGGAAACGAAGTCCAAAAATGACTGCCGCTTCCCCAAAACAGCCGTCACACTCCAGGTGATAATCGGTGAATATCCCAGACTCCAAGGTACAGCGCCAAGGGGGCAAGGCGCACAATACTGCGCCTTATGACAATATGCTGTCCCCTTGGTCCTCCCGCAAGGCGTGGCTTATCGCTCTGATTACAAGTGCTAAATGCAGCGACCGAAATGCCTTGGGATCGATCCGGCGGCAACTGGGCTCCGGCCGGCACACGACGTGCTTATCAGCCTGCTGCGAAAGCGAGTGGGGTCAGGCTTACAGAATTCAATCTTGGCCGATGGCAGGTCCAACCATGTGGAACGAGCTTGCTCGGCCAAAATTGAATTCTGTAAGCCTGACCCCAGCACCGAAACACATGACGCCATCCACGACGCGTAAGAACTGCTGAAATCCCGTTTGCCACGGGATGCCTGTTGAAAGAGAGGGATGAGATGATTGACGAGTTCTTTGCTCAACTCCCCCCATGAATACGCCCTGCCGCCTGACTTTTTCCCCCTTCGTCCTTCCCGCTGCAGTCACCAGTGCAGGCCAGTGACAAATAGCTTGCTTTGGGATCTTTCTGTGATAGAATCATCCGGAGAATCAGCAAAAACGGCAAGATTGGCAAGAAATCAGGCTTCGTTAGCTGCGTGTTGAAGAACGGGGATTGGCTTCGAGTTGTGTTGGGCTGCTGGACTGGGGTCAGGCTTACAGAATTCAATTTTGGCCGAGCAGGGTCTTCGCCGATGGCTGGCACCACGATCGGCCAAAATTGAATTCTGTAAGCCTGACCCCGGCATCAAACCGTGACTTCGGGAACGACGCGCAAAGAGTGCTGAAATCCGGTTTGGTGCCGGCACCACAGTCTGCCCGGCACCACAGTCTGCCCGCCACCGCACTTGGTCTGCTACGGAATCGTTTTCCCAACCGGCACAGCGCGCATCCTGCAAGGGCTCGCATCCGGTCGTACCCGCGACTTGGCGGCGAGTTCCTGCGACCGCGCAACGCATCACGAGGGGGGTTTGCATCATGACACTCCTGTCACGTTCCCAGACTGCACGAATCCGACATCGCAAATCGAAGTCCAGCGGCGCGGCACCGCGGCGGCGAAGGCTGTTGCTGGAGGCACTGGAAGACCGGCGACTGCTGGCTTGTGACGCAGTTCCGTCCGCATCGCTTTCAGGGTTTTCCGATTCCTTTATCGGCGAGCCCACACGCTTCACGGCGACTTTTGACAACACGGGTACCGACCCTGGATTTGGCCCGTACATCGACCTCATCATTCCCGCGACGGGAACCGACGGCGACGACGGGGTTAACTACTTCGTCGCCACGCACTTAAACGTGCAACTCACGCCCTCCATTCTCACGTTTGACGCCCTCGGTCAGGCGATTCATCCGTACGCGGTCGACAGCAGCGACAACCCCATCGTGGTCACGCACCCGCTGGGCGCGTCGGGTGCCGGCGACCAATTGGTCGTGCTCCAGCTTCCCTTCGGCAGTTTCACCGACACTCAAACTCCGGCGGAAGTGAACATTACGGCCGACCTGAGCGATCTGGCGGATTTGGGCACGGCGCTGACCATCTATGCGTCGGGCGGGTTCCAGTACGGGTGCGATGCACTCGACAATCCGGCGACGGACCCCAGCATTCTAGGCTCCCAGACCAGCGGCACGATCAATCCGCGCGTGTTCGAGGCGGACAAGGTGTACAACGGCCCCGAGGGCGACGAGACGGCGACGGGACCGAACTACGTGCAGAGTTACGATCTTGTTGTGAATATCGCGGACGGCCAGCCGATTTCCAATCTGGTCATCCAGGACCTGCTGCCGCCGAATCACGTCTACGTCGGCGTTCCGTCGGTCGCGATCAACGGCAATCTCGCGGTGCTGGGCACGGACTACACCTTGACAGACGTGCCACCTACCGTATCGGCCAGTCCTTGGACGGCGCCGTCCAGCCAGAATGACCTCCAGATCAGCTTTGCCGGCACGATCACGGGGACGGCCAGTGCGACGGACGTGGTCGTTGCGGTCCAGTTCTACATCGCGGAATCCAGTGAAGGCACGCCCCCGCCCGTGGTCATCGACCCCAGCACGGGCGACGAGGTGCTGGAGGACAACACCGTCAACGCGCAAGGATATTGGGTCCCGCTGGATCCCCGTGACCCCGCCGCCACGGTGTCCGACTCGGCCACGTATGAGGACCTGGAGGAACGCTCGATCGCCATCCAGAAGTCCGTCTCGGTGTACGAGGACAATGGCGAGCCCGGCGTTAGTCCCGGCGACATTTTGGAATGGACCTTGGACTTTCAGATTTCCGACTTCTTCGCGTTCGACAATCTGTTTTTGACCGACGTGTTGAGCGACGGGCTGGAGTTTTTTGAGGACGACGATTCGGCCAACGGGCCGTTCGTCGCTGCACCCTCGGCAACCATAACCGAGGCAGGCGTGTCGACGGGCAGCCTGGCATTTGCTCTGTCGGCTACGCCCGCAAGTCCCACAGTGCCGTTCTTCAGCGGTGCTGTGAACTACTACGTCTATCCGCCGAGCGCAACAGACGGCACGACGGAGATGCAGTTCGATCTGTCGAAGCTGCTCCGCGACCAGACACCGCCGGTTGATGACCAGTTGGTCGGCGGTCTGTTTCTGGACCGCGACGACAACCTGGGTCCGACGACGGGCACGATTACGTTCTACACGCGGGTGCTAGATCGATACCGCGAAGATTTTCCTTCCGGCGATCCCAGTCTGAACGAGAACGACGTACTGGACAACGACATCGACATCGACGGGGACATCCTGGCGGCCAATCTGACGGACATCGTCGGCCAGGAGGACGATCAGGGCGCGGCAAGCACCGCCGTGCCGCAGGGGGAGTTCGTCAAGCAGGTCTACGCCGTGAACGGCATCACGTTGCCCGTCCCCCCTCCTGATCCCTTGGTCCTGGTGCCCGGTGACGAAGTGACGTTCCGGGTGCGGTACGATCTGTTCTTGGGCGACTTCGAGTTGTTCACGGTCAGCGATTTTCTGCCGCTGCCGATTTTCCGCGCCGCCGACCCCAACGCCGACAATTATCCCATCTACAACGGCACCGTGACCTACACCACCACGGACCCGCTGACCGGAACGCCGCCGACCGGCGTGCCGGCGGCCGGGCAATGGCAGCGAGGCCCCGCGGACACGCACACCGAATTTGCGGACTTCGACGGCAACGGGACTCGCGGCGACGTCAACGTGACCGTGGATTTCGCCAGCAACTCGGTCACCTGGGAATTGGGCACCTACGACGACCCGGACAACGAGGGCGGCATCATCGACCTGCTGTTCACCGTCACCGCCACCGGCGATCCGTTCGCCGACGGTCTGTTCCTGACCAACCAGGCGACCAAAGGGCAACAGAACACCTTCCAGGAGCCGGTCGAAGCGACGGACATCCGCCAGGTGCAGATCGGCGAACCGGAATTGAGCGTCATCAAAGGGGTCATCGCGACGGACAATCCGGCGGGCGTTTTCTCCCCGGCCACCGTCGCTCCAGCCGCGGTGACGCCTCCAGGCTCTGCCGGGTTCCGCTTTGGCGGCATCATCAATTCCAGCGGCCTGGCCGCGACGCCGATCAACAGCAATCTCTCGGGCATCGATGCCGGCGACCTGGTCACCTTTGCGATCGTCGTGGAGAACACGGGCAACAGCCGCCGCGGGGCGTTCGACGTGCAGATCCGCGACACCCTGCCGGACGGCTTCGCGATTCCGACCGACGGGGCGGGGCTCAACCTGCGGGTCACGGACGGGAGCGGGGACGCGTATCCGTTCACGTTCACCGAGTTGGGCGACGGGGGCGGCGACGACCTGTTCGGTGACGGGATCCGTCTGGACGATCCCGGCCCGACTCCCGCGACGGGAAGCGGAACATCACTCGAGACCGACGCCGGAGCGATTGACCAATACGACGCCACGGACGGACACAACATCGCCGTCATCACCTACGATCTGATCGCCGTCGGTCCGCCGGACGCCAACGCGGTCCAGCCGCGGCAGACGCTGACCAACACGGCCACGTTGTTCAACTACGCCTCGCGGGAAGGCGGGCCGGATTTCACCGAAGACGACTTGACTGAAGACGCCGACGTGACCATCGCCGCGCCCACCGTCAACAAGACGATCCTCACGACAAATCAAATCCACACCACCGGGACCAACGTCGCCATCGGCGAACTGGTCCAGTACCGGGCGGTGATCACCGTCCCCGAGGGCACGTCCAGCAATGTGAGACTTGTCGATCTGCTGGACGCCGGCCTGGCCCACATGGGCGCCGACACGACCTATCCCATCAGCATTACCCAATCGCCGGGTATCTCCACGAGCGTGGCCGGCGGCTTTAGCTACATCGCCACCCATCCGGCGATCACCAGCCAGGGAAGCGGCCTGGTCAATCAAGGCCGGGTGATGACTTTGGACTTCGGCACCATCACTAATACCGACAACGACAACGAGGCCGAGACGATCGAGGTCACTTACTGGGTGGTCGTGATCAATGGCGGCAGCAACGACCGCGGCGACCAACGGAACAACCGGGCGGATTGGCGCTGGGAAGATGATTTCGGCCCGCAGCAGGTGCGGGACAGCGCCCCGAACGTCCGGATTGTCGAGCCGGTGATGCAGGTGGACAAGACGGCTGCCCCGCACATTGGCGATCAAGGCGACACGATCACCTTTACGCTGGACGTCCGCCACAACGCGGTCGCCAACAACGCGCATGCCTACAACGTCACGCTGTCCGATGTGATCCCGGCGGGATTGACCTATGTGGGCGGCTCGCTTGAGTGGACGGAAGTGGGCATCGCTCCCGCGACGCTGTCCGAAGCGGGCGGCACGATAACCGCGGAGTGGCCGGCGTTCCTGACCACCAACACCAGTCAGCTGCAGTTCCAGGCCACGGTGGACATCGGCGTGCCGCTGGGCTCGGTCATCACGAATACGGCCGGGATCGAATGGACCAGCCTGCCCGGCGACGTTTCCAGCACTCAATCGGCGCATAACCCGCTCTCCGTCGAGCGGACGGGCGACCCGACGGACGTGGGCGGGTCGGACAACGATTATCGGGCCAGCGACAGTGACGAAGTGGCCATCCAGAATCCCGCGATGACGAAAGTGCTGGTCACCCCCGCCGCACCCCACGAGGTGACCATCGGTCAGACGTTGACCTATGAAATCACGTTGACCATTCCAGAGGGCACCGCCGGTAATGCGGTTCTGACCGACAGTCTGGACGCGGGTCTGGCGATCGTCGATTTTCCCGATCTGGGCACGGCGATCAGTGTCGTGGCCGATCCCGCACTGATCACCAGCCTCGGCGATCCGGCGACCTTTGACTACCTTGCTTCTGTCGGTGCCGGGGGTGGCACCTTGACCTTGAACTTCGGCAGTTTAACGAACACCGACACCAACAACGTCACGCCCGAAACGATCGTCATCACCTATGACGTGGTGGTGTTGAACGAAGCTGTCAACACGGCGGGGCATCTCGCCAACAATTCCGCCGTTTTTGCGTCGACGGCCGGCACCTTGGCGGCCTCGGCCTTGGACATAACTATCGTCGAACCGGACTTGCATCTCACCAAGAGCAATTCGGTGCCGCTGGTCGCCGAAGCCGGCGACCGCGTGGTCTTCACCTTCGTGGTCGAACACACGGCGATCAGCACGGCGGACGCCTATGATGTCGTCTTGACGGACCTGTTGACGGACTACCGCTTCACGTACGACCACACGGATGATCCGCTGGACGTGGTGTCCGGTCCGGCTCCGGATTCCGTCAGCGAATCGCCCGCCGCCGGCGACCTGACTGTCGTATGGAACTCCTTCCCCCTGGGCTCCGTGACGGTGCTCTCGGTCCCCGTCACGCTGGATGCCGATACGCCGATCGGCCTGACCCTCAACAACATCGCGGACCTGACCTGGACCAGTCTGCCGGGAGACGTCACCGCGCCGCAGTCGACCAACCCAGTATCCGTCGAGCGGACCGGCGACCCGTTGGATCCGGGAGACACACTGAACGGCTATACGGAACAAGGGACGGGGATCACGCAGACGCCCGTGCCCACCTTTATCAAACAGGTGGATTCCACGTCGCACGACGGTACGGGAAGCGGGTTTCACAACACCGGGCGGGAAGACGTGGCCATCGGGGAAGAGGTCGCGTTCCTGATGATCGGCCTGGTCCCGGACGGGGAAATCCACACGCTGCCCTTGACCGACACGCTGCCCGTCGGCATGGAGTTGGTGGACGCCGTCGTCCTGGCGGTCGGTGATGACATTTATAAAGACGCCGCCTTCACCAATCCCTTGACGCCCGCCGAGGTGATCGTCAACACCACGCCGACCACGGTCGAATACGTGTTCCCGGAGTACATCTACAACGATCCGAATCCGGCGGAGCCCGGCGCCTTGGACAATACGTTCCTGTTCGAAGTCACCGCGGTCGTCACGAATGTCGCGTCGAATCAGGACGGAGTCACCCTGACCAACACGGCCCTGGCGGGCTACTACGATCCCTACGGAAATCCGCAGACGCTTCCGGCCTACGCGTACGTGGACGTCGTCGAACCCGATCTGACGATCACCAAGGTGGCCAATCCCACCAGCGGAGTCGGCGGCGACGTCATTACGTTCACCATGACCGTGAATCACACCGCAGAGTCCACGGCGAACGCCTACGACGTGGAAATCGCCGATATTCTGCCGCCCGAGATGACTTACGTCGGCAACCTGCAGTTGATCAACGGCTTCCTGCCGGCGCCCAGTCAGGTGGGACAGACGCTCACGTTTTCGTGGAGCGAGATTCCCTATCCGCCGGCGTCTCCCGGCCCGACGGACGCGCCGTACACGTTCACGTTCGACGTGATGCTGAACGCCAATCTGCAAGTCGGCCAGACCGTCACCAACGATGCCCTCGTCACCTGGCAGTCGCTGCCAGGCGCTACGGACAACATCCGGGACGGCTCCGGTGGTTTGGCGCCGGGGGTGCTGAACGACTACGCGGCGACCGACGGGGACGGTGTGACCAGCGACGTCACGGCCCGGAATGCCGCGAAAAGCCTTGTCGTCACCTCGGAGAGCAGCACCGGCGACCCCGCCGTGGCGATCGGCGAAATCGCGCGTTACCGGTTGCAGCTCGAAGTGGACCAAGGCACGATTCCCGATCTCCGGCTGACGGATCTGCTGCCCGACGGCGTGCAGTTCCTCAACGACGGGACCACGCTGGTCGCGCTGGTGGCCAATACGCCGGCCAACATCACCTCCAGCACCTTGCCGGATACGGATGGTTCCGGCAACCCCTTGCAGCAGGCGGGAGACGAGACAACCCTCAGCGCGATCACGCCGACTTATGTCCTGCCCGGCTCGGCGATCGGCGGCGGAGCCTTCGGCGACGGCACCGATCCAACGTTCTTGCTGGGCAACATGGTGAACGCCGAGCACGACGCGAATCTGGAATTCGTGGTCGTCGAGTTCAACGCTCTGGTGCGGAACGTCGGCGGCAACCAGTCGGGGTCGATCCGGTCCAATTCCTTCCAGGCGTATTCCAACACCACGCTGCTGGACACATCGGACCCTGTAGAGATCGGCGTGGTCGAGCCTTCGATTACCAACGTGTCCAAGACGATCACCGCCTTCGTGGGCGACGTGGTGACGTACCAGGTGACGTACTCGAACACGGGGGCGGCCACGGCGTTCGACGTGCGATTGGAAGATGTGCTGCCGGGCGGCCTGGTGCTGAACCCGGCCAGCATTGCGGTGACGCTGGGCGGAGGCGCGGCCGGGGCCGACACCAGCGGCTCGTCCGGCAACACGGTCGCCGTCCTGGTCGGTACGATGCCGGTGGGCGGTTCCGTCACAGTCACGTACAACGCGATCGCAGCCAATAACGAGGAGAGTACGCTGAACGCGGCCAGGGTGACTTACACCAGCCTGCCGGGTCCCAACGGCACGCTGGTCAACCCCACCGGCTCGGCGACTCCGGGCGGCAGCGGCACGGACACCGGCGAGCGGGACAGCTCGGACGGCGCAGGCGGTGCGGTGGATGACTACGCCGACAGCGACTCGGCGTCCGTGGCCGTGGTCTCCGGCCAGAAGCGGGACACGGGCGGGACCCCGCTGGCCGGCGTGACGATCTACCTGGACGTGAACGACAATGGGGCCTTCGACTTGGGCGAGCCGTACGACGTCACGGACGCCAACGGCAACTACTTCATCGTCTACCTCAGCGGCGACGTCCACACGCTTCGCGAACTGGTGCCTGATTACTACGTCCCGGACAATCCGGCCGCCGGGGCTCAGATGGTCGATTTTAGGACGGAAACGACCGTCACGGACGTTGATTTCGTCAACCGGCGTGTCGCGCCGCAGATTCTTGATGACGGCGATCCTAACGTTTCTTTTGACGGCGAGTGGATCTACTTGCACTGTGAATCCTTCTACGATTCCGACGCTCGCTTCTTGTGCGGCACGATCGGGGGCGAGAACGCGGCACAGTGGCGGTTCACGGGATTGACGCCGGGCGCGACCTACCAGGTCTCGGCCACGTGGTTCGCGGGAGCGGGGCAAAGTCTGGACGCCCCCTACACGGTCACCGGCGGTTCGGAGGCCGTGACCGCGGTGATCGATCAGAGATTGCAGCCCGGCGCCTATCCGGGCTCGTTCGCCGACCAGGGCTTTCTTTGGGTCGATCTGACCAGCGTCTACACGATCTTCGGAGACACGCTGACCGTCACATTGACCGACGCGCACAGCGGAGGTTGTCTAGTTGCCGACGCGATCCGCGTGATCCAGGTGACCACGCCGGAGATCTCGGTCTGGGACGGCGGGGCCAGCCTGACCGACGGCGTGAGTCAAGTCGATCTGGGCGAGACGAATGGCCCCCCGCTGCCGCGCGAGTTCACGATCCGCAACGAAGGCGGGGCGACACTGTCGCTGGGAGAGATCACCTTGCCACTGGGCTACCGCTTGGCCGCAGATCTCGGCCAGAGAACCCTGCTGCCCGGCCAGTCCACGACGTTCGAGATCGAGTTGGATGCCACGACTGCGGGCACTTACTCCGGCTGGATCACCGTGGGGAACAACGACAACGACGAGGCCCCGTTTTCGTTTGCCATCACGGGAACGGTCGGCAGCCAATACGCCCCGACGACCCCGCCGCCGGGTTTACCGCCCGAGCCGCCGCCGGTCGCCGCGCCGGAGTCGATTGTCTTGCTGGACGGCTTCGACGTGCTTTATCCGGCGATCAGCACTGTGGACTACGGCGCGACCAGCGTCGGTCAAGTTGTGACGCGGACCTTTACGATCCTGAATCCGGCGACGGCCACGTCCGATGTCACGCTGGGAACGCTGGCCGTACCGGCGGGGTTCACGACCGATTATGCAGCAGCCGGCATGGTGCTCGCGCCCGGCGGAACGCTGGATTTCGACCTGACGCTGGCCGCGGTCTCGGCGGGCACGTTGGCGGGCGACGTGGCGCTG
>JAAYYU010000160.1 GCA_012515235.1 Candidatus Anammoximicrobium sp.
AACAGGCCGTTCAAGATCTGGCCCTTAGCGAGGATAACTCCGCTGGTATTGGAAAAGTACTCAAGGTTCAGGCTGTCATGCTCGTGCGATTGGAAGCTGTCAGGCAGGCGAAAGCGCCGAAGTTTCGAGAGTGGACAGACGACACCGGGAAACATAAGACGAAGGCGAAGTTCGTCACACTTGCAATGGGGATCGTCACCCTCGAACTCGAAAGCGGCAAGACCCTCTCTGTCCCCGTAGAGCGTCTCAGCAAAGCAGATCAGGACTTCATCAAACTCCGCAGCGGGCGTGTCCTAGGGACCGAAGACTTCGATGTTGCGGTGGGTGCCCGTTTGATTAGCGTGGACGGAGCGAAGATACTGTGGACCGGTAAATGTAACCAACTGGTTTCCGCAACGGACACTTCACCCCTCGTAACGGCGGCCAAGAATATTGCCTCAGCTTTTCCGAAGCGGGAGGAGGATCTTCTGCCGCCGGACAACCCTGAAACCGCGAAGCCGGCTTGGGTCCCCGGAAGGATCCCCGCAAATCCTCCGAGGATACCGACTGCGACGCGTGCAGATGCTCCCGCCACCCTGACGAACTCAATCGGGATGAAATTCGTTCTGATCCCGGCGGGCGAGTTTCTGATGGGCGCGGCCGATGGGGATTACAATGAACAGCCGCACCGCGTGCGCATTACAAGGCCGTTTTACCTGGGAATGTACGAGGTGACGCAGGCCGAGTATGTACTCGTCATGGGGACGAATCCGAGCCATTTTAAGGGCGACGGAGAGCGGTTGCCGGTCGAGAGCGTTAGTTGGGAAGACGCACAAGACTTCTGTCGCAAGCTATCGAGGTTGCCAGACGAACAGCGAGTCTCCGCCGTTTACCGGTTGCCCACCGAAGCCGAGTGGGAGTATGCCTGCCGCGCGGGTACTACATCTCGATACGGGTTTGACGATTCGAGGGAATCGCTGGCGGTCTATGCCTGGTTTAACCCAAAAGCGGCCAGCCGAACGCATCCGGTTGGGCAGCTGAAGCCGAACGCGTGGGGCTTGCACGATATGCACGGCAACGTAAGGGAATGGTGTGCTGATTGGTACGACCCGAAGTACTACGACAGCTCGCCACAGGACGATCCGGCGGGACCTGCGCGAGGGTCGGAGCGGGTGATGCGAGACGTTCCTTGGGACGCTGGCGAGGGACCACATTTTCGCGCGTCGTATCGCAACATGGGCGTCCCCGGCTTGCGCAACAACTGCCTAGGCTTTCGCGTCGCACGGTCTGTCTCCAATTAGCCGGCGTCATGGCTCGTTTTCTCCGCCCCGCTCGGCGGCCCTGCTCCGCGCCGGCGTCCAGGGGGCCGGGGAGCCTGACCACCGCACGGCCGGCTCGATCCTCCGGCTCCACGTGGCCTTGGTCCGCCTCGCAGCCGAGATGAACAGCAGCACGCCGGCGCGCGGCGGGGTTTCCTCAGGGCCCCCGTGGCGCCGCCTGCCGACGCCGCAAGCGAACCGCGTAGCCGACGAACCCGAATCGACACAAAGGCCATCGGAGAGGGGGGCCGTTTTTTGTTCGCCAGTCACGTTCGACCTCAAGTCCGTCGCCCCGGCTCCACGGAAAAATCTCTTCCTTTCTTTCAAGCGGCCTTTGGTGAATGACGGCGTGCCGTCCAGGCCGGGCGGGTTTGGTACCGATGGCGCGGCGGCAAGACTCGCATCTTGTGGCGACAAGAATACGGTCACTTAGATGTTGTAGCTCGAGCCGGCATGGTACAATGCATCGGCTGTGAAATCCAAGATACTCAAGGAGACCCGCAAATGGCCCACTTGCCCCCAAAGTCACTTCCGAAGCGGCTACCTCCGAAGAAGGTACCGACGAAGCGGCTACCTCCGAAGAAGTTACCAACGCGGCACTTCCTCGCGTATTGGACGCCGAGTACACCTGCGTTACAGGAGGTCGGTTGCATTCTGGCTCACTCCGCTAGCAACCAGTTCCGGCGCGTACGGCCCGGGGATACCGTTTGGATCGTGACCGTACGGGATGGTGTGCTTCACCTCGTTACTCGGATCGTCGTAGGCCTGGTCACCGACCAAGCGGGGGCGGAGAAGCATTTTCCGTACCAGCCCGGTGGCGTGTGGGAAGCCAGCCACCATATCATTGCGTCGCCGGGTACAGAGTTGCCAAGATACTATCTCAACATCCACCGCCTGGCTGCATCCCTCAGATTCAAGAGCAAGAAAGGTAACGATCGTCTCACTCTTACTGCGGATGGCATGGTCAACGCTCAGCAGCTGCAGACGATGCGTACGCTGTGGCCTGAAGCGGCGGAAATGCTCGCCAAGGAACTCGGGATTTCCGCATAATCTGCGGCGGCTACTCTCATTCATCCAGCTGCTCGATCAGCCAGACTACGGCGTCGTTGCGGTTGAAGACCTTTCGGCCGTTGCCCAGCTTCGCCCCGGTCTCCTTCAGGCCCCACCAGAGGCGATGCAACAGGTGTCGGCCGGTGGGGCTGCGGCTCTTGATGAGCTGCAGGTTGACGTGGGCTTTGCAGAACGAGGGCGTGCCGTCCAGACCGGGCGGGTTTTCGCACAGCGGGACTTCGATCAGGACGGTTTTGATCTGGCGGATGATTTGCTGGACCGACGGAGCGGGCTGGGCCGGCTCGACGGGGGGCGGTACGTCGGCTTGCTGATCCGTCAGCGGGTTGTCGGGCAGGGGCTCGGGCTGCGCCAGTTCCGGGGCGGGCACCGGCGTGGGGCTGGGCAGGGGCGTGACGGCTAACGAGTCTTTGTTGACGGTTACTCTGGGCATGGGGCGATCTCCTTATCGGGTTTGAATCCACGGACTGCCGGACGGCGTTTCTCGGTCTCGGCTCTGCGACGGCGGCTTTCGCGCTGGTTTGGTTGGCGGTCCCTGCTTCGGCCGGATCGTCCACAGGCCCCAGATGGTGCGGGCGGCGATGGCGTAGGCGGTGGCGTCGAGGTAGTGGTTGGCTTTCTGGCTGCGGAGGTGGCCGGGGCGGGAGCCTTCAGGGACCCAGCGGTAGGTGCCGTTGGGCTGCTTCTGCCACTCTTCGCTGAGGATGTGGCCGGCGTAGTTTTGATGACGCTGCCATTTCTCGCGCCCGGCCTCGTCCCGCGGGGGCGTGAACAGGGCGAGGCTGCCGACGGTGCCGAACGGCTGGAGGAAGCCGTGGTGGACTTTCAGCTTCCAGGCGTCGGCGTCCAGGTCGGCTAGCCAGATGCCGTTGGCGTAGGACAGGTTGCACTCCGGCAGGGGCACCACGGTTTGGCTCGCGTTGCGCTGTTGCCACGGCGAGCGGCCTTTGCAGGGGAGGATGCCGCGAAAGCCGGCCTGGGCGGCGAGGATATACACCGGCTCGGTCCCCCACTGCTTGTCCTTCCAGCCGCTGTCGATCAGCGTCAGGTCCGGCACCCAGCCGGTGCCTTCGCGATCGTCCATCTGGCCCCACGGATGCGTGCGGATGCCGTCCCACCAGGTCTGCAGGCCGTCGAGGACGATCTTCTCGCAGGCGGCGGCCGGGCGGCCCTCGGTGGCGAAGGGCACGAACGAGAAGTCGATGATGCTGCCGGCCGCGGCGTCGCTCCAGGCGATGGTCACCACGTGCAGGCCGTTCAGGTTCACGTCGGCGCCGCAGGTCAGGGCGATCGTGTCGTCGGGGACCACGCCGCGTTCGTGCCCGGTGCGGCAGTTGGCGCGGATGTGGTACGTCGTGAGATAGAGCTGCTGGGCGTCCACTTCCGCGGGCGGATCGTTCTGGTACTCGGTCCGGAAGTGCTCCAGGCCGCGGTCGGCGATGATGTTGTAGGCGTGCTGGAGCGACGAGTTTTCCAGGGGCGTGCCGTCCGGGGCCGGGTCGGTGATGTACCGCGACGGGTTGCCGGTGACGGCGCCGGCGTCCATTTCGGCGCGGTGGTCGAGGTAGAACCGGTTCGCTCCGCGGGCGGTGTCGTCGCCGGTGTTCTGGTTGGTTTGCCGAGCTTCGATGTAGCGGTCCGAGAGGTCCTTACGGTCCGGCCAGGCGACGATGAACTGCATGCGCCGGCCTTTCCAGGACGGCTTGCGGGCGCGGTCGATGTAGGTGGCCGAGAGGCTGTAGCTGCTCATCGTCGTGGTGAGCATCACGCGGGCCAGCCGCTTGCCGGGGCCGCCCAGTCCGGCCAGGTTCGCCTCGATCGTGCGGGCGCGGAGGTCGGTCTGAACGCCGCTGCGGGCGGAGTCGCGGGTTTCCGGGTCGTCGATGATGACCAGGTCGGGGCGTTTCGTGCCGACCAGCACGCCGCGGATCGCGGAGTCGAGCCCGCGGGTGGTGATGACGGCCCCGCTGCCCAGCGACGGCTGGCCCGGCCGCAGGCGCTGGTCCCAGTGGTCCGGCACGCGGACGGTGGGCAGGACGATGTAATCCTGCGCCCACTTCAGGAACGTCCGCTTGCCGTTGGCCGTCTGGGTGGCGCCCCGCTGGGCGGTTCCGTCCAGGGCCAGGATCGGGTCGCAGATTTCGGGCACAGAACACGTCGGGGAAGTAGCAGGGCAGGAACGAGTAGATGTCCGCCGAGTTGGCCAGGCGGCGCTGGACGCCGCACACGCTGCGGCACAGTTACGCGACGGGCTTGCTCGAAGCGGGAGTCGATCTGCTGACGATCAGCCGCCTGCTGGGACATTCGAGCTTTATCACGACGATGGTTTATTTGCACGTGCGGCGGCCGCACTTGGACTCGACGCCCAGTCCCTTGGACTGGCTCC
>JAAYYU010000161.1 GCA_012515235.1 Candidatus Anammoximicrobium sp.
AGCCCGGCTTTCAACCAGCCCGGCTTTCAACCAGCCCGGCTCTTCTGTCGTCCGCTCATCGCCTCCGTTGCCCGGCCCCCGAGCCTCGCGCCCTACAGCGGTTCGTAGTTCCCCGTTGACAGGATGCGATGCTGAAAAATCAGCCTCGCCACGTATGACGAAGAGACGCTGCCACGCGAGGCTCGCCCACGGGTCGGATACACATCGGTTGGCAGTTGTCAGCACCTCCTTTCCCCAAGGAACAAGCTATGGCATGGTGGCTGGGCGACCAACCCAACCTGCCTTTGCGGCCTCAGCCCTTCGGAAGCACCTCAACTAGGACGCAGCCAAGCGCTCCCGAGTTCCGTCCCGGAGGGCCGTCCCCGCCGCTTCAGGCTTCCCATGCGGGACTTGCCGCCGTCCCCACTTCCCCGCCGTGCCGCACGTAGCGCCACGCCGAAAGGGGGCCACCGGCGCGTCCCTCTCGGCCGCCACTTCAGCCCCTGCCAGCGGCGACCGACTTCCGTTGAGGACGGCCCTCCCAGAACTACCCAGCAGACCCCAAGGAGCGCCTCTGCGACGATCCGTACAACCATCGCACCACTCGGCCAGCGTCCCGCACGCCCCAAGGCAGCTCAACGTCTGGCCTGACGCTCCCCTGTCTGCACCAAACCTCGCAATTCATCCCCCTTCGATTTCCAGAACTCAAGTGCTGCAAACTGGGTGCCATCCGAGTCCGCCGCGCCGCATGTCCGTCTTGTGTGCCTTAATCCTTAACATTTAACACTTTAGGATCTGATCTCGCGTGCGGCCAAAGTCGGCGGCAGAGTGTCTGGCCCAGGGGAGTGTGCGTAATCGCTCAGTCCCGTGCATCTTCGCACACTCAATACACGGGCGAGTTCTGTTGCTACAATACGCGGTGCATGTTGAGCATCAAGATTCACACAACCCGCTTTCTAAAGGGAAGGAACAACATCGATGAGGAACGGCAAGTTGATGACGTGCGTAGCGGCGATGCTGGGGCTGGCTTTCTTGGCGACGGCCGCGCTGGCGGCCGACGGCACGGGCGAGGGGTTCGTCAGTCTGTTCGACGGCAAGACGCTGGACGGCTGGGAAGGGAAATCGCCGTTCTGGTCGGTCCGCGACGGCGCGATCACGGGCCAGACCACCGCCGAGAATCCGACGAAGGGAAACACGTTCCTGATTTGGCGAGGCGGCAAGGTCGCCGATTTCGAGCTGCGTTTGAAGTTCCGCATGGAGGGCGGCAATTCGGGCATCCAATACCGGAGCACCGAGATGGACAACTTTGTGGTCGGCGGCTACCAGGCGGATTTCGACGCGGGGAATAACTACACGGGGATTTTGTACGAGGAACGAGGACGCGGGATCCTCGTGCCGCGCTGCAAGAAACTCCTGGTCCGTGAGGACGGCAGCAAGGAAGTCGTGGGCTCGACGTGTGACCAGAAAGACCTTGTGGCGTCGCTGAAGAAGGGGGGCTGGAACGAATACGTGGTCATCGCCCAGGGGAATCATCTGATCCAGAAGATCAACGGGTTCACCACGGTCGACCTCACGGACCAGCAGAAAGAGAAGAGCCGCTCCGAGGGCATCCTGGCTCTGCAACTGCACGCCGGCCCGCCGATGCTGGTTCAGTTCAAGGACATTCAGTTGAAGCCGTTGAAGTAACATGGCTGCCTGGGTCTAACCTCTTACCTACGGGAGATACGAGTTGTCTGGAACTTGCGTGATCGGCTTGCAGTGGGGCGACGAGGCCAAAGGGAAAATCGTCGACCTGTTGACCCGCGACTTTGACGTCGTCGTCCGCTATCAAGGCGGCGCCAACGCGGGCCACACGGTGGTGGTCGCCGGCCAGGTGTACAAGCTCCACCACATCCCCAGCGGCGTCCTCAGCCCCGGCGTGATGAACGTCATTGGCCCCGGCGTGGTGCTGAATCCGCCGGTGGCCTTGCAGGAGATCGACTCGTTGGCGTCGCGGGACATCAAGTTGACCGACAACCTGATGATCAGCGACCGCTTGCACGTGGTCTTTCCCTGGCATATCGCCGAGGACAAAGTGATGAACGCCAGCCCGGTGGGCGGCGGCGAGAGCATCGGGACCACCAATCGCGGCATCGGCCCGTGTTATCGCGACAAGTACGGCCGCTCGCACGCCATCCGGCTGGGCGATCTGTACCGGCCCGATTTCCGCGACAAGGTGGAACGGATCGTGGACTTCAAACAGCGGGTGCTGGCCCAACTGGGGTCCAGCGAATTGCTGGTGGCCAGCGAGATCTTTGACGAGTACAGCGGCCACGCGGAGCGGCTGAGGCCCTTCGTCGCGGACACGACCAACTATCTGCTGGACGCCGTCGAAGCCGGCAAACGGCTGTTGTTCGAGGGCGCTCAGGGGGCGATGCTGGACATCGACCACGGGACGTTCCCGTTTGTGACCAGCAGCAACAGTTCAGGGGTCGGCGTAGCGGCCGGCTCCGGCGTTCCCGCCCGCTGGATCAAGAAGGTCATCGGCGTCGTCAAAGGCTACACGACCCGCGTCGGCGGCGGGCCATTCCCGACCGAACTGACGGACGAAATCGGGCAGCGCATCCGCGACTTGGGCCACGAGTACGGCACGACCACCGGCCGCCCGCGGCGCTGCGGCTGGTTTGACGTCGTGGCCGTCCGCTACGCCGCGCGGCTCAGCGGCGTCGATTCGCTGGCCGTCATGATGCTGGACGTGTTGAGCCAGCTGTCCGAGGTCAAAGTCTGCGTGGCCTACGATCTGGACGGGCAACGCATCGACCGCTTTCCCAGCCACACGGAAGATCTGCGGCGCGTCCAGCCGGTTTGGGAGGTCCTGCCGGGCTGGCAGCAGGACGTGCGCGGAGCGCACCGCATCGAAGACCTGCCGGCCGGCGCCCGGCGTTATTTGGACCGCGTCTCGGAACTGGTCGGCCGTCCCATCGGAATTGTCTCGGTCGGACCGGGACGAGAGCAAACGCTCTTTGCGTCGTAGGGCTTGCGGCCACGGTGCGAAATATCCCTCATGTCAGCTGCGCGGGAAACGAAACTGGCGACGAGCGACGAGTTGGGCCTGCTGCCGAAATGCCTGCCCCAGCACATCGCCGTCATCATGGACGGCAACGGCCGCTGGGCCCAAAGCCGTAACTTGCCGCGCATCGAGGGGCATCGCCGGGGCGTGGCCAGCGTGCGCCGCACGGTCGAGGCCTGCGCCCAACTGGGCATCGGGCAATTGACGCTGTACTGCTTGTCGAGTGAGAACTGGAAACGGCCTCAGCAGGAATTGGATTTCCTGATGCACTTGCTCGAACAGTACCTGATCGAAGAGCGGCAGACGATCATGCAAAACAACCTGGCGGTCGCCGTCATCGGCCGCCGGGACGGCATTCCGCCGCAGGTCCAGGAGGAAATGGACCGGACGATTTCACTGAGCGCCGGGAACACCGGCACCCGCCTGTGCCTGGCGATCAACTATGGCGGACGCGTAGAGATCGTGGACGCGGTGCGGCGCATCGCGCAGCGCGTCCGCGACGGTCGGATGGGGATCGAGCAGATTACGGAAGCGTTGTTCGCTCAGCATCTGTACACCGCCGGAATGCCGGATCCGGACTTGTTGATCCGAACGGCGGGCGAGATGCGGGTGAGCAATTTCCTGTTGTGGCAGATCAGTTACGCGGAATTGTGGGTCACGCCGCGCTGCTGGCCGGATTTCCGCCCCGAGGACTTGTACCAGGCCCTCCGCGATTTTGCCTCGCGCCAGCGGCGGTTCGGCGGGTTGCCCGGCAAGTGATGTCAGGCGTTGGACGGCCGGCGTGGCCGGCTCCCCCCAAGGGTTTTTTGCTTCTTCCACGGAGACATCCCAGGAGACACGACATGAGCGCTCTCAGTCTGGCAGCCAACCTGCCTGTGCTGGCATTGTTGTTGGCGGCCGCTTCCGCGTCCCCGTTCGAGACGGACACGCTGGCGACCTCCGGCGGAGAACTGAAAATCACCTTGATCGGTCACGGCACGCTGATGTTCCAGTTCGGCGGGCAGGTCATCCATGTGGATCCGGTCGGCCGCTATGCGGACTACACGCGTCTGCCCAAGGCCGACCTGATCCTGGTGACGCATGAGCATGGCGACCATCTGGACAAGCAGGCGATCGAGCGGATCACCAAAGACGGCACGCTCCTGGTGCTGACCGCCCGATGCGCAGAACAACTCGGCCGCGGCGTGGTCATGAAGAACGGCGACGTCAGGCAATGCGGCGGACTGAAAGTCGAAGCCGTGCCCGCCTATAACGTGGTGCATCAGCGCAGTCCGGGGCAGCCGTTCCATCCCCGCGGCGTCGGCAACGGATACGTGATTACCTTTGCCGACCAGCGCGTCTACGTGGCGGGAGATACCGAGAACATTCCGGAGCTGGCCGACCTGACCGGCATCGACATGGCCTTCCTGCCGATGAATCTGCCGTACACCATGACGCCGGAAATGGTCGCGCAGGCGGTCCGCGTGATCAAGCCCAGGATTGTGTACCCTTATCATTTCGGAGACACGGACACCAGCCGGCTCGTGCATCTGTTGAAGGACGCCCCCCACGTCGAGGTCCGCGTCCGCAACATGAAATAGTCGGCCTCGGATTCCGGCCG
The DNA here is from genome assembly GCA_012515235.1 of Candidatus Anammoximicrobium sp. Lineage (GTDB taxonomy): Bacteria > Planctomycetota > Planctomycetia > Pirellulales > Pirellulaceae > Anammoximicrobium. The sequence goes on from JAAYYU010000161.1 coordinate 4,629, forward strand.
AGACGAAACGGCTTCGCTGGCAAGGCGCACGGCCGGCTTCGGTTCGGCTGTCCCGGCGTGCCGGGCGGCAGCGGAACTGGTCCACTGCCGGACGCGGTTGCTGGCCTTGACACTCAAGAGCGTGAAGGAGGTTTTGCGATGTTGGAGCGCGTACTGCTGAGCGTGTTGCTGGCGGGGTTGATCTGGTGCGGCGGGAATGGCAAGGCGGCGGAGCCGCTGAGCAAGGCGGAGGCCCGTGCGGCGTTGCGGCGCGCTGTCGAGTTCTTTCGCACGCAGGTCTCGACCAGCGGCGGCTATCTCTGGTGTTACAGCGAAGACCTGTCGCGCCGGGAAGGCGAAGGCAAAGCCAGTCCGACGACGGTCTGGGTCCAGCCGCCGGGCACTCCCACCGTGGGCGGCGCGTATCTGACGGCCCACGAGCTGACGCGGGACGAAGTCTACCTGCAGGCGGCGCGGGAAACCGCCCTGGCGCTGGTCCGGGGCCAACTCCGCTCTGGAGGCTGGGACTACCGCATCGACTTCGATCCGCAAAAGCGGAGCGGCTACGCCTATCGCACCGAAGCGGCCAACGAAAAGGGCCGCAACATTAGCACGCTGGACGACGACACGACCCAGGCAGCGCTGCGTTTCCTGATGCGGGTCGACCGGGTGCTGCAGTTCCAGGACGCCAAGATCCACGAGGCCGCCCAATACGCCCTGGACGCGCTGCTGAAAGTCCAGTACCCCAACGGCGCGTGGCCGCAACGGTTTTCTGCGCCTCCCGATCCCGCGCGGTATCCGGTCCTCAAAGCCAGCTACCCCGAATCCTGGTCCCGGACGTTTCCGGGGAAGAGCTACAGTGATTACTACACGTTCAACGACAACACGCTGGCCGACACGATCACGACGCTGCTGGAAGCGGCCGAGATCTACCAGGACGCCCGCTATCGGACCGCGGCGGAAAAGGCCGGCGAGTTCATTCTCCTGGCACAGATGCCCGATCCACAACCGGCGTGGGCCCAGCAGTACGACGCCCGCATGCAACCGGCCTGGGCGCGCAAGTTTGAGCCGCCGAGCATCACCGGTGGCGAGACCCAGGGCGTGCTGCAAATCCTGATGCGACTGTATCGGGAAACGGGCCAGCGGGAGTATCTCGAACCGATCCCGCGGGCGCTGGACTACATCCAGCAGTCCGAACTTCCAGGCCGACGTCTGGCGCGGTTCTACGAACTTCAAACCAATCGGCCCTTGTATTTCACGAAGCAGTACGAGTTGACCTACGACGACGGCGATCTGCCCACCCACTACAGCTTTCAAAGCCACTCCTGGGTCGATGCGGTCCGGGCTCAGTACCAGCGGCTTGCCGCGGCGCCGCCGGAACTGCGGAAGCCGAGGCCTCTGAAACACGCCGTGCGAGCGCCGCGTCTGACCGCATCGCTGGCCGCCGAGGCCCAGGCGATCGTCGCAGCCCTGGACGAGCGGGGGGCCTGGGTCGAAGCCGGCCGGCTGCGCTATCACGGCGAAGACGACCCGACCCGCCGGATCGTCTCCAGCAGCACGTTCGCGCAACGCCTCCAGAAGCTCGCCCAGTTCGTGGCGGCCGAGTGAAATCGCAGCCGGGCGACCCTTCGGGCGGAAAGCCTCGCTCCCCGGCGACGCGCCGGCCGAGCGAGCCGGCGGAATCTGCGGTCTACGCAAGTCGTCGCAGACGCCATGCTTTGCCAGACCACGCAGGTCAAATTGGAGCCCTCCGCTTGGACGCCAAGGAGGATGGCAATCGAAAACGGGTGGCCCGTCTTGGCTGACGTTGATTGCCCGATTCATCTCGACACCCAAGGAATCGACACCAAAGGAATGGCCCCAAGTGCGCCCGCCCCTTGGTACGCCCCAATGAATCCCGGCCCCTGTTGATCCGCACCTCGGCGAAAATCGGCTCATCCTTCTGCTGCTGCGCCGCCCCGGCTAACGGCCCGATTAGCCGACGGGCCGGGCTACGCCTGCTTCCAGGAACAGGAGCGTAGCGACGATGTGGTCCATTGGCGTTTGGGTCATTTGCGCGACGGCCCGGCGGTAGGCCTGTAATTGCGGGGAGTAGAAGGCGATCTTGCCGGCCAGTTGCGGCGGGTCTTGAGCGTCAAAGGCATCGGTCTTGTAGTCGATAATTTCCGCCGCGACGACGCGGCCGGCGTCTTGCAGCAGGACCAGGCGGTCGATGAAGCCGTTGAGCAGTTGCGCGCCGTCGCGGATCGCAAAACCGCATTCGTTTTGGACCATCGCGGTGACGTGGCGGGCGCGGAGTTCCTGGGCGACGGCGCGAGAAAAGCCGGCTTGCAAGGGCTCCTCGTACCGCCGCCGCGAGAGCATCTCCGCGGCCAGCGGCGAGGCCAGTTGTTCGTGGAAACGGTTCAGTTCCGCTTCCAGATCGACGTTCGCGGCTGGCGTGTTGGCGAGCACCTGTTGGGCCACGGACATCAGTTGAGCCCGGTCGGGCATCCCGTCCTCGATCCAGCGGATTTGCTCCATCCAGGCGTGGACCAGCTCGCCGCGGGCAAACGCGGCCGCTCGCGACGGGGCCAGCAGGTGTTGCAGCGAGACGGTCGTGCCGCCTTCCAGGCCGGACGGCCGGGCCCGCTCCCAGCCGCGGCGGCGACCGCCGGCCAGCGGGGCCAGCTGCACCGAAATCTCTTGGACGGCCGCCGCCAGAGACTCCTTTCCGGCGGGCGTCTTCTCGAATTTCTTGGGTTGGGCCGCGACGCCCATCCGATACCACTGCGGATCTCCGTGCTGGTACAACACCTTCTCCGGCTTTGCCTTGTCCGGTCCGGCCAGGGCCGCCCGCAGCACCCCGGCCTGCGTGCGGGGAAGGTTCCGTTCGCTGTCCGCCGAGGGCGGAATGACGGCGTACAAGCCGTGAACGGCCCGCGTGAGGGCCACGTACAACACGCACAGCGACTCGGTCACCGCCCGGTCCGTCGCCGCTTCAAACATCTGCTGGAAGGAGTCCGGCAACAGTTGTTGGATGTTGGCGCTGGCATAGCGGCAAACGCAGTCCACCGGCGACGTGCAATCGTCCCGATGCGTCACGACCGGATCGGGCTGTCCCACGATGTCGCCGTCCAGTTCCGGCAGCACGACGATGTCGAATTGCAGTCCCTTGGCCTGATGAATGGTCATCACGCGGACGTCCGCCGGAATCGGGTCCGCGATTCGCGTGGCTTCGACGAAGGCGACGAATTCGTCCGCGCGCAGCGTCGCGGTGGCGTTGTAATCGTACGCGGCCTGGACCAATTGCTCCAGGCGGCTCAGTTCGCGGCGGCTGCAATGCGGCGCCAGGGCTTGAGTCCAACCCTGGATGGTCGCGCCGTAGCCGAGTTGCACCAGCGTGCGACGGATTTCCAGCGAAACTTGCCGCGCGGCCGCATCGTCGCGGTAATCGTCCAGGCCGACCACCGCCCCCAAGGGTGAATGCGCAACGTGGAAGCGGGCCACCGTGTCGCCGGGATGATCGGCGATCCGCAACAGCGACAGGGCCACGTTCACGGCCGCGGAGTCGGTCAGCGGATTGCCGCCTTCCTCGCTGGCGGGTACGTCCAGCTTTCTGAGTTCGTAGATCACACGCGCCACGCCGTCGTTGCGGCGCATCAGCACGCCGACGCTGCGGCCCGGAGCTTGCGCGACCAGTTCCGCGATCCGTTCGGCCGCATTGCGTAAGGTGACTTCCCGCTGCGACTCGTCCTCGCCCGCCGCCGGTGCCGTAGCCAATTCCACATAGCCGGCCAACTCCTGACGCTGTGTCGTGTGCCGCTCGAACCGCTCCGACCACCGCCTCACCGCCGGCTCGGCTCGGCCCAAATTGGGATGCTCCGCGAGGCGGGCAAAAACGTGATTGACCGCGTCGATCACCGGTTGGGACGAGCGGAAGCTGGTGTTCAGACTCTGCGGCGTCAGGCCGGGCAGTTGCCGGTCGATGGCGTCGAAGATCTCGGCGATCCCGCCCCGCCAGCCGTAGATCGCCTGTTTGACGTCCCCCACGCAGAAGAACGACGTCCCCGCCGCGGCGGCCGTCACGCGTTGGGCCCAGGGCTGGATCACGCGCCACTGCGGCGGCGACGTGTCCTGGAATTCATCCAGCAGCAGATGATCGATCCGCGAGTCCAGGCGGAAACTCAGACTGCCCAGATCGACGGCTTGGCCGACGTTCGCCAGGCGGCGGGTGACGTCCTCGAACCGCAGCGCGCGATGGCCGCTCTTCAACCGCTGGTACTCGGCGTGGAACAGTTCCAAGAGCGCATAGGAGGCTTCCGTCTGGGACGCCACGCGGCCGACCAGTTCCGCCTTCACGTGGTCGATCAGTCGCCGGTAGACAGCCGCCACGGCAGGGGGGATCGGCTTGCCGTAGAACGCCACTTCGTTCTGGGCCACTTTGCCGGCCAGGCCCTTCTTCAAAAACTCGTCCCAATCGCCTTCCGCCGCGCGTGCGCAGTCCTCGTCGCGGGCCCTGGCCATCCGCTTTTCGGTCAGTGCGGCCGCCCGCAGCTCCTCGATCGCGGCCGTCAACTGCCCTTCGTCCAGCGGCTTGTACCGCGGCACCTTGTGCCAGGCTTCCTGGGCCGTGTCCTGGAACAGGTCGTACAGCTCGTTGACCGTGTCGCGGATCAGCGTGCTGATCGAGCGGGTCGCCTCGCCCTTGGTCAGCAGGTGGACGAGCGTCCGCAGTTGGGCCCCGTCGCCGGACGTCAGCACGGCGTCGATGGCGCGGCTCCGCAGTCGCTTGTCGAACAACTCGTCTACGATCTGCCAGCCGAAGGGGAAGCCGAGTTCCAGGCCGAAGCTGCGCGCGATCTGTGCGAACAGGCTGTCCAGCGTGCTGACCCGCAACCGGTGCAGCGAGCGCATGAGGGTGTCCAAAGCGTCCAGGCACGCCTCGCGGCTCCACGTTTCGCCGCCCGTGAAGCGGGCCAGTTCCTTGCGTTTCCCTTCGTCGTCGGCCGCTTCGGCCAACCGGCCGATGACGCGGTCCAGGATCTCGCCGGCCGCCTTGCGGGTGAACGTCGTGGCCAGGATCGTCTCGCTGGGAACCCCCCGCCGCACGAGCGTCAGGAAGCGGTTGGACAGCTGAAACGTCTTCCCCGTTCCGGCCGAAGCTCGAATGATCAAGTTCGGCGAGGGCGAAGCGTCAGACCTGGCGGCGGAACGTTGCGGTCGGCTCACGATTGACGGACTCCCCAAGAAAGTCGTTTTGAGAACGCCCATCATAACCTCTGCGACGTCGCTTGTCCCGGCGAGGGCGTCAGAATCAGCGGGCTCTCGGCTTGGGCCGGCTTGACGCCAGCGACGCGCCTGGCCACGATGAAAGCCGTCGCGTGGGAAACCGTTGCTATCCACCCGTTGCCATCCCTTGTTGCCAGGAATTGACGCCATGAACCGACCCCTCCACTGGAATTGCTGGCCGTTGCTGTCGGCGGTTCTTTGCACGTTGAGCTTGTCGCCGGCCGGCGCGGCCGAGTTGCCCAACATTCTGTGGCTCACCTGCGAGGACACGGGGCCGGAGTTGGGCTGTTACGGCGACCGCTACGCTCACACGCCGAACCTGGACCGCCTGGCGGCCAAGGGCCTGCGGTACCTGCACGCCTGGTCGAACGCGCCGGTGTGCGCCCCGGCGCGCACGACGATCATCAGCGGCGTGTATCCGACCAGCCTGGGGGCGGAGCACATGCGGAGCGAGGTCCCCCTGCCCGCATTCATGAAGATGTATCCGCAACTGCTCCGCGAACGCGGCTACTACTGCACCAATAACAGCAAGGAAGACTACAACCTCGTCAAGCCGGGCCAAGTGTGGGACGAGTCGTCCGGCAAGGCCCACTGGAAGAACCGCCAGTCGGGCCAGCCGTTTTTCGCCATCTTTAACTTTACCGTCAGCCATGAAAGCCAGATTCGCGTGCGCCCGCACACGCTGGTCCACGATCCGGCCCAAGCGCCGCTGCCGGCGTATCATCCCGACACGCCCGAAGTTCGCCACGATTGGGCGCAGTACTACGACAAGGTGACGGAGATGGACGCGCAGGCCGGCCAGCGGCTGAAGGAACTGGAAGAAGCCGGCCTGGCGGACCAGACCATCGTCTTTTTCTACGGCGACCACGGCTCGGGCATGCCGCGCAGCAAACGCTGGCCCTACAACTCGGGCCTGCACGTGCCCCTGATCGTTCACGTGCCGGACACGTTCCGGGACTTGGCGCCGCAGGACTACCGGCCGGGCGGCGCGTCGGCCCGCCTGGTGGCGTTTGTGGATCTGGCGCCGACGCTGCTGAGTCTGGCCGGCGTGCGGCCGCCGGAGTGGATGCAGGGGCAGGCGTTCTTGGGCCGATTCGAGGCCCCGCCGCAGAAATACTTGTTCGGGTTCCGTGGGCGGATGGACGAACGCTACGACATGGTCCGCTCGGTGCGCAACGAGCGCTACGTGTACGTCCGCAACTACATGCCGCACCTGATCTACGGCCAGTACCTGAGCTACATGTTCCAGACGCCGACCACGCAAGTCTGGAAAAGGCTGTACGACGAGGGCCGGCTGCGGCCGCCGCAGACGTTTTTCTGGGAACCGAAACCGGCAGAGGAGTTGTACGACCTGCAGGCCGATCCGGACGAAGTCCGCAATCTGGTCGGCTCGGCGGAGCACCAAGCCGTGCTGGATGAACTGCGCCGGGCGCACCGCGAACACGTGCTGGCCGTGCGCGACGTCGGCTTCCTGGCGGAGGCTGAGATGCACCGCCTCGCCGGCGAGACGCCGCCGTACGAATTGGGGCACCACCGTCAACGCTACCCGTTAGAGAAGATCCTGGACATGGCGCAACTCGCCACCACGCGAGATGCGCACGCCGTCGACGAGTTGCGGGCCGGGCTGCGGGACGCCGACAGCGGCGTGCGGTACTGGGCGGCGCAGGGTCTGCTGATTCGCGGCGCGGCGGCGGTTGCGGCGGCCCGCGACGACCTGCACGCGGCGCTGAACGACGACTCGCCGACAGTCCGCGTCCTGGCTGCCCGGGCGCTCGGCCAGTATGGCAATCCAGCGGACCTGCGGCCGGCATTGGCCGTCTTGGAGCAACTTGCGTCGCCGCAAAAGAACGGCGCCTACGCGTCGATCCTCACGCTCAACGCGATCGACTCGCTGGGCGACAAAGCCGCGCCGTTGAAGCCGCTGCTGGAGAACTTGCCCGCCCAGGACCCGTCCGCGCCGGGCCGCGCCAACGGCTACGTCTCCCGGTTGCTGGAGAAGCTCACCGGCCGCCCCGCGTCCAAACCCGCCGCCAAGCCCAAGCGCGCAAAGGCCAAGAAAGCAGCGTAGGTGCGTCACCAATCGGCGTCCCCGTTTCACCGCGACCCCGCGGGGAGCGCGGATTGGGCGAGGACGCAGGCCAATGCCCGCGCTGTCCGTGGGGGCGCGGTTGAACGGCGATTCTTGCGACTTCCGCGCCGCTTCAGGCCGCCTTGCGGAACACCAGGCAGGTGTTGCTGCCGCCGAAGCCGAACGAGTTGGACGCGACGACGCGCACGGAGGCGGGGCGGGCGCAGTGCGGGACGTGTTGCAGATCGCACTCCGGGTCCGGATCGTCCAGGTTGACCGTCGGGGGCAGGGCCTGATGGCGAATCGCGACCAGGCAGGCGAGGGCCTCGACGGCCGCCGCGCCGCTGAGCAGATGCCCCGTCATGCTCTTGGTCGAACTGACCGGCACCCGCGCGACGGCGTCGCCCAGCGCCAGTTGCAGCACGCGGGCCTCGGCCCGGTCGCCTACGGTCGTACCGGCGGCGTGCGCGTTGACGTAATCGACGTCATCGGGATTGACGCCGGCGTCGTCCAAGGCCAGGCGGACGGCCCGGCTGGCGGGCTGCGGCTCGGTGCTGGGGATGACCATGTGCGAGGCGTCGCTGGTCGCGCCGAATCCGGCAAACTCTGCGTACGCGGAGGCGCCTCGGCGGCGGGCGGCCGCTTCCCCTTCCAGGACAAAAACGCTGCCGCCCTCGCCCATCACGAACCCGTCGCGGGCGCGGTCGAAGGGACGGGACGCCAGCGTCGGCGAATCGTCGCGGCGCGACAAGGCGCGGAGATTGTAGAAGCCGCCGTACGACATGGGCGTGATCAGATCGCAACCGCCGGCCAGGCAGGCGTCCACCCAGCCGAGTTGCAGCCAGCGCCGGGCGACGCCCAGCGCGTACCCGCCGCTGGCACAGGCGGCCGCCACGGAGACGGCCGGACCGTTCAGGCCCAGCTCCCGCTGGATAAGGTGGACCACCGACAGCAGATCCTGGTCAGGCGTATAAACCCGGTTCCCGCCGGCCAGCATGTCCAGCTCCCAGATGCGCAGGTATTCCGCGCCCAAACCTAGCACGACGCCGATCCGCAGGTCGTCACGGCCGTCCGCCAGGCCGGCATCGTCCAGCGCCCGCGCCGTGCAACTCAGGGTCAGCTGTTCCAGTCGCTTGTACCGACGGAAGTCCGCTTCCGCCCAGCCCGGCGGCACCGGAATTTCGTCCACCGCGGCGATGAACTGCCGCTGGGACGGATCCTGCGGCAGCAGCTGGTGGGCCGCCACGCCCGACTTTCCGCCCAGCAGGTTTTCGGCAAACGTCGCAAAGCCGCTACCCAGCGGCGTGGCCGCGCCCACCCCGGTCATCCAAATACGCTGCGTCATGCTCAAGCTGCCTTCGTCTGCTGGAAGTCATTCGTCCGGGCCAATTCCACTCGACCGCCCCACGGCAGGCCAAGCGACCACGGCGCCGATCGTTCGCCAGGTTTTCCCGCCAGCCAGCGAGCCAGCTCGACCAAGGGCGGAACGCCGGACCGCTCGGGCGGTTCTTCTGCGGCCCCCGTCTGGCCGGCCGGATCGGCCGCTGCAGAGACCAGGCGGACCTGCCGGCCGCTGCGGTCCAACCGCGGGGGGACCGTCAGCCGCAGGGTCACTCCTTCCGGATCCTGCCCTGCCGAGTTTTGCTTTGCGTGACGAAGCATCCCCAGGGCGACGGCCAGGCAAACCGTCTCTGTCTGGGTCGATCCCAGGCCGTCAGGCACGGGTTCGGGCGACCATTGAGTGAGCACCAGCCAAAGGCCGGGCAGGTCGCTGGAATCCAGCAAGGTCATGGCGACCGTCAGCCCTTCCGCGAGGGCTTCCGGTCCGCCGCCGATTCCAAAATTCGGTCCGTGCATCGCCAGGCTGATGCTGATCGCACTGGAGACCGAGTGCAGCGAATTTTGGGGGATGATATGCGGCGAGATGGCGGCCGGTCCGCCTTGGCCGTACTTGCGAAAAGTGGCTGCGCCGCCCAACCGGCCGGGGAACCTCGGTGCGGCGACCACGCCCCAGTTGTCGAAGCACGTCTCGCGGAGCGGCCCTGCGTGCATGGCCTTCAGCACGGCAGCCAGTCCGACCACCGTCTGCTCGTCCGAGTGCCGCAGGAACCGCGGCGGGATGGGCCGGCGGACGGAGTCGCCGGGTTGCTCACGAAGCGCGGGAAGAACGTTCAGCGGAGCCGCGATCACGCCGTGCGCGGCTACGGCGCACTCGCAGGTCGCCGCGAAAGATCGAACAGACATGGGCAATCCCCTGGACGGCCAAAGGAACAAGGCGGAGATTTCGTGGTCGCACGCAAGCCGGTCGTTCAGGCCGCTTTGCGGTCGGCGCAGGAGTCCAGCTTGGCCTGCAGCAAGTCCAGCATCCGCCCGACAGTCGTGACGCCGTTCAACTCGTCGCTTTCGATCTTGATGCTCAGCCGCGTCTCGATCTTGAGAATCAGGCTGACCATGTCCAGCGAATCGAGTCTCAGGCCCGTCCGCAAATCGGTGTCGTCGCTGATCTCCGAGAACTTGTCGCCGGTTTCGTCTTCCACCAACTCCAGCAACATCTGGGACAGTTCGGTGCGATCCATCGCTCTGACTCCTAATGGTTACAGGGGACTTCGACGAGGAGATTCTGAGAAACGTTGGGGACGGGCTTGCCAGGCGCCGCCGCCGCGTGCAGGGCCGGCACGGGTCGGACGCCGTCCCGGCGGGGTGACGAAGCGAACTGCTCGGCACTCTGTTCCGCCGCGTGGGTTGCCGCCAACAAGGCTTCTTCGAAGCGCCGGCGGTAGCCTTCGATGCCGTCGCTGTCCAGGTCGGCGGGAACCAACAGCGGTTGGCCCAGGACGCCGATCACGGTGCTGAACGGGCGCGGGATCGCGAAGCGGTCCCAACTGGACGCGCGCCAGGCATGCGTAAAGCCGACGCCGACGGGGACAAGGGGCAGGCCCGAGCGCGACGCCAGCCAGACCGCGCCGCTCTTCACTTGCCGCCGCGGGCCGCTCGGCCCGTCTGGAGTAATGGCCCAGTGCGCACGTTCGCTGTCCCGCAACAACTCGAGCACGGCTTGCGTTCCGCCACGCTTCGGCGAACCTCGTACGGTGCCCAAGCCCAAATGCCGACAGATCTGGGCGATCAACTCGCCGTCGGCACTCTGGCTGATCATCACCCTGACCTTGGTCCGCATCTTGGCCGGAGCCAGCAGGGATTCGTGCCAGAAGGCATAGATGAACGCCTGCTCGTTCGGATCCGCCGGATGCCCGCGTCCATCGGCCGCAAACACGCGGGTGCGCACCGTCCGCAGCCACGCTCGCAAGAGCAGCGCGCTGGAGAAAGCCGCCAGCCGAATCAGCCAAGGATTTCGCAGCTTCACAGTCCGTACCCGCCAGGCAAGGGACATCCGATGGTCCGACAAAAACGCCGCGGAGTTATCGGAAAAAAGCGGAACAATGACAAGGCGAATCTGAAGGCTTTTCGCTCCTGACAGCAGGTCTTGGGCGACGCTAGCAGGGCCGTCACGCGGGTCTGACGCCGCAGAACGGCCTGCCCGAGCCCGTCCCCGCTGCGAGATTCCCACATCTGCGAAACGTGAACATCGCTCGACGGAGGCAAGCTCCGCCGTGGCCCATCAGCGGCACCGTGATTCCCGCCACCACGCTGCTGGCCAGCGTGGAACGGTGTTCACAACCAGCCCGCCGCCCACGCTGCGTCGTTTCCCCCGCCAAGCGGGACCGCTGTGGGGTCTCACCCCGCCGTCTCGGATCGGCTCAGGGTTCGCCGCACCTGGCCCAGGGCGGCCAGCGTGAACAGCAGCGGATACAGCCGCTCGTAATACCACAGTTTGGCAAAGTAGAACCCGATCGGCGAGGCGTCGCGGTGACGGCCTTCTGCGACCGCCTCCACCAGCCATTGCACGCCCCGCTCCAGCACGCCGCAGCGGCCGTCGCAAAGTCCTGCGGCCGCCAGTGCCTCCACGGCCAACGCCGTTTCCTCGACGCTGCTAGCGTGCCGTCCGCTGCTGGCCGCGATCCGCGCCGCGCCGCCGCCCCAACCGCCGTCGGGGTTCTGGTGCTGGCATAGCCAATTCACGGCGGCGACGGCCGGCGGCGCCTGTTGCGTCTGCCAATCCCGGTACGCCAACAGCACCTTGGCCGTTCCGTACACCGGGTTCTCTTCTTCCGGATGGTCCTGGTTGCCGAACCACAGGGGAACCCAACTGCCGTCGCGGCGCTGCTGGCGGGCCAAATACCGAAAGCCGGCCTGCACCGCTTGCACGCTCCGCCGACTCGCCGCCACGTGCTGCCAAGCGTTGATCGCCCGCAGCGCGTGCGCGGTCAAATCCGCTCCGCTGCGGTCAAAGGGCAGTTTGCCCCAGCCGCGGCAGAAGGTGGGCCAGCCGCCGTCTCGATTCTGCAGACCGACCAGCCAGGCAATCCCCGCCGCCGCCGCTTGGTCGATCCGCGCCCGGTCGGCGGCGGGGCACCCAGACGCGTCGCGCCAGGCCGCCAGCGCCAGCAGCGCGCCCGGCGTGTCGTCGGCGTCCGGCACGGCGCCGCTCAAATCAGTCCAGCCCCATCCGCCCGGCGCCGCTCCCGTGAACGGATGAAATTGCCGGTGTTGGCAGGACAGCAACCAGTCCCAACAGCCCAAGGCCGCCACGTCCTCGCCCGCACTGGCCAAAGCGTTGATCGCCAGCGTGGTGGTCCAGGTCGCCAGATTCGTATCGATCGGCCAACTGCCGTCCGGACGGACGGAGTCCAGCAGGAAAGCGACGCCCTGCTGCACGACCGGATGCTCGGCACGGCCCGAGGCTGCCAGGCTCATCACCACGAAACTGGTCAACGGCGCGGCCTCCAGATAGCCGCCGCTGGCCGGTTGCATGCGGTGCAGCACGCGGAGACTGGGCGCCATCGCCACGTGCCGCAGGAGTCTTGTCCACGGCCAGGCGGACGGCAAATGGCGGTGGCGAGCCTGGCCGATCGCCACCAGCGCCGGAATTGCATAGCTGACCACCGGCAAGCGGACGAAGCGGTAGAAACGCTGCGGCAAGCAGGCCAGCTCAAAGGGCAGCGGCGGCACCTTGGACCACGGCACCAGCTCGGCCAACGCACAGTTCGTCAGGATCGGCACAGCGAACGTCCGATCCCGGCCGTACCGCGCTCGCAGGCCGTCCAGGCCGCCTTGGGCATCCAGGTAACGCTGGCCGGCCGCCATCGCTGCGGACCGTTCTTCCGCCTGGCCCGCCAGTTGGATCGCCGCACGCACCAACATCGTCGTGGCGATGTTCGAATCGCTGCGGTCGGTGTCGCCCCAGCCGCCGTCCGCGTTCTGGTGCCCGGCCAGCCAAGCGACCCCGCGAGCGATCACCGCCGCGAATCGGTCGTGCGGCGGCGAATGCCGTTGGACGAGCGCCAGCGCGCTGACCGCCGTCGCCGTCGACAGCGCCGAGGTCGATAACTGACCAACCCAATGTCCCGCCGGGAGTCGCTCCGCGAGCAGCTGAGCGCGGACTCGTTCATAAGCGGCGTCCAGGCGTGCCGGATCGATCATGCGAATTCCCAGGTCCTGCGACTACGACTGAGAGAATGCTCCACGCGGCCTCGCGGCGCTACGATCCTACCCGCTGCGTCACCGCTCGTGAAGGGGCGCGGGTGCGAACTCGAACCCCAGGGAATTGACACCCGCGCCGCGTCGCGGTACGACTGGGCATGGAACTACCGGTTCACTCATTGACGGAGACGCTCCGATGACGGTTCATCAACTGGCCGCCCTCTTCCTTTCGCTGGGTGCGCTGGCCGTGGCCTCGGCGGCCAGCGGCCAACAAGCCGCAGACCCTTACGCGGAAGCCCTCGGCTACCAAACCGGTCAACCCCGCACGGCGTTGGCGGCGATCGAGGCGGAGCTTCGCGCGGCTAGTCCCGCCCAGTTGCCGGAGTTGGAGGACAAGCTGCTGAAGATCCTGCAGTCCTCCCAAGCCAGCACGGACGCCAAGGCCTGGGTCTGCCGGCAGCTTCGGCACATGGGATCGGAGAAATCGGCCGCCGCGCTCGCGGGACTGCTCGCCGAGGGACAACTGGAAACCATCGCCCGTTGGGCGCTGCAGAGCATTCCCGGCGAGCAGGTGGACGCGGCGCTGCGCGCGGCGCTGGACGCCGTGCCCACCGACCTCAAGGCCGGCGTGCTACAGACCATCGGCGCGCGCCGCGACCGTCACGCCGTGGCCGTCGTCGCGCGGCTGGCCGGCGACCCGAATCCGGCCGTGGCCGAAGCGGCCCTGTACGCCCTGGGCCAGATCGGCGGCGCCGACGCGCTGGCGGCGATCCAGACGGCGACGGTCCCGCCCGGCTTGCAGCAATACCGTCAGCACGCTGTCCTGCGGTGCGCCGAACGACTGGCCGACGACGGGCAAGCGGCCGAATCCGCCAAGCTTTACCGCCGGGTGTTCGGCGACGCGGACGACGACGCGGTCATCAGGACGGCCGCCCTGCGCGGGGTCCTGCTGGCCGAAAAGGCGCAGGCCGCCGACTTCGCCATCGCGGCTCTGCAGGACGGCGACGCGGGTCTGCGGATGTCGGCTGCCAAGCTGGTGTGCGAAGGAGGCTGCCCGAAGCTGATCGGCGCCGTGTTTGCCAGTCTCCCGACGCTGCCCGCCGCGACTCAGGCCGCCCTGTTGGAACTGGTCAACGATCCGACAGCCCTGCCGGCCGTGACGGAAGCGGCAAGACGCGGCGACGAGGCCGTGCGCGCGGCGGCGCTGGGCGCGTTGGGCCGCGTGGGCGATGCGGCCAGCGTCGCCTTGTTGCTGGAAACCGCTACCGGCGACCGCGGCGCACCGCAGGCGGCCGCAAGGCAAAGTCTGGCGCGGGTGCGGGGCGCCGAAGTGGATGCCACGCTGGCCGCAGCCGCGCAGGCTGGTGAATTGCGGCAAAGGACGGAGGCGATTCGCGCGTTGGCCGCACGCAGCGTCCTGTCCGCGACTCCCGTGCTGCTGAAGCTTGCCGAGGACGCCGACGAAGCGATCCGGATCGAGGCCTGGCGCGCCTTGGGCGATTTGGCCTCTGCCCAGACCCTGCCGGCGCTGGTCAAGCTGCTGGCGGCGGCCCCCTCGGCGGGCCAGCGGCAGGCGGCCGAGCAGGCCCTGATCGCCGTGTGTCAGCGGGCCCCAGACCCTGACTCGGCAGCCGCGAGCGTGTCGGCCGGCCTGCCGGGAGCCATCGCGGACGTCCGCGGTCCGTTGCTCCGCGTCCTGGCCCGCGTCCCGTCCGATCGCTCGCTGGAGGTCCTGCGAGCCGCGGCCCAGGACGCCGATCCCGCCGTCCGCGACACGGCGATCCGCGGCCTGGCCGACTGGCCCGACGCCCGAGCCATCGCCGACTTGCCGCAGATTGCCCGCACGGCGGAAAGCCTGCCGCACAAGGTGCTGGCCCTGCGCGGGCTGATCCGCATGGCGGGACTGCCCGGCGGCCGAGCCCCGGCGGAAACGGCCGCCTTGCTGGGCGAAGCGCTGACGCTGGCCCCGCGGCCCGAAGAGAAGAAAGCGGCGCTGGCCGCACTGGGAGACGTCGCCCATCCTGCGGCCTTGGAACTGGCCGGCAGCTGCCTGACGGACAAAGACCTGGAAGTCGAGGCGGCGGTGGCGGTCGTCAAGATCGCCAAGAGGGTCCAAAGCGGCCATCCCGACCGGGCCAAGGCGGCGGTCCAGAGAATTCTTGAGCTTGCCACCAAGCCCGCCGCGCGCCAAGTGGCCGAAAGCGCCTGGTTCGTGATCGGCTCGTTGCTGAACGTCGCCCCGCAAGGCAAGGCCAGCAGTCCCGACGACGTGGAAAAGGACGGCGCCGCCAGCGGCGATCAGGCCGCGATCGACGGCAACCCGGCAACGTACTGGGACGAAGCCGACGGCAATCGCCTGTACCGGCTGGTCGTCACCCTGCCGCAGCCCGAACGGATCGCCGCGATCAGCGTCATGGGCTACGAGCAGCACCGCTTCGCGCCGCGGGACTTCGAGATCATCTGCGACGGCAAGACCGTCCAGAAGATCGAAAGCGCCCAGTACGAGGACAATGTGCTGGTCGTCAAGCTGGACCCGGTGACTTGCACCACGATCGAATTGAAGATCACCGGCTGTTACGGAGGCTCGCCCGCCATCCGGGAGTTGGGGATCTATCGACCTCAGTAGGACACGTTCGCCGACCTGTTGCTTCGCCACCACGCTGCTCGCCAGCGTGGGGCGATGTTCAGAACCAGCCGGCCGCGTCCAACCGGTCGCCGTCTTCCACCGGTCACGGTTCTGGTCTTGAACATCGCTCGACGGAGGCAAGCTCCGCCGTGGCGGGGCTCGCCGTTGGCCGAGACCCCGCCGCTTTTGTCCAGCGTGTGCTCCTCCTGGACAAACCCTTCTGGTTCCTTGCACCAAACGGTTTTTTGTACGCCTGACCCCTGATCCGGAAGCCGTTGCATCTCAACCTGAACGTCCAGCGTTCCCCATACCGTTTGGTGCTTGTTCCAGAATCGTTTTGGTCGCCTACTTGCCCATCTTGCGGAAGTTCTGGATTGCGCGGCGCACGTCGTCCAGGGCCTGCTGTCCGGCGCGGCCTTCCTCCTCGATGATGTACCGCTTCGTGCCGCCGATCGTCTCGCAGATCTCAAAAACTTCCTTCCAATTGACCGCGCCTTCGCCGAACACGGCCCCCGGCTTGCCGCCGTGGTCCTTGATATGGATGCTGACCGAGCGGCCGGGGAACTTCTTGAGCATAGCGACCGGATCGCCGCCGCCGCCCAGGCAGTTGCCGATATCGAGTTGCAGCAGGACGTCGGGGTTGGTGTTTTCGCCGAACAGTTCCCAAGCCGTGCGGCCATCCACTTTGGCAAAGTCACCGCCGTGGCAGTGATAGCCGATCTTCATCCCGTGCGGAGCCAATTTCTTTGACAGGTCGTTGAATTGTTTGCCCGTCTCGATGATCGCCTGCAGCGAAGCCAGGCTCTTGTGGGGAAGCGAGGCGATGATCAGGTACGGCGTCCCGATCACCTTGTGGATGTCGACCGTTTTCTGAAACGCCTCGCCCTGCAGGGCCGGCAAGCCCATGTGCATTCCGCAACTCTTCAGGCCGTTGTCGTCCAGCAGCTTGCGCCACGCGGCGGCATCGTAACCGTAGTAGCTGTGCGCCAGTTCGACGGCGTCGTAGCCCATCTTGGCAACGGCCTGCAGCACCCTCGGCAGCTCTTTTTCGCACAGCTGCCGGACGGACCAGAGTTCCAGTCCGAGCGGGATTTTCTTTGCCGGAGCGGCGACGGCAGTCGGCGTCAGGCGGGTTCCCAAAATCGAGGCGGCGGCCGCGCCGGCACTCAACTGCAACATTTGTCTTCGCGAGAGGTTCATGTGTTTCTCCTGGTGTTCAGTCAAGGTAGGAAACAAAGTGATTGCTCGAACCGAGCCGACACGGGCCGGCCAAGCCCGGCGGGTTTCGACAGCCGGGCTTGGCAAACGACTTGCCGACGGGCGTCACCCTGCCGGCCGTGCGGCGGTTCAGATGGTCCAGCCCTTGCGGTACTCGCGCTTGACCAGCGCGTTGACTTCGGGCACATTCGTACACTTCATGTTGGCCGAGTCCCACTCGACTTTCCTGCCGACGCCGGCGCGGATGGCCAAGCAGCCCAGCAGCACCATTTCGGTGAGCGGTCCGCCGTAGGAGAAGTCGGAGCAGGCCAGATAGCCCTCCTTGCAGGCATTCAGGAAGTCCTGCTGATGCGGCCCTTTGACGCGGGGCAGCGTCTTGGGCGGCGACCGGAAGGCCCGGTGCGCCGCTTCCGGGATCATCCGCGGGCTGCCGCCGTAGTCGCCGCAGGCGATGATTCCCTTGTCGCCCACGAACACAGTGCCGCCGGCCTTCAGGTCCCGGCCGTACTTCTTTTCCAGTTCCAGCACGATCGGCGGGCGGTTTTGGATCCGCAGCGGATTGCCCTCGTCGTCGGTCTTGGTGGGGTCGGTCTTGTCGTAGTAGCCGTCGTACCAATGGACCTTGACCGGCGGCTGGTTGCCTCGTGCCGGGTAATTCCAGCGGATGACGTTGCGCAACGGGAACCGTTCCTCGCTGCCGCCTTCCTGCACGAGCGCTTCGACGCTGGTGGGCTGCGACTCGCCCAACTTCAAAGCCCAGAACGGGCCGTCCAGGTTATGGCAGCCCCAATCGCCCAGCGAGCCGTCGCCAAAGTCCCACCAGCTGCGCCACAGCAACGGGTGCAGTTCGTCGTGATAGTCGCGATAAGGCATGGGGCCGATCCACTCTTCCCAGTGCAGTCCGGCCGGCACCGGCTTGGTCGGCAAACGCCCGCCGACGCCGCCGCGGCCGGAGCGGGCCCAGCTGTACGTCTCCAACACGTTGCCCACGGCGCCCGCCCAGATGTACTCGATCAGCCGCCGGATGCCCTCGCCGCTGTGCCCCTGCTGGCCCAGTTGCGTGACCACCTTGTACTTCTTGGCCGCCGCCGCCATCAAGCGGACTTCCTCGATCGTATGCGCCAAGGGCTTCTCGACGTACACGTGCTTGCCCAGCGACATGGCGATCATCGAAGTCAGGAAGTGATGGTGGTCCGGCGCGGCGACGAAGACGACGTCGATTTCCTTGTGGATCTCATCGAACATCTTGCGGTAGTCGTGGAACACTTTCAGCTTCGCAGGATTCACGTCGGGAGCGTATTCCTTGAGCCAGTTGTTCGTCGTGGCCAGGTGGTTTTCGTCGACGTCGACCAGAGCCACCAGGTTTTCGGTCACCGCGGCGCTGAGGCTGGCCAGACCCTGATTCGCACAGCCGATGACGACTGCGTTCAGCTTCGAGTTCGGCGCGCGTTGGCCCAGCAGGTTGGGCGGGGCGAACACCTGGGAAGCCAAGCCCAGGCCGGCGGCGGCCGCCGTGCCTCGCAGAAACGTCCGACGTGTACACCGTTGCGTCATAACGCGTCTCCTTTCGTGAGGGAAGCATCGTGAGGTGGGAGTTTTTCCGTGTGCCTGCTCGGACGCTTCAGCGTGCCAGCAGCGCGGCTGTCTTCAAAAAGTCGCGCTTCTTCCCGACGCAGAACCTGGCCCGAGTCGCTATCATGATACCAGCTTTCCGGCCAAATGCGGTAGGGTGGACGCCGTTTCGCAGAAGAAATCTGGTTCCTCCAGGAGGGAAGGACGCTGGACAAAAGCGATGAGGTCCCGCCACGGCGGAGCTTGCCTCCGTCGGGCGATGTTCAAGACCAGAACCGCGGCCGGTGGAAACTGCGGAGCGCCTCGGCTTGGCACCCATTTCCGCCGAAACGGGGAGTTATTTCGGCCTCCGTTGCGACAGGGCTGGCAAGATCGGCAGGTTGCCATTTCGCTCCGTCCGGGCGTGCCGATCGATGCAAGCCACTCAGCGTTTGTTATCATAACGCCACCGGGAGAAAGCTCATGCGATTCATCGTCAGGGTGATTCTTGGCTTCGTCACGATCTTGATGGCCGCCGGCGCCGGGGCGCAGGAGCCTGCGGACGGATTGCCGCGGGAGGGGCTGGTGGCGTGCTGGACGTTCGACGACATCCGTGGAGCGCGCGTCGGAGACGGCTCGGGACACGGCCACGAAGCCACCGTCTTGGGCCAGTTCGAGTTGGCTTCCGGCGTCCGCGGACACTCGTTGCGACTGGACGGGTCGGCCAGCTACGCCGCCGTGCCGGATGCGGGCGACTTCGACTTCTCCGCCGCTACTTTTTCCATCACGGCCTGGGCGAATGTGTACGCCCTGAACCGCGGCCAGCAGATGATCGTGGCCAAGAACGTCTACTCGGCTAACCAACGCGAGTGGGGTCTGATGGTGGACCACGACAACCAGTTCCGGTTCTACTTGCAGCATGGCGACTGGCGCACGCTGGGGTCGAAGTGCGTGCCGAAGCCGGGCCGCTGGCACCACGTGGCGGTGACCGTGGACGCCGGCAACGCGCGGCTGTACGTCGACGGGCGCCTGGAGGGCAAAGCTAGGCTGGGGCCAACGGTCCCCCACACGGCCGCGCCGTTGACCATCGGCGGAGTCAACGACGGGGGCCGGTTGAGACAGATGTGGCAGGGCGCGCTGGACGACGTGTGCCTGTACGGCCGCGCGCTGAGCCAGGACCAGATCCGGGCGGTGGCCAAGCGGGAAACCACGCCCCACGAAGTTCCCCAGACGCCGGAACCGTACGTGCTGTGGACAGACGGCCTGCTGCCCGCCAGCGCGGAGATCCCCGTGCTGGAAGGCGTCCGGTTCAGCGTCATTAAACCGCATGAGCCGCAGCGAGACGGCGGCAACTGGTTGCTCGGCGTCGCCCTGGCCTGGCACGAGGGCAAGCTGTACGCGTCCTACGGATTCAACACGGGCGCCGAGAACACGGCCAGCGAGCAAGCCCATGTCCGGGTCAGCGAAGACGGCGGAAGGACTTGGGGAGGAATCGTCACCATCGATGCCGGCGAGGGCAATCGGGGCGTCAGTCACGGCGTGTTCCTTTCGCATCGAGACAAGTTGTGGGCGTTCCACGGTGCGTTCTACGACGATTTCCAGCGCACGCACACGCGCGCCTACGTGCTGGACGAGGCCACGGGCCAGTGGCGGCCCAAGGGCGTGGTGATCGAGGAGGGCTTCTGGCCCATGCAAGAACCGCTGAAGATGCAGGACGGCAATTGGATCATGGCCGGGGCGCGGGTCAGCTTTGGCTACCGCCATCTCGCGGGGCACCTGCCCGCCGTCGCCATCAGTCACGGCGAGGACTTCACCCGCTGGGACCTGGTGGTGATCCCCAGTCACGCCAGCGTTCCGGCCAACTCGATCTGGGGCGAGTCCACGGTGCTGGTGGATGAAACGCGGATCACCAACGTATCGCGCTGGGGTCGCCCCCTGGCGCTCGCCTCCCACAGCACCGACTCCGGCCGCACCTGGGCGCCGGCCGTCGCCACCAATTTGCCGATGGCGGCCAGCAAACCCTACTGCGGAACACTCAGCACCGGGCAGAACTATCTGATCGGCACCACGACCGCCGACAGCGGCAACCGCCGTTCGCCGTTGACCATCGCCGTCAGCCGGCCGGGCCAGAAGGCCTTCTCTCGCGTGTTTGTGATTCGTCACGCCGTGTTCCCCGCCGGGCCGGGACCGTCGCGCGTTGACGCCTCGTTGTGCTATCCGTACGCAGTCGAGCACGACGGGCAGTTGTACGTCGGGTACGCCGTCAAGAACTATCGGACCGCCGAATTGGCCGTGATTCCTCTGGAGCAGCTCCGCTGAGCGAACGTTCCCCGGCGTGAGGCGAAACAAAAAGACGGCTCCGGACAACTTTTTTCTCCCAGGTGCGATGATGAAGCGAATCCTCCAAGTGCTGCTGGCCGTGGGGCCGGGGATCTTTGCCATCGGCTATACGGTGGGCACGGGCAGTGTAACGGCGATGGCCAAGGCAGGCAGCCAGTTCGGGATGCAACTGCTCTGGGTGCTGGCCCTGAGCTGTCTGTTCTCGTGGGTCATGATGGAGGCGGCCGGCCGGTTCGTGCTGGTGACCGGCGACACGGCGGTACACGGCTGTCGGAGACATCTGCCGGGCGGGAGATGGCTGGCGATCCTGATGGTGATCGGCGTGGTCACCGGGCAGTGGTGTTGCCTGTCGGGCCTGGTGGGGCTTTCGTCCGCGGCCCTCTACGAGAGTCTGCGCCTGTTCCTTCCGTCGCTGACGGAAAACGCCTACTGGCCCGTGTTGGCGATTGCCGTGACGATCATGGGCCTGATGTACGTCATGCTCTGGCACGGCGGATATTCGTTTTTCGAGAAGGTGTTGATCTTCTTCGTCACGATCCTGGGCATCTCGTTTATTGTCTCCATGTTCGTTGTGCTGCCGCCGGTGGGGCAAGTGGCGCGCGGCTTCGTGCCCAGCATCCCCGCGGTCCCCGGCGCGCATCTGATGGTGGCCGCGTTTGTGGGCACGACGATGGCCGCGCCGACGTTTGTAGTTCGTCCGCTGTTGCTGAAGGCGAAAGGCTGGACGCGTGACAACCTCCGGCAGCAGTCGGTGGACGCCTTGACCGGGGCGGCGCTGATGTTTGTTGTCAGCGGAGCGGTCATGGCCTGCGCGGCCGGCGCGTTGTTCCGTCGAGGACTGGAAATCAACCAGGTGCTGGACATGGTCCACACCCTCACGCCGGTGGCGGGAAGGTATGCGGTGGCCCTGTTTCTGGTGGGAACCTTGAGCGCCGGGCTGTCGTCGGTGTTCCCGATCTGCATGGTCGCGCCGCTGTTGATCAGCGACTATCGGCGCGGCGAGTTTGACAGCCGCTCGACGCTGTTCCGCGTCCTGTGCGGCCTCGCGTGCGTGCTGGGACTGGCGGTCCCGGTCTTCGGCGCCAACCCGATTGCGGCGCAGATTGCCACGCAGGTTTCACAGGTCTTCGTCCTGCCGCTGGTGATCGGCGTCTTTTTCGCGCTGCTCAACCACCGCACGCTGATGGGCTCGCAGCGGGCCGGCTGGTTTCTCAACACGGGCATGACCGTTGCCTTCGCCTTTTCGCTGGTCATGTCGTTCGTCGCCGTGAAAGGCCTGATCGGGTTCTTCCGGTGAGCCGGACGTGGAGGTTGACAGGAAGCCGGAAGGCCAGCAGAATGGCGACGAGAAAACGGCCCTGGATTTGCCCGACGAGTTGGGGCACGAGATCAAGGGCTTCGTGCGGTGAACGAGGGCAGAAAGCTCAAGGACGTTGTCGCCGACCTGATCCGAAGGGGATTGGGCCTGGACGACACGGCCCGTGCGCTGTCGCCTCGGAAAAACCCCAGCGACGTGCCGCTGTTCCCCATCGACGCGGACGCGCCAGCCAGTCGCATGACTGTCGGCGAGGTCATCGCCGTGGAGCAGCAATCCCTGCTCGGTGAGGAGACCTAGGATGATCGCCGAATGTGTGTTGGCTCTGGTTTCATGTTTGCCTGCCGCCGCGCCGTACCAGTTGCGTTGCGAGGGACTGACCGACCCGTTGGGCATCGACCGGGCGCAGCCGCGGCTTTCCTGGGCGATTCCGGCTGGAAGCCGAGGGCTGGCGCAGGCGGCGCGCCAAGTGCTCGTGGCCGACGCGCCCGACGCGCTGGGGGCCGACCGGGGGACGCTTTGGGATTCGGGCCGGATCGAAGCGAACCAGTCGCAGTGGGTGCCGTACGCCGGCAATCCGTTGGCCAAGGGATCGCGCTGCTGGTGGAAGGTCCGCGTGTGGGACCAGACCGGCGCGTCGTCGCCGTGGAGCGAACCGGCGATGTTCACCGTGGGACCGCTCTCGGCCGCCGAGTGGCGTGGCCAATGGATCGGCGCGGACTGGATGAAGAACAACGAGGGGCCGCTGCCCTGGCTGCGCAAGACCGTGACGCTGGAGCAGGTTCCGGCCACGGCGACGGCCTACGTCTGCGCCTTGGGTTATTACGAACTGTACGTGAACGGCCAAAAAATCGGCGACGACGTGCTCAGTCCGGCCGTCTCCGACTACGGCAAACGCGGGCTGTACCGGACGCACGATGTCAAGCGGTCTCTGGTCAAGGGCCAGAATTGCATCGGCCTGTGGCTGGGACGGGGTTGGTCGTTGGGCGTGCTGAAGAACGCGGGCAGCGTCGGGCCGATGGTCAAGGCGGAGCTGGACCTGACGTTCGACGGGGCCGCCCCGCTGAGCCTCGCCACCGACGCCACGTGGAAGGCGCGGCCCAGCCACCTCACGCCGCTGGGCAAAGGCACCAGCGGCAGCTACGGCGGGGAACGGGTCGAAGCGGAGAAGGAGATCGCCAACTGGAGTGCGGCCGATTACGACGACTCGTCCTGGCAGGCCGCCACGGTCCATCATCCGCCGACGCCGATCATCGCCGCGCAGATGATGGAGCCGAACCGGCGACTGGACGAGATCCGCCTGGCGTCGGTGCAGCCTCTGGACGGCGGATTTCTGCTCGACATGGGCCGCAACTACACCGGCTGGTTCGAACTGGCCCTGCCCGACGACGTGCCGCGCGGAACGAAGATCAGCCTGGAGTTTGCGGACAAGCGGTTCCCCGACGGCCGGTTCCAGGTTTACGGCCAGCGGAGCGAATACGTGGCGCGGGGCGGCGGGGGCGAGCGATTTCGCAACCGGTTCAACTATGCGGCGTTCCGGTACGCGATCGTCAAGGGCCTGCCGCGAGCGCCGCAGCCGGACGAGGTCCGGGGCTGGCTGGTCACCACGGACTACGAGCAAGGGGCGACCTTCTCCTGTGACAATCCGCTGCTCAACCAGATCCACGAAATGATGTGCTGGACCTATCAGTGTCTCAGCCTGGGCGGCTACACGGTCGACTGCCCGCACCGCGAGCGGCTGGGCTACGGCGGCGACTCGGGGACCTCGATGGAAATGGGGATGCTCAACTTCCGCACCGGGCCGTTCTACGCCAAGTGGGCCGCCGACTGGCGCGACGCCCAGAACGAGGCGGGCGACGTGCCCTATACCGCACCCTACTCGCAGGACGCCGGCGGCGGGCCGGCCTGGAGCGGCTTTTGCATCACCATGCCCTGGCAGATCTACGTCACGTACGGCGACCGGCGGCCGTTGGAACAGGGCTGGCCGGTCATGAAAAAATGGCTGGCGTTCATCGACACCAAGATGGGCGACGGCCTGCTGCAGCCGTACGTGGGCATCGGCTGCGCGGGCTCGCCGATCTGGAACTTCCTGGGCGACTGGGTGCCGCCGGGAAGGAAGCAGGGCAAGGACCGCGTCGACGACCGTTCTACCTTGTTCTTCAACAACTGCTATCTGGTGTACTGCCTGCAACTGGCCAGCAAGATCGGCCGGGTCGTGGGCGACAACGCGCAAGCCGACGTCTTCGCGACGCGGGCCAAGGAACTCGCCGCACGGCTCCATGCACGGTTCCTGAATCCCGACGGCGCGACGTATGTCAACGGCGAGCAGACGTACCTGGTCATGCCGCTGCTGTTCGGCATCACGCCGCCGGACGCGGCGCCGCGGGTCCTGGCCGCGCTGGAACACGACATCAAGGTCACACGCCAAGGCCACTTGAACACCGGCATGCACGGCAACTATTTCATGGCCAAGTACCTCATCGACCAGCGGCGCAACGACCTGCTGGCGCTGATGCACACGCAGGAGGACTTCCCCAGCTTCTGTTACATGATCCGCAACGGCGCCACGACCATCTGGGAAGAGTGGGACGGGGACAACTCGCAGATCCACAACACGATGATCTCGGTGGGGCTGTGGTTCATCGAAGGGCTGGGAGGCATTCGTTACGACGAGCGGGCCCCCGGCTTCCAGCATTTCTTCGCCGCCCCCGGCGTCGAAAGCGGACTGAAGCGAGTCGAGGCTTCCTTGACGACCGGCTACGGCAGGATCGCCAGTTCGTGGCGCGTCGAGGGCCACACGCTGAGCTGGGACTTGACGGTGCCGCCGAACACGACCGCGACGGTCGTCCTCCCGGCGCAGGGGCTTGATGCCGTCCGCGAAAGCGGGCAACCCGTGGAGCGTCAAGCCGGCATCGTCCCAGGGACCTTCGAAAAGGGCCTGTTTCGCGCCGAAGTCGCTTCCGGAACCTACCGCTTCACGAGCCGGCTGCCGTGAACGCGGGCGCGCTGCGCCCTGCAGCCCGTTCCGGAAGTCGCGGGGGCGCTCGCGAAGGCCATCGTGTGCGAGTCGGCTCGTCGGGGTATTTCACGCCACGACGCATGGCCTCCGCCTCGGCAGCTTGGCCGGCGGGTCCGCCAACCAGCCGCTTCCGGACGATTCCTGTGGAACGCCACTGGTCGAGGCTCGCGCGACCGAGCTGCAAGCACTTTTCGGGGCTGAGACTGTCCCGCGGCAACGACACGCGCGCGGCGGGATGATACAATCGTCGCCTTGGCGAGCCTGGATCGTTCGCCTCGTTCGAGAGACAACGGCGCGGAATCACCCCGGCGACCGGTTGCGGATCGGCCGCAAGACCGGCGGCTGGCGTCTTGCCGCTGGCCTGTCATCGGACAGTTTTTTGTGGAGCGATGCGCTCCGGGTTCGTTCAGGGAGCACACAATCCAAGCAGGGGAGAATCTGAGTATGCGAATTGTTTTGATTGCCGTCGCCATCACGGCTGGCTCGTTCGTTGGTCCATCCCGGACGTGGTCCCTGGACGAAAGTCCGGCACGGGAAGGAGAGTGGGGATTTCGCCCTGCGGAGGGATCGGTCAGCGATGTGAATCCTCCGAGCTTCTGCTGGAGGCCCGACAAGAGCGTGGCAGCCTGGGAACTGGAGTGCCTTCCGGAATCGGGCGGCCCGTCGGCGGCTTATCGGGCCGCTGCGGTCGAGTTCAACGTCCACTGTCCCGACCGGACGTTGCCTGCCGGGAAGTACACCTGGCGCTATCGGGGCGTCGACAAGCAGGGCCAGAAGACCGACTGGAGCCGGAACCGCGTCTTTTCGATTGCGGAGAACGCCGTGGCCATGCCGCTGCCAGGCCGGGACGAGCTACTGGCCCGGATTCCCCGTTCGCATCCGCGGCTGTTTATTCGGCCGGAAGACCTGCCCCGGCTGCGCAAACTGACCCAAGGCGAACTCAACGACCGCTACAAACGGTTGACGGCCCGGTGCGAACAACTGCTGCGCAATCCGCCGCCGACCGCCGAGCCGCCGAAGTATCCCGAGGGAACGGAGCGTTTGAGCGAATCGTGGCGCAAGACTTGGTGGGGAAACCGGACCTACACGATCGCCGCCCTGGACGGGGCCGCCACCTTGGCCTTCACGCACCAGTTGGGCGGCAAGCAGGAGTACGGGCAGTTGGCCAAACGCATCCTGCTGGATTGCGCCCGCTGGGACCCGAAGGGCGCGACCGGCTACCGGTACAACGACGAAGCCGGGATGCCGTACGCCTATCACTTCTCCCGCACCTACACCTTGGTGCATGATTTGCTTGCGCCCGACGAACGGCAGGCGTGCCGCGACGTCATGCGCGTCCGCGGCGAGGAGATGTATCGGCATTTGTGTCCGCGGCACTTGTGGCAGCCCTATGCGAGCCACAGCAATCGGGCCTGGCACTTCTTGGGCGAGGTGGGCATCGCCTTTCTCGGCGAAATCGAGGGGGCCGACGATTGGGTCTGGTTCGCCATGAACGTGTTTCAAAACGTCTACCCGGTGTGGTCGGACGACGACGGCGGCTGGCACGAGGGGGCGAGCTACTGGTCCAGTTACCTGAGCCGCTTTACGTGGTGGGCCGATGTCATGCGGGCCGCGATGGGCATCGACGCTTACCGCAAGCCGTTCTTCTCCCGCGTGGGCTTCTATCCGATGTACCTGATGCCGCCGGGCAAAGTGGGCGGGGGCTTCGGCGATCTGACGGCCCGCCGGCGCGCCGCCGACAACGTTCCGCTGGTCAGCGTGCTGGCGGCCCAGGCGGGCAATCCGTATTGGCAATGGTACGTCGAACAGCTGGGCGGACCGGCGGAACCTGCCGGTTACGTGGATTTCGTGCGCGGAACGCTTCCCCGAGTCGAGCCGAAATCGCCCGACGGCTTGCCCGCGTCGCGACTGTTTCGCGGCACGGGACAAGCTTACTTGAACACCACGCTCCAAGACGCCGCCGAGGGCGTGCAGGTGGTCTTCAAATCAAGTCCCTTCGGCACCCAATCGCACGGCTACGAGGCCAACAACTCGTTCCTGCTGTGGGCCTACGGCCAGCGGCTGTTGATCCGCAGCGGCTACCGCGACATCTACGGCAGCGATCATCATCGGAACTGGATGTGGAGCACCCGCTCCGTCAACAACATCACCGTCGGAGGCCAAGGCCAGGGGCGGCGCACCGCCGCCGCGCGAGGCGCCGTCACGGCGTTCGCGACGACGCCGGAGATCGACCTGGTCGTGGGCCAGGCGGGCGACGCCTACGTCGGCGAGAAAACCGCCGCCAACCCCGCCGGCAAGCCGCTGGAACGCTTCACGCGGGCGATCGTGTTCGTCAAACCGGAATTGGTGATCGTGTACGACCGGCTGATCGCCCGCGAGCCCGCCAGGTTCGAGTACTGGCTGCACGCGCTCAACGAGATGCAGGTCAACGGCCAGCACGACATTCTGGTGCGCGCCGGCGACGTGCGGTGCCAGATCGACTTCCTGGCCCCCGACGGATTGACGTTCGCGCAGACCGACCAATACGATCCCAATCCCCGGCCGCGGATCACGCTGCGGGAATGGCACCTCACCGCCACCACGCCGCGGGACGCCAAGGCGGTGCAGTTCGTCACGCTCCTCCGCCCCCACCGCGCCGGCCACGAATGCCCGCGAGACGTCGCGCTCGAACAACGCGACGGCGGATACATCCTCCGCGCCCGCGTGCCCGACGGCCAGGTGCTCGCGCTACTGCCGCTTGACGAACAGGCCCAACTCGCCGCCGACGGTTTCGCGACGACCGGCAAGCTCGCCGTGCAACGCCGCCTGCCGAACGGCAGGAGCGTCGAACTCATCGAACCGCTGCGCCAGGGAGACGGGCAAGGGGTCGTCGTTCCGCCAGCGACGGTCCGATGACACAAAGGAGGAGAGGGAAGCAGAAAGCACAAGGAAGGGGGCACACGGGGAAGAAAGAAACGTCGGCAAGCGGCGAGCACGCCGGCACCCATGCGCGTGCTTCACCCTCCACCGCAGACGCTCCGCGACCACGTGGCCCAAGGCCCGCCCGCGGCGCCGGATCCGGCGAGGAGTGGCTGCAGCGGATGCGTCCCGCGCGACGCTGTCGGGCAGTTCCGCGCGTCGCCCATCCGCACGCCGTTCGTCTGGTACACGGCCCGGCCCAATCCGTTATACTGAACGAGACCACGGCGGACATCCCCAAGCGGCCTTGTTTCACCACGCCTCCCGGCAAGGCCCTCCGCAAGGTGTCGCTGGTGAGGTGCGCGGCGCAGGCGCCGAGGGATGCCTTGTGGCACACGTTTCCTTCCCGACCATCAACAGACCTCGTTCAACAGGAGTTCACGCCATGACAGACAGAGTTACACGACGTCGATTCATTCAGACTACCGCGGCCGGTTCCGCAGCCTTAGCCGGGCTGAGCGCGGGTCAGGCCCCGACGGTGTTCGCTGCCGAGGCGGACAAGCCGGCGCTGCTCGGAGGCAAGCCGGCACATCAGGGCGGCTGGCCCAAATGGCCCCGGTGGGATGAGGCCTGGGAGCCGGAGATCGTCCAGGTGCTGCGCAGCGGGCAGTGGTGCGGCTACGGCGGCAGCGGCAAGGTGGGAGAGTTCGAGGCCGCCTACGCGAAAGTGCTCGGCGCCAAACGCTGCGTGACGACCTCCAACGGCACCAACGCCCTGATCACCGCGCTGCACGTGATGGGCGTCGACGCGGGCGACGAGGTGATCATCTCCCCCTTTACGTTCATCGCCACGTACAACACGGTCCTGATGCACAAGGCCCTGCCCGTGCTCGCCGATACCGATCCGGCCACGCTGACGATGGACCCGGCTTCGATCGAAAGCCGGATCACCGAGCGGACGCGCGCTATCGTGCCCGTCCACATCTACGGCATGCCCTGCGACATGGACCCGATCAAGGCGATTGCCAAGAAGCACAACCTGGCCGTGATCGAGGACGCTTGCCAGGCGTGGCTGGCCGACTACAAGGGCCAGAAGTGCGGCACGCTGGGGGACCTGGCCTGCTTCAGCTTCCAAAACTCCAAGCACATCCCCGTGGGCGACGGCGGCGCCATCACGAGCAACAGCGACGAACTGATGGACCGCTGCCAGGCCTTCCACAACGTGGGCCGCGCCACCGGGACCTTCAAGGGCAGCGGCAGCTTCACCCGCGGCACCAACTGCCGGATGAACAACTATCAAGCCGCCATGCTCCTGCCGCAGATCGACAAACTGGTGAAGGAGACCAAGACCCGGCAGGAAAACGGCGATTACCTGATCGCCGGCCTGAAGGAGATTCCCGGCATCGAGCCCGTGCGGCTGCCGGAAAACAGCCGGGCGGTCTGGCATCTGTTTGCGTTCCGCTACGACGCGACGCAGTTCCATGGCTTGTCGCGCGACAAGTTTCGCCAGGCGATGAGCGCCGAGGGCATTCCCTGCAGCGGCGGCTATAGCGAATTCTATTACGACGGCTTCCTCGACGAAGCGATCAACTCGCGCGGCTTCCAGCGTCTGTTCCCCGCCCAGCGGCTGAAGGCCTATCGCGAGAGCTTCGAGGAACTGAAAGGCAACAAGCAAGTCGTCCAGACGACCGTGGGCTTGTTCAATACCCTGCTGCTGGCCGACCGCAGCGCCATGGATCACATCCTGGCAGCGGTCCGAAAGATCCAGGCCCACAGCGCGGCGCTGGTGGCGTGAAAGACCTGTTGACGACGAGCACGCGGCGCTACTGCAGCCAGTCCCTCAGCGGCAGCAGCAGCGCCGACGTATGTTCGGGTCGGTAGCAGAAACCCAAAAAGCCCGCGGCGCCTGCCTGACGGGCCAGGGCGATGTGCAGCGCGACGTGCTCGGGGGCGTGCATCGTTCCCGTGCCGGCGGCGATGCCGATGCCCTGCAGGATGGGAAAGCCGGTCGGCACCGCGGCGCGATGGGCGGCCGCCTTGGCCGCAAACGCGGCCGAGTCGTGTGTGTAGTTCATGGGACACACGGCGTCGAGCCAGCCCTCCCGGCACCAGCGGGCCCAGTCCTGACCGACGCTTTCGCGGCACTGCGGCCAGTCCGCAAACACCGCAGCGCTGATCCGCACCTTCGGATTCACTTCGCGGATTCGCGTCGAAATGCGCTGGACGATGGCCGAGATCCGCTCGCAGCGGAATTCGACCCACTGCTGGTGACGCTCGCCTTCCAGCACGTCTTTCGGCCAGTCCGCGACCGGCGCGCCGGTCTCCCGCTCGAACCGGGCCCGGCACTTGGCGCAGAAACAGCCCTGCGAATTCGGGTAACGGATAAAGTCGTACTGCACGCCGTCAACCTCGTAACGGCTGACGATCTCCAGCATCGGCCGTTCGATGGCCGCGAGGTTGGCCTCCTGCGACGGGCAGAACCAGTCGATGGGTCGTCCGTCCGGTCCTGCCTGCAGGCGGCCCGCTGCGCGCAGGCCTTGCAACGACTCCTGCGACGTGCGGCCCTCCACAATGCAGTTGTTCACGTAGGGGTGGATCTCGATCCCGTTGGCGTGAGCGTGCTTGACGGCTTCGGCCAGCCAGTCGCCGCCGTCCGCCGCGAGCGGGTCCTGCACGTCGGGCTGGACTTTGGACGCATAAAACGCGGCCGTGCCTCCGGCGATGCGCAGCACGGCCATGCCAAGCCCCAACCGCTTCAATTCGGGCATGACGTCTTTCGGGTGCCGGTCGTCGCCGACGTGCAACCACACTCCGCGTCGTTCGTTCTTCGGCGGGGGCGTGTAGATGCTTTCGACGCGAACAACACTCTCCAGGACGCGGCCGCCCACTTGCGCGTGGATGTGGAATTCACGGGTCTCGGCCTTCTGCGCCGCGGTGGAAACCTCCACGCGGAAAGTCCGCAACATGCCGGCTTCGCCGAGTTCGTCCGCCGGTTCTGCGGTCACGGTCGCTCCGTCGCAGGTGACGGCGATTGGTTCGGCAGTCGGCGCTCCGACGTAAACCGTGAATACGGCGGGAAAGCCGGCGACGATCAACGCCCGTGGCGGGCTGATCTCCAGACGCGGCGTTTTCAAGGCCGCAGCCAGACGTTCGGCGGCCGGCACATCCGGTTTCAGCCAATCGAGAAAGCTCTTGAGCAGACGCAGTTCCGCGCCCCGCGGCGGCCGGGTCGCCTGGCCGTTGGGGATCGCCAGTGCCAACCCCGTGCTGATCACTTTGCCTTTCCCGAGGCTCCCTGCCGCCGCAACCGGCTGCTCCGCATCGTTGCGGATCAGAACGGTGCCCGCCGGCCCGACTTTTTCGACGATGTGGTCCGTAAACGTCGCCTGGAAGTCCTCGCATCCGGCGACGGCGGGATGTCCCGGCACGATGTGCATGCCGCGACTGCCGTACACGCGCTGCACACCGCATGACACCTGGCCGAGAATGTGGTGGTGCCACGTCTGCAGCACGGACCCGCCGGATGCGACGTAGGTTTCGATGTTCCTGCGCCAGCCGTCGCCCACGTTGCCCGGGTTGTGCATGTCGCTGAGAACGACGATATCAAACCGCAACAAATCCAACGGCTGCAGGCTGCGGAACGTCTCGACGGAATACCCCTCCTTCGCCAGTCCGCTGACGAGCCCCGCGACGTCCGCCCCTTGCCCGCCCGTGGCCTTCAGGTCAAACACCCCGATCCGCGGCGGCGCGGCAGCGACACAGGCGACCGCAGTGATAGCGATTCCAAGGCACATCGCGCGTGTTGGGTTCATGTGTTTCCTTTCTGAGCAGGCAGGTTCATGGCGTCTCGCACGAGGCATCGCATTTCGGTAAACTTGATTCCGGTGACCCGCATTCTAATCTGCCTGCCTGAGAGGAGCCAGCTATGCCACGCCTTGCCGTGCTCGTCGGCCTCGTTCTGATCCCAGTTCACTCGGTATGCGGCGACCCGCCCGCTCCGGTCGAGCGCGGCCAGCTCGGGCGCGACGTCAAGCTGCGGATTCTGGTCGACAAAGTGATGCAGCCCACTGCGGGCTGGGTCACGCAGGAATGGATGGTCAAGGCCACGGCCGAGGCGGGCTTCAACGTGCTTTCGCCGCGAGCCGGTTATGAGCGGCTGGACGAAGTGCGCCAGGTCGCCGCGTGGTGCAAGCAGTACGGCATCTATTACATGCCGTGGATGCGCGGGTCGCTGAGCGCCCCGGCCGGTGCGGCGGCCGACGGCAAGCGGATGGTCTGGGCCGGCGGCGGCGAGCAGTCGCTGTGGAGCCCCAACGCCGACGAGTTCTGGCAATGGACCACTCGGTACATCGTCGAGTACGCCAAGATCAGCCGCGCGAACCCGCACCTGATGGGCGTCTTCCTGGATTACGAAAACTACTCGCCCGGCGGCCAGGGCAATCTGTACTCGCTGTCCTACGACAACGTGATCCTCGGCAAATTCGCCCAGGCGAAAGGGCGCG
The DNA here is from genome assembly GCA_012515235.1 of Candidatus Anammoximicrobium sp. GTDB lineage: Bacteria > Planctomycetota > Planctomycetia > Pirellulales > Pirellulaceae > Anammoximicrobium. The sequence continues at coordinate 36,954 of JAAYYU010000161.1, forward strand.
ACGTGCCAAAGCTGGCTCCGGAAGAGCGGAAGCCGTGGCTGGAGAAAGAGCAACTGCACGACCAGTTCGCGGAATTCCAGGTCGACCACTGGCGGCAACGATGCCGGGAGTTGCGGCGCGCCGTCGACGCGCACGATCCCACGTTCCAATTCTGCATCTACCCCGCGCCGGGCACGCCGTTCATGGTCGAGGCGACGTATCCCGAGTGGGCCACGCAACAAGCTCCGCTGATCCTGGCCGACCCTTGGGTGTACGGCCGGCCGTCGCAGTTCATTTCGCAAAAAGAGGCCCTGGAACTAAACCGCGACAAGCTGATTCAGGGAATGCAGATCCCGAAAAAGGCCGGCATCCCGTTCATCTATGCCGGCGGCATCGACCCGGTGGTCCGCGGCGCCGACCCGGAGTTCTCCGGCAAGAACGCCGTGATGATCTCTGAAACCACCGGCGGATACTGGATCTTTTACGAAGGTCCCACCTACACGAAACAAGACCACGCCGATTACTGGAAGTGGTTCACGTGGGCGAACCGGGCCATTGCGGCGGCCGGCTGGGAAGCCTGGCGTCAGCCGCGCGAGACCCCGGAGAACTGGGAACTCGCCGTGTTTCGTTCTGCCGGGCGGCCCGCGGTCGTGGCTCCAGACAAGGCGGCCTCGACCGACTATCCGACGGTTCGACTCCGCCAGGAGAACCTCGTGCTGCTGGCCTGCCAGGCGGGCAAGCCGGTCGAGGTGGAACTGCGGGCTTCGCGCGTCGGACAGAGCCCGCCGCTGTTGGTGTGGGAGGTCCGCGATCCGGCGCTGGAGAAGATCGCGTCGCTCAAGACGCCGCAGGAACGGGCGGCGAGCGTCAGGTTCACGCCGGACCGCGACGGCCTGTATCTGCTTGGCGCATCGGCCGGCGGAGCCGCCTGGTCCATTGCCCGATCGAATGTGCCCGTCGGGTTTTACGCCGGCCAATCGTTGCACATCATCTTCGGCGCCCCGCGGCTCTACTTCCACGTGCCCGCGGGGCTGAAGGAATTCACGCTCCGCGTCGCCGGCAGCGGCGGGGAGACGGTTCGTTTGAACGTGTTTGCCCCCGACGGCCGGCAAGTCGCCACGGGCCAGACGACGCAGCAGTCGCAGGTCGAGGTGAAGGTCCCGGTTGCGGACGCAGCTGACGCGGTCTGGTCGCTGGAACTAGCGCGGGCGGACACGGGGGTGCTGGAAGACTGCACGATTCGGCTCGACCCCAAGCTCCCCCCGGTGCTGTCGCTAGCGCCGGAGGAGGTGTTTCGGCAGGACAAGCCCTAAGGCCCTGCGCGGACCAAACAGCGCTCAAGCTCAACGCTGCGGGGTTCTCGGAGCGCGGACTTCGGTCCGCTCGGGCGGAGTGAACTCCGCCCTGCGAAACGGTGCCTGGACGGGTGCTAACCGCCGCTGGCCACGATCCGGCTGATGTCGATCAGGTAGATTTGCCGGCCGCCCTGATGCGGCGAATCGATGGTCACGCTGCGGCCGTCGCGGCTGAACCGCGGATGCAGGTCACAACGCCACTCGCCGGTGTACTCCTTCGGCAGATGGAATTGGCCCAGCGGCACGACGCGATCGCTGGGAAGGTGGTACAGGTACGGATTCTGGTTGCGGTTGCGGTCGGGATAGCTGTCGCACAGGACCCACTGGTTGCCCGGCAGGTAGGTGCAGTGCCCATCGCCGGTCGGCATCCCCGGCCCCACCAGTTCGACCGTTCCGCCCTGTTTGTCTTCAAACACGTAGAACCCCGGCTTCGCCTGCTTGGACCAGGCCAGGATGTGCTGCGGATCGCGCCAGATGAAATGCGACGTCACGCCGTTGGTGTCGATGACCCGCAGGTCCGATCCGTCCGGAGCGGCGGTGAACATGCGGGTGACGCGTCGGGGGGCGTCCGCTTCCTGGAAACGGTGCAGGAATTCGAACCGCGTGCCGTCGGGGTTGACCAGCAAGTGGTTGAACCAGTGTTTGGCCCGGCTCAGGTCGCGGTCCGGAAACGGGATCTTGGCGACGTCGGCCAGACTGATCAGCAACTCCTGCCGCCCCGTTTCCAGGTCCACGCGCCAAATGCCGGAGTCCTGGGGAGCCAACACGTCCTGGTTGGGATCAGGGATGCCGTTGTAGCCGTAACCGGGCCGCGTGTCCGCCAGGCGGCGCAGATCCGTAGCCACGGCCCAGCGGCCATCGGGACTGACGGCGTAGATCGCGCGCGGCACGGTCCGGCAGGCGCGAGTCTTGACGTTCAGAATCCGGCACACGTAGCGGTCGCCCTCGCGATCGTTGTACAACACCTCGTCGGCGGAACCGGGCCGCCACTGCAGCATGCATCCCTGTTGCCAGCACCAGGCGGTCGACTGGCCCAGTTCGATCCACCGATCGCCGTCGGCCAGGTCGATCATCCCCACCTTGACCACATCTTCGGCCGTCGGCGAGCGGTGCTCGAACTCGACCTCCATGCCCAACGCATACCGGTTGGTCGGATCGAACTGGAGTTTGTCGTAGTAGGCGAACCAATGGAACTTGGGGCCTCTGGTAATGGCCCGCACGGGAGGCAGCGTGTTTTCCGCGGCCTGCAGGCCGCTGGCCGCGCACCATCCCGTAGCGCAGGCCGCCGCCGAAGTGGTCAGGAAATGTCGTCGCGTCAAGTACATGGCAGGTCTCCTGTTCCGCGCCGCCAGAGGGCCGCGGTTCGATGGTTGTTGCTCTCGCCAGGATCACGTTGCCCGCGGGAACCGTAATCACCTTAGCAGAACGGTCCGGGATTTCCAATCGGCGAAGTCCTTGGCCGCGTCAGGGTCCTTGACGCGGGCTTGCGCCAGGAACTCCAGCGCGGCCTGGATGAACCGCTGGACGCGAGTGTCAATTCTCGGCTCGGCCACGCGCTGGACCGCGCGGGAGCGGGCCTTGCGTTCTGGGGACGTGCGCCGCAATGACTTGGCCGAGCGGCCGCGCGAACGAAATTCCCGGCGCCCCACGGAGCGGCGCCGGGACTGCGAGCGGACTTGCACGAGGTTCCGGCCCGGCTTGTCCTCACCGTTTCGTCTTGCCTTTCAAGGGGCGGCTGATGAGCAGTCGGAGCTTCGAGTTGGGGCCCACGACCTGGCCTGCCAGTACGTCTTCCTCCGTAAATCGCGCCAGGAGGATCTCGCCATCGGTGCTGCGGTTGCGGTCGTAGGAAATGTAGAGCGTGCCGTCCAGGGCCTGGAACCCGTCGGGATAGGAGACGCCGGGGCGCTCGTCCAGCATCAGGCCGCCCTTCCAGGTGCGGCCGTCGTCCTCGGACAGGAACGCCTTCAGCTTGCAGCGGCTGGCGGTCAATGCGTCCATCGTGTCGCCGTGCTTGACCATCAGGATGCGGCCCGAGGCCAGCTTGCGCACGTGGAACCGCGCGACGGGCTGGCGGATCCCGGCGGGCGTCGAAGGCGGGGACCAGGTCTTGCCGCCGTCCGACGAGGTGCTCTGCATGAGGCCCTTGCCGGTCCGGGCCAGCATCCACAGCGAACCGTCCTGGCGCTCGACGATCATGTGCTCGTCCCAATCCGGATTCGGGAACGCTACGTGGCCGTGCCGCGTCCAGGTGGCGCCCTGGTCGGTCGAGGCGAACACATTCGCGCCGCGAACCGGGTCCAGGTCCCGGAACGCGCCGCGGAAATAGGCCAGGCCTTCGCGGTTCAGCGAGATCGGCAGCAGCCACGAGCCCGTCGAGAGCACCGTGGGCTTGTTCAGCGTCACGCCGTGCCAGATGCGGCGGGGCGCGGACCACGCGGGCTGGTCCGCATCGGGGTTGTCGCAGACGGTCGCCCAGACACCGGCCCGGCCGTCGAAGTGCAGCATCGACTGGTCGAAGAACAGCCACAACCGGCCCCGCGGATCGGTCCACAGGTTGCCCACCAACACGCTGCGGTCCAGCGGCAAGTTGGGAGAATGCGAGTCGATCACCAAGCGCGGGGGCGACCAGGTCTGGCCGTCGTCGTCGCTGGCGGCCAGCACGAAGAACGCCTTGGGGCTGTCGCCGCCCGCGACCCAGCAGGCCCACAGCCGGCCGCCGGGCGTGCGGTCGATGCCGATGTTCATGCCGTAATCCAGCTGGTCGTAACCGTACTGCGGCAGCGGTCGAGTATTGAGCCGCGGCGGGATGAGCGCCAGATCGGCGATCTTCTCTTTCACCTCGATCTCAAAGGCGCGCACCTGCTCCGGCGTCATCGCGGCGAAGCGGGCCACCGGGTCCTGAACGGCCTCGGATTGGGCCAGCCAGGCCAGGAAAAACGCCAGCGACGACAAGGACGTGCTCATCCCCGTGCTCCTTTCTTTCTCCGCCCGTTCACGGCAGCGGCGGCAGTTTGGCGGCCATGTAGACCGCCTGGTGCCGGTTATTGTCGAAGACCAGGTGCAGCCATTGCTTGTCCTTGCTCACAAAGCCTTCGGGATAGTTCAGGTTGCCCTTCGGACCGTCCACCGATTCCGCGACGAGCGTGCGGCGGTAGGGCCAGGTCTGCATGCCGTCGAAACTGATCCACAGCGCCAGCGGACTGCGGTGTTTCGGGTTCGGGTTGTGGACGAGGGCCACCGCGTCGCCGCCCAGGGAATAGAGCGTGGCCTTGGAACCGGGATTGGGGATGTCGGTCCGGAACGCTTTCTCCGGCCAGGTCCGGCCCCCGTCCCGCGACTCGGCGGCATACAGCACGCCGCCCAACCGATCGGCGCGGATCACCATCTTGATCGCGCCGTCACTCAACTCGACGATGCTCGGCTCGGCCCAGCCGAAGTACAGCGGGTCGTCCGTCAGCCGGATGTTGCCGTGCTCGCTCCAGGTCTTGCCGTCGTCACGGCTGATCAGCACGCCGTTGCGGGGATCGCACAGCCGCCGGTCCTCGTCGTACGAGCCAGCGTCGTCCGGCGGCGAGCGGAGGTAGTGCTGGAAGGGCACGATCAGCCGGCCGTCGCGGGCGACGATGTGGCTGCGGATGAAGCAGTTGTGCCCCAGTCGTCCGGGCAGCCGTTCCGGCGGGCCCCAGGTCTTGCCGTCCGGCGTGCCCCGCAGGAGCCACGACTTCCAGCGTTTGGCCCACGAGTACGTGTCGCCGTGGGTGGCAAAAAAGAGCAGTGCCTCGGTTTTGCGCACGATCAGTTCCGTGGGGCCTTGGCCGACGGTGTCGCCGGCGCGGGGCAAGCCGGTGTCGAACGGCTCCAGCTTGCTCCAGGTCCGGCCCCGGTCGGCGCTGCGCGCCATGCCCACATAGTTCTTCGGCGAAGGTTCGCGGCTGTCGCCGGCCAGGATTAGCAGCATCCAGGTGCCGTCGGCCAACTCGCGAATCGTCGTGTCGCAAACCATGCTGTCCGGCTTGACGCCGTCGTAGGCCAAGACGATGCGGTCCTGCCGGGCGTCGGCGCGTGTCTGGGCGTCCCAATCCGCGGCTGGGGCGAACGCAGAAAACGGCGAGACCAGCAGGAGCAAGGCAAGGGCCAGAAGCGACGCTCTCATGGAAGTGCCTTTCGTCTTGAACCACCGGCAGCCGGCACCGCGGTGGCGATCATGCCTCACTTGTCCGTCGGCGGCACGCCGCCACACTGGATGAATTCGTTGTCCGCCGTGCTGGACGCGGCCCAGGAGCCCGGCGCGGGTTCCGCCACCGCGTTGGCGCACTGCTGGATGAGATTGGCGCGATACACATTGGGACACGGTTTGCCGAAGCGGTCGGGATACAACGCCAGCGCCGCACTGTCCTTCCGGTCGAAGCCCGCGATCTGATTGCCGATCATCTGGCAGCAACCGCGCACCACGATCGCCTCCGCGACGCCGGCCGCCCCGCCCCGCTCCACCAGGTTGCCCTGCAACCGCGTGGTGTGGCTGCCGTAGCAGTTCAGCACGACCGGCTGCAGACAGCCGGTGACCAGGTTGTCGTGGAGGTTCCAATTCAGGGACGCCGCGATCACTTCAAACCGGTCGCCGGCCTTCATCGGGTGCGGCTCGCGAAGCGTGAACCGCAGGCTTTCCGGGTCAAACGCCTCGACGACCGATACGGCTCCGGCCGGCTGACCTTTGGCGTCCAGCCAAACCAGTTGCCAGCCGCGGCACGTCTGCGGCTGGATCCGGTCCAGGGGCAGCCCGGACGGCGAGTAGGCGCGGACAAAGGTCCGCTCGTCGACAACCTGCTCGACCCGCGACTCGCCCCGCGCCGTCGCCAGACCCTGACCGCAGTTGCGGATCAGATTGCCGTGGACGTGAACGTTCATGGCCGGCTCACTGAGCCGGATTCCGGTCACCGCCGGGTCGGCGGAACCGCGCACGTAGATCTGGTTGTCGCTGACGATCGTGTCGTTGGCGCTGACGTGGATCGCCGTCCGCAACGCCGGCTTGTCGCCGAGGCTGGTCATGTCGAACAGGTTGCCGGCGATCGTCGTGTTGCCGGATGCGTAATGGAGCGGATCGGTCGCGCCGGACGCCTCGACGGCCGACGAGCCGAAGTTGATGAACAGGTTGTTGCGGATGATCACCTGGGTCGCCCCCACGGCGGTGCGGATCGCACAGCCGCCGTAAGGCACGTGGCTCTCGAAGACGTTGTCGGCGATGAGGTGCTGGCCGGCGCCCAACGCGGGGTACGTGTCGTCGCGGTTCGCCGGGCCCAGGTTGCCCATCGCCACCGTGCCCGAATTCCGCACGTAGTTGCCGATGAACTTGACGAACCGCGAGGCGCCTTCCCACGAACAGCCGCCCACGTCCACGATCCGGCACTGCAGCACGCTAGTGTTCTCGGTCCCGCACATCACGTCGTTGAAGGCGTTCCGCGCCGAGTCGGTGACGGAACATCGCCGGTAGGTGATCCATTGCGAATAGGATCGGCCGGGCTTGACAGTTCCCCGGCTGGGACCGCCCGACACGAAGCACTCGCCCGACATCCGGCTGGCGTGGCAGTTCTCGACCAGCACCCGCTCCGTGCCGCTGATCGACACGCCGTTGCAGTGCTTCAGGCCGAAGCCCCAGATGCACGTCGAGCCGCGGGTCCTGATGTACCCGGCCTTGTCCCGTTCGTCAAATCCCATGAAGCCGGTCATGCGGAAGTTGCGGAGCGTCACTTCGGTCCCGCTCGACAGAGTGAAACAAGCCCCTTCGCCGTCGCTGATGTCCAGCACCGTGTCCACGGCGCTGGCGCCCTCGATGGCGATGGCCGCAGGGTTGTTCACCCGGATCGTATGCGCCAGCCGATAATGCCCGATCGGGACGTGGACGTTACGTTTCTCTTGCAAGGCCCGATCTACGGCCGCCTGCAACGCGAACGTGTCGTTATGCCGGACGACGGCGTCCGGGACCGTCCGGTTGGCCGCGTCCGCCAGCGTCAGGACGTTGCCCTCGATCTTCTCGATTCGGCTCACCAACTGGTCCCGCGCTCCGAACGCGATGACGTAGCCGGACTCCCAGTCGCGCTGGTTCAGCTTCACTTCGGTTCCGCCGCCCAACGGCTGCCAGTCATGGGTGATGGGCGTTGCCGGATGCCAGGTCCGGCCCAGGTCGTCGGTCCAGCGGAAAGACGGCGACGCAGACGGCGCGATGTCCAGGATGTAGATCACCCAGCTGCCGGCCGTGCCGTCGTAGCCCCGTACCTCGACGGAATTCTCGACCGGCTTCGAATTGCGGTACGGCTGGCCCGTGCCCCACATCTGCGTCGGCGTGTAGCGGATGTTGCACTTCGACACCATCACGCCCTGGCCCACCTGGAAATCGCCGACGTCGGCGAGCGTGATTTGCTTGGAGCCGTCGACCGTCGCCGCGGTCGTCTCGAACTGGGAGCCCGACGCGCCGCACTCGCGGGCGTCGAGCCACTCGGCTCCCGCGCTCGGCGCAAGGCCGAAGGCGAAAAGGATGACGTTCAGGGCGGCGGCAGCGAGCATCCTCGAACATCCTCGTTCCCAGGCTCTGCCTGGGAACGCTCTGCCTGGCCGGCTCTGCCGGCCGCATCCGAGGCGGAGCCTCGCAGACGCTCCGGTTACGAGGCAGAGCCTCGTAACCAGAGCCAGCCTCGTAACCGGAGCCAGTCTCGTAACCAGAGTATCGGTAGTTGCTTTCATGGCTTGGCCGGCGTGCCGCCGTTCCCTTCGTCGAAACCGAGAATGTGGTTGTTGATCAGTTTGAATTGTCCGATAACCGCCAACGCCTGGGCCGCGGCGGTTGCGCCGCCGCGTTCGATCAGGTTGTTGCGGAACAGCGATGTCCCGCTGCCGTGGCCGCCGAGCACGACCGGCTGCAGACAGCCTGTCACCGTGTTGTCGTGGATCAGCCAGTTGGCCGCGGGCGGGAAGATCTCGAAGCGGTCGTCCAGCTTCATCTCGCGCGGTTCCTTGAGTTGGAAGCGGAACGTCTCCGGATCGAACGACTCGACGATCGAACTGCCGTCCGGCTTGCCGCCGCGGAACCAGGCGAGATTCCAGCCGCGATAGCAGTGCGACCGGCGTCGCTCCATCGGCACGTTGCCGCGTCCGGCCACGAAGGTCGTCGGGTCCACCATCTCGCCGACCGCGGACCAGACGGCGTCGCTTGTCAGTCCCGTGCCGCAGTTGCGCAGCAGGTTGTCGTGCACGATCAGGTTCACGGCCGGTTCGGTCAGGCGGATTCCCGTGACTTCCTTGTCGAACGGGCCGCGCGTGTAGACCTGGTTGCCGCTGACGATCACGTCCGACGAGCCCACATGAATCGCTGTGCGGGGCCGCGAGTCTTCGCCGACCGCCGTCATGTCCATAATATTGCCGGCGATCGTACAGTTGCTGGTGGGCAGATGCCGCGTGTCGCCGCCAGGGATGATCTCGACAGCGCACGAATTGTAGTTCACGAACAGGTTGTTGCGGACGATCACCTGGGTAGCCCCGCACGTGGCGCGCACGATGTAGCCGCCGGGCCGCCGGTTGTAGAACGTGCGGCCCTCGAACACGTTGTCGGCGACGAGGTGCTGGCCCGAGCCGAGTTGTTCCAGATGCTCGGCCCGGCTGCCGATATTGCCCATCGCCACGGTGCCCGAGTTGCGGACGTAGTTGCCGATGAACCGCACGAAGCGCGACGCGCCTTCCCACGTACAGCCGCCCACGTCCACGATGCGGCAGTGCAGCACGCTGGTGTTCTCCGCCAGATCGTTGTTGTTAAAGCCGTTGCCGTCGCAGTTGGTGGCCGAGCAGCGGAGGTAGGTCAGCGACTTGGTATAAGTCTTCGGTTCGCTGGTCCCGCTCCGCGAATTTCCCTGGCAGTAGAAGGCTTCGCAATTCATCTTGCTGGCGTGGCAGTTCTCGATCAGCACCCGTTCGGTGTCGCGGATGTGCATGGCGGAGCAGGGCTTCAACCCGACTGGCCAGCACGCCTTGCCGCTGCTGGTCCGGAAACTGTGCCAGCCCGGCCCGTCGCCCAGTCCCGTGTGGCCGACCATCCGCAGGTTCCGCACCGTGACCTCGGTGCCCAGTGCCAGGCTGACGCACGAGCCGGTGCCCTCGGAGATGTCCAACACGGTCTCGCCGCTGCTGGCGCCTTCCAGCACCAGGCCGGCCGGATTGGCCACCGACACGCCGCGCGTCAGCCGGTAGTGGCCCGCCGGGATGAAGACGTTGCGCTTCTCGCGGAGTGCCCGCGAAACGGCTGCCTGCAGGGCGTCCGTATCGCAGTGCCGCACCACAGCGTCCTGCACCGTCCGGCTGGCGGCATCCGCCAGCGTCAGCACATTGCCCTCGATCTTCTCGATCTTGCTGACCAACAGGTCGCGCGCCTGGAACACCACCATGTGGCCCGGCTGCCAGTCCTGTTTCTTGAACTTGATCTCCACGCCGCTGCTGAGCGGCTGCCAATCGAACGTGATGGGGACTTTCTCCCCCTTCCACGTGCGGGCCATGTCGTCGCTCCAGCGGAACGTGAGCGGGTCAACGCTGTCCACCTCGGCCAGGAACACCAGCCAGCTGCCGCCGCTGCCGTCATAGCCCCGCAGTTCCGCCGCGTCGCCCAACGGGGCAGTGCTGTACGGATTGTCCGGCGGTTTCAGAATGCAGCGCTCGAAATGCGGATTGCACTTCGACACCATCACGGCCTGGCCGACCTGAAAATCGCCGGCCTGTTCGACCGTGATCTGCGGCGAGCCGGCCGTCGCGGCGGCGGTGGTCTCGAAGACCGAGCCCGACGCGCCGCAGTCGCGGACGTTGAGCCAGGCGTCGGAACGGTGGTCAGCCGGCGGCGACTCGCCGGCGCCGGCCAGCGCAGCCAACCACAGCACCAGTGGCAGCGTGCGGCAAGCGTGTCTTGGCATGGGAGACCTCCTGAATCTGCGCGACTGGAAAAATCGTCTGTCCGTCGGTCGTCATCATACCGCTCGAACACAGCCGACGGAATCCCGGCGGCTCGTTCGGCGGCTCGTTCGGTTTCCCACTCCAGCGACAGGCCCCAACGCAATTGCCTGCGTGTCGGTAGAAGCCGGACGATCCGCAGGGAAAGTCCCGTGAGGATGTCAATAATAATCTAATCTCCCGTAGCCCAACTCCCAGGTAGTCCAACTCGCAGGTGTTCCCGATCCGCCGGCAGGTTGTTATCCTGGACGGGGTGCGAATCTCGATAAAGACAAGGAGACCAGCCATGCGAGCGATTGGAGTCCTTTCGGCGTGCATCGGCATCCTGTGCGGGCAATCGTTTGCCGCCGATGCCAAGCGTCCCAACGTCGTCTTCATTTTGGCCGATGACATGGGGTTTTCGGATGCCGGCTGCTACGGAGGCGAGATTGCGACGCCGAACTTGGACGCGCTGGCCGCAGGCGGCGTGCGGTTCACGCAGTTCTACAACACGGCCCGCTGCTGGCCATCGCGTGCGGTTTTGCTAACCGGCTACTACGCCCAGCAAGTGCGGCGGGACGCGATTCCGGGGACCGGTTTTGGCGGCCAGGGCGTGCGGCCCGTGTGGGCGCCGCTGCTGTCGGCCATGCTCAAGCCGCTGGGGTATCGCTCGTATCATTCCGGCAAATGGCACGTGGACGGCAAGCGGCTGGAGAACGGCTTTGACCGGTCCCATGACTTCGCCGACCACAATCGCTACTTCAGCCCGCGGCAGCACTCCGAGGACGACCAGCCGTTGCCGCCGGTCGAACGCGACAGCGGCTATTACGCGACGGTGGCCATCGCCGACCACGCCGTCCGATACCTGCGGGAACACGAGGCGCAGCATTCCCAGAGTCCGTTCTTCTTGTATCTGGCCTTTGTTGCGCCGCATTTCCCGTTGCACGCGCTGCCGGAAGACATCGCGCGTTACCGCGACACGTATCGCCAGGGCTGGGACGCCGTGCGGCAAGCGCGCTGGGAGCGCCAGAAACAGCTGGGCATCGCCACCAACCCGTTGCCGCCTTTGGAGCGCGACGTCGGACCGCCGTACCACTTCCCGGATGACCTGGAGAAGCTAGGCCCCGGCGAGGTCAACCGGCCGCTGCCGTGGAACGAGCTGACGGACCAGCAACGCGAGTTCCAGGCCGCGAAGATGGCCGTACACGCTGCGATGATCGACCGCATGGACCGCGAGATCGGGCGTGTCCTGGAGCAGTTGAAGAAGATGGGCGCGATGGAGGACACGTTGATCCTGTTCGCTTCGGACAACGGGGCCAGCGCGGAGATCATGGTCCGCGGCGACGGGCACGATCCGCAGGCTGCGCCAGGGTCGGCCGACACGTTCCTGTGCCTGGGACCCGGCTGGTCCAGTTCGTCGAACACGCCGTTGCGGCGCCACAAGACGTGGGTTCATGAAGGCGGCATCGCCACGCCCCTGATCGCGCACTGGCCGAACGGCATCGCCGCTCGGGGCGAACTGCGGCACAGCCCCGGTCATCTGATCGACATCGTGCCCACCGTGCTGGAGCTAACTGGCCTGGAACACCCGCAGACCATCGCCGGCAAACCGGCCCCGCCGCTGCCTGGCAGGAGCCTGGTGGCCGAGTTTGCCAAGGACGGCTCGGTGTCTCGCGACTGCCTGTGGTGGCTGCACGAAGGCAACCGGGCGATCCGCGTCGGCGATTGGAAACTGGTCGCCGCCGGCGGCCCGCAAGGTCCGTGGGAGTTGTACGACTTGAGCCGGGACCGCGGGGAAATCAACAACCTCGCGGCGAAACATCCCGAGAAAGTCCGTGAACTTCAACAGGCCTGGGAGCAGCACCTGGCCGAATTCCGCGCGCAGGCGCTTCGGGATCTGCCCCCCGGCGCCGCGAAGGGCGCCAAGAAAGCAGCCGGCTCGTTTCGTAACTAGCACCAAACGGGAAACGGCCACGGAAAGTCGCTGTCTGTGATGGCACGGTCGCGAGAAATGGGGTCAGGCTTACAGAATTCAATTTTGGCCGAGCAGAAGAGTCGTACGACGTGGCTGGCACCCAACTCGGCCAAAATTGAATTCTGTAAGCCTGACCCCAGCACCGAAACCGTGACTTCATGAACGACGCGGAAAAGTGCCGAAATTCCGTTTGGTGCGAGTTGTTCCACACTTCGACTTTTCACGTTCCATTGATTATGCTGGGAACCAGTCTGAAAACTTGTTTCTTCCTTGCAGGAACCCAAACGATGACGCGTACGACTTTTGGATTGGCAATGGGGTTGGCGGTGTGTCTGGCTGTGGCCACGGAGGCGGCCCAGTTCGAAGTGCAGCAGGAAGCGGACGGGGTGACCGTCAAGCTGGACGGCAAACTGCTGACTCGATATCTCATTAAGTCTGGCACAAAGCCGATCTTGTGGCCGCTTATCGGGCCCTATGGAGACCCAGTGACCCGTCAGTATCCGATGGGCGAGGCGCTGCCCGACGAGCGGTCGGACCATCCGCATCAACGCTCGTTCTGGTTCACCCACGGCGACGTGAATGGGGTCAGCTTTTGGGACGAAAGGAACCAACCGGGACAGATCGTACATCAAGAGTTTTTGAAGGTTTCCGGCGGCGATACGGCGGTCGTTTCGACGCGGAACGAGTGGATCGCGTTGGGCGACAAGAAGATGTGCGAAGACGTGCGGACGCTGACCTTCGGCACCTGTGGCGAAAGCGTCTGGATCGACTTCGACAGCACCGTGAAGGCCACCAACGGGCCCGTCAAATTCGGCGACACGAAAGAAGGTTCTTTCGGGGTGCGGGTGGCTGGCAGCATGACGGTGGATACCAAAAAAGGCGGCCAGATCGTCAATAGCCACGGGTTGAAGGACAAGGAAGCCTGGGCCAAGCAGGCCCCCTGGGTCGATTACCACGGCCCCGTGAACGGCAAGACGGTAGGGATCGCGATCCTGAACCATCCGTCCAGCTTCCGCTTCCCCACCTACTGGCACGTGCGGACCTACGGGCTGTTCACCGCCAATCCGTTCGGCGTCAGCGACTTTACGGGCGGCAAGGGCAACGGCGACCACACGCTCCAGCCGGGCGAGTCGTTCACGCTTTGCTACCGCGTGCTGATTCACAAGGGCGATGAGCAGGAAGGCAAGGTCGCCGAGGCGTTCGAAGCGTATGCCAAGATGGCCAAGCCGTGAGGGGCGGTGATCCGTCAGCGGTGATCCGTGATCGGTCAGCGATTGCCGGTGATCCGCCGTTGATGACGGGTGATCGGTCTTCCGTGACCGGTCATTCGTCACCGATAACGACAACCTGAAATTGATCGCCGATCGCCCGTGCCCGCTCACCCGTAACCGACCACGGATCACCCGCAACCCGCAGAGGATCACACACCTTGTCGTCCGAGAGTCCACGCCCCAAACAGGATTCACGCGCGCCCAGCGGCCAGCCGCCGGTTCGCCGGAACGGGCCCAATGTCTGGTTCGTCGCCGCGATGCTGCTGGTCCTGGCCGTCGTGCTGGTCGTCATGCAGACCCCCCAGCGGTCGACAATCAGCTACGACTTCTTCCTGGCGCAGGTCGAGAAGACGGAGCCCTGCAACATCGCTTCGGTGGAGTTGGGCGATATCGATGCGACGGGGACGTTCAAGCAGCCGCCGGACGCGCCGCCCAGCGTCGATCAGGGCACGGGGGCGGCCCAAGGCGGGACCGGCAAACCGGAGAAACTGCGAAAGCACTTCCGCGTCACGCTGCCGCGCTCGGATCAGGCCCGCAGCGAGTTGCTGAACAAGTTGCTGGCTCGCGGCGTGAAGGTCACCAACCAGGCGTCCGGCGACACGGTGATGATGACGCTGACGTTGATCACCATCGCGCTGACCGTGGGGCTGTTCATCTTCTTCTGGCTGTCTTACCGCCGGTCGCGGGATCAATTCATGGGCGGCGGCTTTCTGTCGGGGTTCAGCAAGAGCACGGCGCGGCGTTACGAGCCATCGGACCAGACGATCACGTTCGACGACGTAGCCGGCCTGGAGGGCGTCAAGGGGGACCTGCAGGAGATTGTCGAGTATCTGAAGAGCCCGGAGAAATTTCAGCGTCTGGGCGGACGCGTGCCGAAGGGCGTCTTGCTGAACGGTCCACCGGGAACGGGCAAGACGCTGCTGGCCCGCGCCGTGGCGGGGGAGGCGGGCGTTCCGTTTTATTCGGTGAGCGCCAGCGAGTTCATTCAGATGTTCGTAGGCGTCGGAGCCAGCCGCGTCCGCGACTTGTTCAAAAACGCCAAAGACAATTCCCCGGCCATCATTTTCATCGACGAAATCGACGCCGTGGGACGCCAGCGCGGCGCGGGCCTGGGCGGCGGCCACGACGAACGCGAACAGACGCTGAACCAGATCCTCAGCGAGATGGACGGTTTTTCGCAGACGGATTCGGTGATCGTGCTGGCCGCGACCAATCGCCCCGACGTGCTGGATCCCGCGCTGCTGCGGCCCGGCCGCTTCGACCGGCACATCACCGTCAACCGGCCCACGCACAAGGGACGCATGGAGATCTTCAAGGTCCACGTGCGGGACGTGCCGCTGGCGGACGACGTGGACCTGCGCCGCCTGGCCTCCGGCACGGTCGGACTGACCGGCGCCGATATCCGCAACATCGTCAACGAAGCCGCGCTGTGGGCCGCCCGAAACGACAAGAAAAAAGTCGACATGCAGGATTTCGACTATGCCCGCGACAAGGTGCTGATGGGCGCCAAACGCGAAGAGGTCCTGCAGGAGAACGAGAAACGCAAGACCGCGTATCACGAAGCCGGCCACACTCTTGCCGCCTGGCTGCTGCCGGGCGCGGACCCGGTACACAAGGTGACCATCATTCCCCGCGGCCGTTCGCTGGGCGCGACCCAGATGATGCCCTCGGAGGACCGGCTGAGCATGTCGGAACGCCAGTTGCGGGATCACCTGGTGGTCCTGTTGGGCGGCCGAGCCGCCGAATTGCTGGTCTACAACGAGACGACCGTCGGCGCCGAAAACGACTTGGAGCGGGTCACGATGCTGGGCCGGCGAATGGTCACGCACTGGGGCATGAGCGAACGCTTGGGCCCCGTCAGCTATAAGCTTTCGGACGAAGACCCGTTCCTGGGCCGCGAAATCCATCAGCAGCGGCAATTCAGCGAACACACGATGGAGTTGATCGACGAGGAAGTGGCGAAGATCCTGCACGGGGCCGCCGACCAGGCGTACAACCTGCTGAAGGAACACCGCCAGGATCTGGAGAAACTGGCGACGTCCCTGCTGGAGCAGGAGGAACTCGGCGACGCCGAAATCTCTGCCCTGATCGGCCCCTCCGTCCATGCCGGCAAGGAACCCAAGGAGGCGGCCAAGTAGGGGATGCGCGATGCGAGATACGAGACGGCAGCGGGCACGCAAACCAGCTCCACACCCTCTGACCCGCGCTCGGTAACCAATGACAACTGACAACTGACAACTGACGCCCCCCCATGCCCGACCTGATCGCTCAAGGCTCTGCGCCGGAACATCGCTGGCGGCGAAAGCTGGCGGCCGACCAGACCTACGTCTTGGGGCGCGACTCCGGTTTCTGGTCGGCTCCGTGGGACAAGCGCATTTCCCGGCAGCATGCCGAAATCGGTTGGCGGAACGACCAGTTGGAGGTCCGTCGGCTGCCTGCGGCGCGGAATCCGATTTTTGTCCGGGGCCGCGAGCAGGACCGGTTCGCGATCGGGCCGGGCGAACATTTTGTGATTGGCGAGACGACGTTCAGCCTGACGGCCGAGGACATCCGGATTTCGCTGGAAATGCCGCAGCCCGCCGCCGAGCAAACGTTCAGCGCCGATCAACTGAAGCAGCTTCGCTTCCGCAACGCCGATCAGCGGATCGACGTGTTGAGCCGCATGCCGGAGATCATTTCCGGGGCGGCCAGCGACGAAGAACTCTGGGTGCGGCTGACCAACGTCTTGCTGTGCGGGATTCCCAACGGCCTCGCGGCGGCGCTGGTCGCGGTCGAAGGCGAAGGCGACACGTCGACTGTGCGAGTGTTGTATTGGGATCGCCGCCAGTCGTCGGAACGTTTGTTTCAGCCCAGCGCCAAGCTGATCCGGCAGGCCATGCGTTCGGGCCAGAGCGTGATTCACGTCTGGAACGAAGCGGACCGCGGGATGGGCGGCGGCGGAGCGTCCGACGGCGATTGGGCGTTCTGCTGTCCCGTGCCGGGCAAGGCCTGCCGCGGCTGGGCGATCTACGTCGCCGGCCGCTGGTCGACCGAGCCGTCCGGGCCGGCGGGCATCGCCGTGGCTTCGCTGCAGGAAGACCTCAAGTTCGCCGAATTGGTTGCCACGACGTTGAGCAGCCTGCGGGAAGTGCGGTTGTTGGAGCGGAACCAGGCCAGCCTGCGTCCGTTTTTTTCGCCGGTCGTCTTGGAGGCTTTGGCCGAGCACGATCCTGACGAAGTGCTGGTGCCTCGAGAGGCGCAAGTCTCCGTGCTGTTCTGCGACTTGCGCGGATTCGCGCGGCGTTCCGAGCAGGCGGCCGGCGATCTGCACGGGCTGTTGCGGCGTGTGAGCGACGCCTTGGGCGTGACGACCCGGCACATCCTGCAGACCGGCGGCGTGGTGGGCGACTTCCACGGCGACGCGGCCATGGGCTTCTGGGGCTGGCCCTTCGAGCAGCCGGACGCGGTGGCCCGCGCTTGCCGGGCGGCGCTGAGCATCCGCGCCGAATTTGCGGCGGCGGCGCTGCGGTCCGACCATCCGCTGGCCGATTTCCGCCTGGGGATCGGCATCGCGACCGGGACCGCCGTCGCCGGCAAGATCGGCACGGTGGACCAGGTCAAGGTGACGGTCTTCGGCCCGGTGGTCAACCTGGCGTCGCGGCTGGAGGGCATGACCAAGCTGTTGCGCGCCCCGATCCTGCTGGACGCCGCCACGGCCGCGGTCGTGCGGACTCAGCTGCCCCCCGGCCAGGCCCGCGTCCGCCGCGTGGCGGTCGTCAAGCCTTACGGCTGCGACGTGCCGCTGGAGGTCAGCGAACTCCTGCCGCCGGCGGTCGAGCAGCCGGAATTGCGCGACCAGGACATCGCCATGTACGAGGCCGCGCTGGAATCGCTGCTGGCCAAGGACTGGCAGCGGGCCTTTCAACTCTTGCACCAGGTCACGGCCGAGGACCGCGTCAAGGATTTTCTGACCGTGTTCATCGCCGAACGCAACCGCACGCCGCCCGACGCCTGGGACGGCGTGATTCCGCTGGCATCGAAGTAGAAGAGAACCAAGGAGTCGCCATGATGAACTCACCTTACGGACGGATGATGCTGTGTCTGTGGATTTCTGCCAACTGTGTAGCGGCCGCCGCGGCAGCCGGCGAACTGCGGACGATCCGCGGAACGGTGCGGGCCGAAGGCGCGCCGCTGTCGCGCGTGCTGGTGTCCGACGGCTGGCAGGTCGTGCAGACGGATGCGCGGGGCGAGTACGAACTGCCGCTGGGCGAGAACAGCGGTCGCTTTGTCTTTGTCACCACGCCTGCGGGTTTTTGGACCGAGGCGTTCTATGTGCCCAGAGAGCAAGCCGCAACCGCGGGCCGCGCGGACTTTGCGCTGCGCCGCGTCGAGCAGCCCGAGCGGTTCGATTTCGTCTTCATGGCCGACATGCACTTGGACAACAGAAAGGTCGGCCTGGCCAAGTTTCGAGCCAGCCTGGAAGAGATCAACGCGCTGCAACCGCGGCCGGCATTTCTCTGGGCCCAGGGCGATATTTGCCTGCAGGGCCACGCGGGGCAGGACTATGTCGCCGGCCTGAAACTGGCCGCCATGCCCGTCCGCAACGGGGCGGGCAACCACGAGATGATGCTGGCGAAGCCCAATCCTCGCGAAGACTTCGAGACGCTCTTCGGCCCGACTTACTACTCGTTCGATTGGGGATTCATCCACTGCATCGTGCTCGACGGCAACAAGGCCGTTCCGGGCGTCAAAGACTACAAGGCCGTCCACGGCGCCGTGGAAGGCAGCGAATTGGCTTGGCTGCGAGCCGATTTGGCGGCGCAGCCGCCGGGCAAACCGATCGTCGTCGGCATCCACATCCCCATCGTGACCACGTATCCCCAGCGGCGTCGCGAGAATCCGCCCGATGCGCCCTACTGGGAAGTG
The DNA here is from genome assembly GCA_012515235.1 of Candidatus Anammoximicrobium sp. Classification (GTDB taxonomy): domain Bacteria; phylum Planctomycetota; class Planctomycetia; order Pirellulales; family Pirellulaceae; genus Anammoximicrobium. Next base: position 55,400 of record JAAYYU010000161.1, read on the forward strand.
ACCAACCGCGACGTGCTGACCGAACTGCTGGCCGCGCATCGCGTGCGGCTGGTGCTGCAGGGGCACATGCACGAGAACGAACGCACCGTGGTCCAAGGCGTCGAGTACGTCTCCTCCATTTCCCTGTCCGGCAGTTGGTATCAAAGCGGCGAGGGCTTCGAACGCGGCGTCGACGGCTGCCCTCGAGGCTATCGGATCGTGTCGGTGGATGGGACCAAGGTGACGCATCGGTATCAATCCAGTAGCGAATCCCGCGTGGACCGCCAGGGCGAATTCTGGGGACTGGACAAGCCCCTCGCCCGCGGCACCGCGGTGTCCGTGGTCTTCAACTGCTACGACGCGCCGCACGGTTCCACCGCCGAAGCCCGTTTCGACGCCGGGGCTTGGCAGCCCATGCCGGCCTTCGCCGCCATGAACGAGAAGATCGGCCTGGCCATGACGCACCACTTTCGCCTGCAGGCCGATACGACCGCCCTGACGCCCGGCCGGCACACGATCAGCGCCCGCGTGCGCTGGCCCGACGGCCAGGTCGTCGAGGAAACGGCGGAATGGACCGTCAGCGGCGAATGATCGCCGGGCCGTGCATCCGCCGCAGCGCCCGGGCGGATTGATCGGCCAGGTGTGAATTGCCGCGTGCCTTGGGATGCAGTCCGTCGTCGCTCAAGTGACCGGCCTGCATCCACATACCGGGCGGGGCATGCGGGCTGAACAACACCAGTTGGCGGATTGCGGAATCGAAGATCAATTCCAGATCGTAGCGGCGGGCCAGGTAGGTCCCAGAATCCAGACGCCGGTCATCCAGGCCACGGCGCCGGGAACCGTCAGCAGGGAGGCGATCAACAGGCCTGCGAAGGCTGCCGTCGCGCCGACACGCCGGACCGCGTTTCTGCTGTGATTGACAGAAGTTGAAGCTTCGCCGCGAGTTACGGGCGGAACCCGGTTGACCGTTCGGGCTGGGTTCAGGTTGCTTGATTCCGACAACTTTCGTGCCCGCCAGAGCCTTGAGGCAAACGCTTTTCCAGACTACAGTATAACACGATCGCTTCGCGATTCGACGGCTCGACTTTGGCGGTTGTCGCCTCCGGTCCTGGCCAGCAACGGGCGTCAGCCCACCGGTTCCCCTGGCGCACAGGCCGGCTTGGGGAGAACCGGCGGGCTGGCGTCCGCCGGTTGCCGAGGTGAGCCGGCACCGATAACCCACCTTTCTTACTCTTCCCAGCAAAGGAGCACAGTTAGCAATGAACAAACGGATGCACTACAGTTCGGTTCTGGTCTGGTTGACCGTGGCGGGGCTGGCCTTGGCTCTGCAGGCTTCCGCCGTGGCGGCGGAGGGCGGCGAGAAGTTGGTCCCCGTGGAGATCAAGCTGCCGCGGCCGCTGTTCCAGGGCACGCCCAAGAACATCAAGCCCACGCCGACCCTGGAGAAGTACATCGAAAAACCGCGTCCGCCTTTCATGGCACCGGAAGGCACGGTCAATTTGGCGCTGAAGAAGAAGGTGACGTCCAGCGACACCGCGCCGATCATCGGGGAATTGGACTTCGTCACCGACGGCGTGAATGACGGGTTTGACGGCTGCTTTGTCGAACTCGGTCCGGACTTGCAGTGGGTCCAGATCGACTTGGGCCAGAAGTCCGACATCTATGCTTTCGTACTCTGGCACTATCACGCCGAGGGCCGCGTCTATCACGACGTGGTGATCCAAGTCGCCGACGACCCGGACCTGATCGAGAACGTCAAGACCGTGTTCAACAATGATTTCGACAACTCGGCCGGTCTGGGCGTGGGCAAGAACCTGGAGTTCATCGAGGATTTCCGCGGCAAGCTGATCGACGCCCGCAACGAGAAGGGCGCGCCGGTTCGGGGCCGTTACGTGCGGTTGTACTCGCGGGGCAATACGTCGAACGACTTGAACCACTACATCGAAGTCAACGTGTACGGCAAGGCCGCGAAATGACCCGCCCGCAGGTCTGGTGCGGCGTCTGCCTCTTGATGCTGGCCGCCGCGGCGTTGGCGATCCGACTGCCGCGACTGGACCAGCGTCCGCTGCACGGCGACGAGGCGAACCAGGCGGTGAAGGCCGGCATCCTGCTGGAAACGGGCGAGTACCGCTACGATCCCCAGGAGCATCACGGTCCCAGCCTGTACTGGCTGACCTTGCCCTTGCTGTGGCTGCAAGGGCGGGCGGATTTTGCCGAGACGACCGAAACCGATTACCGCCTCGTGCCGGTCGTTTTCGGCGTGGGGCTGGTGCTGCTGCTGTGGCTGGTCGCGGACGGACTGGGCCGCGGCCCGGCGGTTCTGGCGGGACTGTTCACGGCCATCTCGCCGGCGTTCGTCTTCTACTCGCGCTACTACATCCAGGAGACGTTGCTCGTTTTCTTTGCGCTCGCGGCGATGGCCGCCGGCTGGCGTTACGTGTGCTCGAAGAAGACCGTGTGGGCGATCCTGTGCGGCGGCGCCGTCGGGCTGATGCACGCCACCAAGGAGACTTGGGTCATCTCGGCGGCGGCGGCCGGAGCGGGACTGGTTCTGACTTGGGCGTGGACCCGATGGCGCGAGGGCCCAACGCCGGTCGTGCGCGATCTTCTGACGGCACGCGCCGGGTTCGGTTTTCTGGCTGCCGCCGGTCTGGCGGCGGTGGTCTTGTACTCGTCCTTCGGTCGCCACCCGCGCGGTCCGCTGGATTCGATCCTGGCCTACGCCACGTACTGGCGCCGCGGCAGCGACGCGGGAATCCACTCGAACCCGTGGTACTTTTACCTGGAACTGCTGCTGGCCTTCCGGCCTGCCAAGGGCTTTTTGTGGACCGAGGGCCTGATCGTGGCGCTGGCGGCAATCGGCGGTCTGGCCAGTCTGAGCCGCCGCGCGCTGCCGGTTCCAGCGCGGGGATTCTGCCGGTTTCTGACGTTCTACACGGCGACGCTCACCGCCCTGTACGCCGCCATTTCCTACAAGACGCCCTGGTGTCTGCTGAACTTCTTTCACGGCATGATCCTGCTGGCTGGCGTCGGCGGCTGGTTTCTGCTGCGTCTGGTCTGGTCGCCACGGCATTCGTTTGACCGCGGCCGGGTACCCGCTTGCGGGTGCGGAAGCGAGTCGGCTGGCGCTCAGCACTCAGCCCCGTCGCCCTCCGCCTTTTGCCTTCGCCTCGCCGTGGCCGTCCTCGTCACCGCGCTGCTGCTCGCCGGCGGATGGCATTTGGCCCGCCAATGCTACTGGCTGAATTTCCGCCTTGCCGCCGATCGCCGCAATCCGTACGTCTACGCCCACACTTCGACCGACATCAAGAATCTGGCCGGCGCGTTTGAGCGGTTGGCGGAGGCTTCGCCCGCGGGCCGGGATTTGGTGATCCACGTCGTCACGCCCGACAATTACTGGCCCTTGCCCTGGTACCTGCGCCAGTTCCGGCCCGAACACATCGGCTACTGGGACGACGCAGCCGCCTGGGCCCGCGACGCCGCCAAGACTCCGGCTCCGGACGCGATTGTGTTCACCGCCGACATCCAGCCACAGGTCGATCCAGTCTTGCCCGCCGCGTACAACCGGCAGATGATGTTCGGGTTGCGGCCCGAGGTGCTGGTCCACGTGTACGTGCGCGAGGACTTGTGGCCGGCGTTCGTCGCAACGCGGGCGAAACGATAGTTGAACTGAAAAGCGTTGCATCTCAAGCTGACCGCCCATGGTTCGAGGCCGTTGGGTGGTAGGTCCGGGTTCATGGTTCCTCGCACTTGGCGCGCGAATCCCTGGTCCGTCCCGTTGGTTCTGGCGGGGCTGGCGTTTACACTGACGGCCTGTGCGTACGCCGTGATGGCGGTTCAGAAGCTGGCTGCGGGCCGTGCCGCGCAGGAGGCGGAGTCGAGTCCTTGGTTGATCGAATTCCTGGACCGTTCTGGCGCGAGGCTGATGCTCGCTGAACTCGTTGTACTGGCCATCGTCGTCGTTGCCGCCATGACAAGCGAACGCTGGCGGAACGGCGGACGCGAGACGGAGTGTTGAGGTGTAGTGCGTCTTTCTTCGTCCGATGCCCGCGCCGTGTGCGCAGCACCGTAGGCCGCTCGCGGAGCGAGCGGCCTACGGTGTGGCGCGGCCATCGGCTGTGCAAGGAGCGAGCCCATGAAAGTGACCCCTTACGAACGAGTGCCCTGCGAACCGGTGCGGATGGACGGCGCGGTCGGCTGCCAGGTCCGCTGGTTGATCGGCGCCGCCGACAGCGCGCCGAACTTTGCCATGCGGCAATTCGAGGTCGCTCCCGGCGGCCACACGCCGCGGCACAGCCATCCTTACGAACACGAAGTCTTCGTCCTGGACGGCGAAGGCATCGTCGGCGAGAAGGACGCGGACCACCGCCTGAAAGCCGGCGACGTGGTGTACGTGAAGCCGGATGAAGTCCACCAGTTCCGCAACACGGGCAGCAAGCCGCTGAAGTTCCTCTGCCTGATCCCCAATTCCGGAATGGCTCCCAGTTCTCCCGTCGTTCCCGAATGCGGCTGCGAACCGGGACGCGACAAGACCGGCGAGAAACGGTCCTGACCGCCTGTTGAAAAAAGAAGAAAAAAGAAAAGGAACCGCAGTTCATGAGTGCTGTTGTTTTGTGGCCGATCGCCATCCTGCTGCTGGGCGCCGAGTCGGGCACGGGAGACTACTTTCCTCCGGCCGACCCCAGGGCCGGCGGCATCCGCGACCTGATGCTGGTCTACCTGTCCAAGGATTCCTGGCCGCAGGAGGACTTTTTGCCTTACGTGGCCTACTTGGGCAAAGAGCGGCAGAAGAAGCCGCGCGATTGGTTCTACGACAGTTTCCTGTTCCTGGCCTACGGCGGCGCTCCGAGCGGCACGACATACATCGACGGGCCGAGCAACAAGGCCGACTGGGAGTACTACTGGGATCAGTTGCTGTTCCGCAAAGACCGCGCGCTGGCCGGTCTCGAGGCGTGCCTTGCCGACGTGGAGCGAACGTTGGGGCCTCGGCCGCCGGGCCCCTCCACGGCCCAGGCCGCCGCCGCGAAAACCGGGAAGACTCCGGTGATTCTGATGATTCCCTACCCGTCGCGGAAGCAAAAGGACTTTGGCGACGTGGACGGCGACGGGCGGAGCGAAGACCTCTCGCAACCGGCCGATCGCCAGAATGTCGTGCGGTGGGGCGTCCAGGAAATGCTCCGCCGCTGGAACAAGACTCGGCTCCCGCACCTCAGCCTGTGGGGCTTCTATTGGATGAACGAGGGCATTGGCCCGCACGACGAAGCGATCGTCCGCGCGACGGCCGACGAGGTGCACCGCCAAGGCTACGGGCTGCATTGGATTCCCTACTACCGCGCTTCCGGCTATGACAGACTGCCTGAGTTGGGAATCGACTTTGCCGTACTCCAGCCGAACTACGCCTTTATGGAGCAAAGTGGCCGCCGGGCCGAGGAACTGCGTCTGAGCGATACGGCCCGCCGGGCCCGCCGCTGGCACCTGGGCATCGAGATCGAAATGGCCGAGATCGGCGGCCGCCGGGAACGCGATAACCTGTGGGATTACCTCACGCACGGGCGCGACGAGTTCGACGGCTACATGCGTCACGCGGTGCATGCCTACTACCAAGGGCACCGCACGATTGCCAGGCTTTGTGACAGCGATCTGCCGGCCGATCGCGACCTGTACGAGGCCCTGTACCAGTTCGCCAAGGGGACGTTTCAAGGCCAGCGGCAACGGCTGGCCGGCGGCTGCACGTACCGCATTCAAGGCGTCGCGGTGTCCGAGTATCCGGACGACGGTCGCCGGCTTACGGACGGCTGCGGCACGCGCGATCTGGCGACGGCTCACCGTCTGGTCGGCTTGGCGGGCGAGACGTCGCGGATCGAACTGGATCTCGGCGAACCGCGGCGGATCGCGGCGGTTGAACTGCGCGGCGCGACGCGCGGCACGGCGGGCGAAGGGCTTCCCGCCAGCGCGGCCAGCCCCCGGTATTTCGACGTGGCCGTGTCGGCGACCGGCCGCGACTGGCAGACGGTCGGGCGCGGCTATCGGTGGAACGCCTTGCCTGCCGAGCCGATGACGGTCGGCGGAATGGTGGCGGAGTTTGCGGCCGTCGATGCGCGGTTCGTGGCCGTGACCGTTCAGCAGGCGGCGGGAAAGGTGACGCTGGTCGACGAATTGCTCGTCGAACCGCCCGTCTCGCTGACCGACAACGCGCGTTGCCGGTTCTCGCCCGCGCCGGCCGACCCCAACGCTGCGGACGGCCGGTTGCTGGATCTGTGCTACCAGCGCGGCGAATCGAGCGGGGATCACTCGGTCGCCTGGGCGGCGGACCAGCAGGCCGCGTTCGAGCTGCAACTGGGCGAACCGCGGCACCTGGGCCTGGTGCGGGTACACACGCCGCAGCCTGAGTCCCTCGCGGAACTCCGCGTGCTGGTCCAGGCCGACGGCTCGTCTGACTGGAAGCCACTGGGACAGGCTGTCCGTGATGGCAGGCTCTGGGACATCGACGCGGGCGCGGCATTCGGCGATCGCGTGAGATTCGTGGCCACGCCACAGCCTGGCCGCCAGGTCGTGCTGGACGAGATCGAAGTCTATCCGGCAGAAAATCTGGCTGGGGGAAAGGCCTATGAATTGTCGCCGGCGCATCCGGAGCAGTACGGCGACCCGGAGCGCAAAAAGCTGACGGACTCGCTGGTCTCCGAGCGCGGCTTTGGCGACGGCCGAATGGTTGGCTGGCAAGGCCAGAACGTCGAAGTGTCGCTGGACCTGGGCCGGGATTGTCCGATCGACGCCGTGCGCGTGCATAGCGAAGGCGGCGGTTGCGGCGCCGTCCAGTTCCCTTTGCGGATCGACGTGCTCGTCTCGCCCGACGGCCGCGCGTGGTCCTGGGTGGCGTCGATCGATCGGCCGCCGGAGCAGTTGCTCGTGGATCGGGCCGTCGATGACACGCGTCTGCAATTGGGCTGGATGAGTGTTCGTTTGGAGCCGGTGTCCGGCCGCTTCGTCATGCTCCGCTCGGCGGCCGGCCATTGGACGATGTTCAGCGAGATCGAGATTCTCGCGGGCGGGGAGAACGTGGCCCAGGGCTGCTCCTATCACCTGCGTCCGGGCCCCGCCTCGTCGGCCCCCTATGCGGACACGACCGGCAAGCTGACCGACGGGCAGTACGCGACGTCCGGCTTCAGCCGCGCCGTAGGCTGGCAGACCGGCCGCCCGCGGGTCGTGCTCGATCTGGGACTGGCCGTCGCGGTCAGCGAGGTCTCTGCGCACGTGCTCGGCGGCGGTCCGGCCGGAGTCTACTTCCCTGCCAAGATGAGCGTTTCCACCTCGACCGACGGCCTCCACTGGGAGCCGGACCAGGATACCGCCGAGCATCCGCCGGAGAGCGGCAAGGACGCTGGGCAGGCCACCCTGCGGGTCCGTTTCCCGTCCCGCCCGTGCCGCTACGTGCGGTTCGAGTTTGAGCGACGCGGCTGGCTGATGCTCGACGAAGTCGAAGTCTACGGGCCGACTCTGGCGGCGGACAGCCCGTGAAGACCCGAGGCGGCGGGGCGCGTCCCGCGGAAGTCTCGCGGCGCGCGGAACCCGCCCGATGTCCGGCGGAGGAGTGGGTTGCCGCCGCTGCGCAGCGTCCGCCGCGGACGTCCCTGTCCGCGGTTCCGTTGGGGAGCCGATTGCAGCGGCTGGCTTCTCCGCGGTCCGCTTGCCGTCCCGTCGCTATCCTGCGCAGACTGCGACTTCGGCCAACCGGCCTTCCAAATTGGCGAAGTTGTCGCTCCGGCCGCCGACGAAAACATCCCGGTTGCCCGCGGGCCGCGTCACCGGCACGCGGCCCGACAAGACGGGCTCGGCGCTTCCGTTCAGATAGACGGCGACTTGTTCGCCGCGGCGGACCAGGCGGACATGGTTCCACGTCTTGGGCTCGATGAGCGGGCCGCCGCTGAGCGAGTCGTTTCGCTCGTCGCCGTTGAAGAAGAACAGCCGGCCGGGCGTTTCGTTGCTGGAACTGGTGCCGCTGATCCCCAAATGGTCACCCGGACATTTCGCGGCCCCGTCGGGTCCCAGCGAGATCAAGTGGCCCGTGACGCCGCGGTTGTCGTTGGGCAACCCGTTCCAGAACCAGAACTCGACAGAATAATCACCGCCCAGGTCCAGCTGCGCTTTCATCCGTCCGCCTGCGAACTGCACCGCCCGCGGCTTCTCGCCGCCGCTGCGCAGGTCGTCGCGGTCGGGGCCGTCCAGGTACAAGGCGTAGCCTGTCTCGTAGGTGCCGTGGTGTCCGTGGCCCGAATCATCCCAGGCGCGGTTGCCTTCGATTTCGCCCATCCGCCAGTACGCCACCGGTTTCTGGGCCAGGAGCCGCGCGGCAGCCGGTCCTTGGGACAGCGCGATCTTGCGTCGCGGCCGGCCTGTCACCTCCTCGAACATCTCCAGCAACCCGTCGACGATGATTGTCTCGATGTCGTCCTGGGTCGCCGTGTGCCGGGCGGGCCAGGTGTTGTAGCCGCCCAGCGGGCGCAGCTCGGGCGGCGGAATGTAGCCGATCGAACCGTTGGCCAGCTCGACGTTGAACATCTGGCCCAGCGGGCACTGCAGCTTGAGTTTCAATCCCGTGATGGCGTAGACTTCGGCCGGCAGGGCTGCGATCCCCAGGTCGCCGATCCGGATGACTTGCAGCTTTCGCTCCGCCTCGCGCATGTCCCTCAGCAGGACGATCTCGCGGGCGTACACTTCGGGCCGGGTCTGCGGGTCGCGGCCGTTCATGGCGGCCATTGTCTTATCCGCCCAGGCCTGGGCCTCGGCATCCGGTTGCTGCAGCTTGATCGTCAGCCGCCGTTCGGCCATCGCCAGGGGGACGGCCTCGTGGAACTGGATCCGCTGATAAGCCCGCAGCGCGGCTTCGGCCACCCCCGCCGCGTACTCCTGCCGCGAGACCGACTTGGCCGGATTCGCATAGTCCTGCCACTGCTGGTCGCCGCTGGTGCCGTGCGACATCATGGCAAGGAACGAATCGTCGTCCGGAGCCAGCCGCTGGGAAACGATCCGCACAAAGTCGCCGTAGTAGTCGGCCGAGATCGGAGGAGCGCCAAAGTAGTGCATCGAGTAGTTCGCCAGCAAGGCGATGGGCCGGCCTTCCGGACTCTGCACCGCCAAAACCGAAACGCCCGGGTCGGACGGTCCGCAGGGACCGATGAACTGCGGGTTTTGATAGCCTGGATGCATCATCGCCCGGACGTTCCGGCGGCCGAGCGGATCGACGTCGAGGCAGTCGGGGCGGCGGATGAAGACGCGGCAGTGCGTCCCTTCCGGATGGTCCTCGGACGCCCAGCCGACGCGGGCCGGCCGCAAATTGCTCGCCGCCTGCCGGATGCACTCGACCAACTTGCCCGGCAGGAATTCGCAGTAGGCGGGATCGGCCTTGGTCCCCAGGGCACTGGTCAGCGACCCGCCCGAGTGCGTGTGCGTAGCGGAGATCAACATCCGCTCCGTCGGAATGCCGGTCGCCTGGGAAGCGGCCGCTTTCACCGATTCCTGCATGGCATAAGGAATCGAGATGGTGTCGACGACCATGATCAGCAGCCGTTCCGCGCCGTCGTCCAGCACCAGGCAGCGTGCGAACAGCGGGTCGTGGACCTGGGTGGCCGACCGGCTCAGGAAGCCTCCGCAGACCAGCACCGGAAACGTCTGCGGCGTGACATCCACTTGGGCCGTCCCCGCGCGCAGCCGGTTGCCGGCGGCCGCGGCGGCCCAGGCGGTTGCGGGCGCGACCGCGCCGAGACATGCCAAAGAAGCGGCGGAGGTTTGCCGCAGAAACTCGCGACGATCGGTGACCTGTTTCATCTCGGTACTCCTGATGCGTTCTTCATCTCGACACCCTGCGGACGGTTATAACACGCTTCCAGCTCATGGTGAAGTCTGGCTGGCCGACGGGAGGTTGTCCGTCACCAGATTGCCGGCCGCGTCTTTCAGCTTGGCCACGTCGGTCTCCGCGTCGACGGTGAGGTTGTCCGAGAACAGCACACCCTGAGACGCGGCGTCCCCTTCCAGCGCTAGCGCCTTGGGCTGCAGGCCGGAGAAGACGTTGCCGCTGATGCCCACCTCGCGGGCGCCGGCCAGCACGAGACCGGCGGCTTGCAGGTCGTCGGTGCGGCGTTTGACCGAGCCTTCGCCGATATAGCTGTCGCAGAAACTGTTGCCGCTCACCGCGATGCGGCCGCTGGCCGGGCCGATCCGCAGGGCGTCGGTTTTCATCAGCGTGAACGTATTGGCCGAGACGGCACAGCCGTGGGCGTCCCGCAAATCGACGCCGCCCCCGTTGTGGGCGATGACGTTGGCGCTGAGCGTGATGCCGTAGCAGTCGCGGTCCAGGATGATCGCCGTGCCGTTGCACTCTTCGATCATGTTCGCGGCCACCACGCTGCCGTAGGTGTTTTCAATCACCACGCCGTGTCCCAAGTGGTCGTCCAAGGCGTTGCCGCTCATGGTCAGATTGAACCCGTCCAGGCAGTGCAGCGCATCCTGGTTCTCCTCGAATTGGTTCGAGGCCACGACGATGTCGTGGCAGCCGAGCAGGTCTAGTCCCGTCCCGCGGTTATAGGTGATCAGCGAATCGCAGATCCGCGGATCCTCGTAGCAGCGGTCCAGGCGGATGCCGTCCCCGCCATGCTGGCTGACGGTGACGCCTTCGATGAAGATCTCGTTGACCAGCCGGGCGTCGATCCCGTGGCCGCTTTTCTCGTTGCCCGTGATGCGGAAGTTGGCCAGCCGGACCCGCCACAGTTCGTTCTTGCGGTCTTGGGCTCCGTCGGGATGCTCCACGATGAGCGCGGGTTGTTGGTCCTCGTTCACGTTTTTGATGTGAGTCGCCGTGCCCGCACCTTCGATGCAGACGTCGCTGGCGCGCAGGACGAGCGGTTGGTTGATCTCGAACGTGCCGGCCGGCAGACGCACCACGCCGCCCTCGGCGGGCAGGGCGTCGAACGCGGCCTGCAACGTCGGGAACTGGGCGGCGTCGAGCGCGGGACGCGCGCCGGGCAAACCGGCGGGTGTGGCCGGTGTGGATTCGCTGTTGGCCGGCAGCGAGGCCAGACCGGTGAGCGCAAGTGCCAGGCAGACAAAGCCGAGTGTCGAGGCAATTTTCATGGATGGTCCTTTCGGGAAAGAGGGTGGCAGAGCCGTGCCGCAGCATCCGGTGATAGCATCAGGATACGCTCGGGCGGCTTCGAAGAAAATCGCTCTAGGGTGGCTTGCCAGCAGATGCTAGAATTCGGCCGCCGAACAAGACTGCTGGCGTCGAACAGCGACGAGTGTCGAACAGCGACGAGTGTCGAA
>JAAYYU010000162.1 GCA_012515235.1 Candidatus Anammoximicrobium sp.
ACCGTGGACCTGAACCTGGATGCGGGCGCTCCGGGCATCCAGACGACGCTGGTCGTCTCCGGCCAGGGCACGTGGAGCGTCGATCCGCTGGGCAACGTGACCTTCACGCCGCTGCCGACGTTCCACGGCGATCCAACGCCGATTCCGTACACCGTCAGCGACGCCACGGGGCTGCCGTCCAACGAAGCCACGATCACGATCGACTACGTGCCGGTGGCGACGAGCGACATTTCGACGAACAACACGGCGGGAACCGCGGTGATCGTCCCCGTCCTGGGCAACGACACGACGGGCGATGCGGCGGTGCTGGACACGGTGCAAATTGTGGGCACGGACAATCCGGGCGATCCCCTCGTGGTTCCCGGCGAAGGCACCTGGAGCGTGGACACCACGACCGGCGCGATCACGTTCACGCCGGAGGAACTCAGCCCAGGCGTGTACTTCACCGGCGATCCGACGCCGATCCAGTACACGGTGCAGGACGACGACGGCAACACGTCCAATCCGGCGACGGTGACGATTGACTACAACCAATCCCCGCCGGTGGCCAACGCTGACGAATCGCTGCACAACCCGGCCGGGCCGGTGACGTTGCTGGTGACCGGCAACGACACCGACCCGAATTTCGACTTGGACCCCAGCACGGTGGATCTGAACCCGACCGCGGCCGGCATCCAAAACACGCTGGTCGTTGCGGGCCAGGGCACGTGGAGCGTCGATGCGTCGGGCCACGTCACGTTCACGCCCGAATCGGGCTTTACAGGCGATCCGACGCCGATCCCCTACACGGTCAGCGATGCCACGGGCTTGGTGTCCAACCAGGCCACGATCACGATCGACTACGTGCCGGTGGCCGACGACGACGCTTCGGGCGGAAATGCGACGGGCGCGACGGTGACGGTGCCCGTGCTGGCTAACGACACAACGGGCGATACGGTCGATCCGACCTCGGTCCAGATTCTCGGTGCCGACACGGGCAGCGGCGGCCTGATCAAGACCGTCACTGGGCAAGGCGTGTGGACGGTCGATCCGATCACGGGCGCGATCACGTTCGATCCGGAACCGACCTTCACCGGCAATCCGACGCCGATCCAGTACACCGTCGAGGACCACGAAGACAACGTCTCTGAGCCGGCTTGGGTCACGGTGACGTACCTCACGTCCCCGCCGGTGGCGGTTGACAATAGCTCGCTGGGCAACCCGGCAGGACCGGTGATGCTGAACGTCACGGACAACGATTACGACATGGACGACGATTTGGATGAGGGTACGGTGCAGTTTGTGGGCACGGCCAATCCCGGCGAGTCCCTGTACGTCACCGGCGAAGGCACGTGGAGCGTCACAACGTCAGGCGACGTGACCTTCACTCCCGATTCCGGCTTCACCGGCGACCCAACGCCAATCGAGTACACGGTGCAGGATCTGACAGACCTGACCTCCAACCGCGCCACGATCACGATCGACTACGTGCCGGTCGCGGACGACGACAGTTCGCCGAACAACCCGACCGGCACGCCGGTCACGATCCCCGTGCTGGCCAACGACACGACGGGCGACGACGTGAACCCGCTGACGGTGCAGATCGTCGGCACCACGAACCCCGGCGATCCGCTGGTCGTTCCGGGCGAAGGCACGTGGACGGTGGACCTGGGCAGCGGGACGATTACGTTCACGCCCGAACCGGGCTTTACCGACGACCCGACCGAAATCTTCTACACGGTCCAGGACCACGAAGGTAACACGTCCGCTCCGGCGACGGTCAGCGTGGATTATCTGCAGCAGCCGCCGGTGGCGGTCAACGACGCCAAGCTGGCTCAACCGGCAGGCCCGGTCACGCTGAGCGTGACGGACAACGACAGCGACCCGAACAACGATTTGTTGGTTGGGACGGTGGACCTGGATCCGGCCAATGACGGAATTCAGACGACCTACGTGGCCCTGAACGAAGGCACCTGGACCGTCGATCCGATCGGGAACGTGACGTTCACGCCGGCGGACCTGGGCGGCGGGGTCTTCTTCAACGACGATCCGACGCCGATTTGGTACACGGTCAGCGACGCCACAGGCGGAATCTCCAACCAGGCCACGATCACCATCGACTACGTCCCAGTGGCCACCGGCGACAGCTCGACGGGCCACACGACGGGCGCCGCGGTCTTGGTGGACGTGTTGACCAACGATACGACGGGCGACTCGGTGGTTGCCACGACGGTGCAGATTGTCAATCCGCCGGCGGGCAGCACGCTTAGCGGCGACGGCAAGACCTTGACGGTTCCCGGCCAGGGGCAATGGACGGTCGATGGCACGACGGGCGCGATCACCTTTACGCCGGCCGATCTCGGCGGGGGTGTGTACTTCACCGGCGATCCCACGCCGATCCAGTACACCGTGCAGGACGACGAGGGCAACACGTCCAACCCGGCCACGGTCACGATCGACTACAACCAGTTCCCGCCGGTGGCCAACAACGACAGTTCGCTTGGCAACCCGGCCGGGCCGGTGACGTTAGCGCTGCCCGTGACGGACAACGACACGGACGCCAACCTCGATTTGGTGGTCAGCACGGTGGACTTGAACCCGAACGTGCCCGGCATCCAGACGACGCTGAGCGTTCCCGGCCAGGGCACGTGGAGCGTCGATCCGTCGGGCTACGTGACCTTCACGCCGCAGGCCGGCTTTACGCTGGACCCGACGCCGATCCCCTACACGGTCAGCGACGCGACGGGACTGGTGTCCAACCAGGCCACGATCGCGATCGACTACGTGCCGGTGGCCAGCGACGACAGCTCGACGGGCAACACCACTGGTACGCCGGTCACGATCAGCGTGCTGGGCAACGACACGACCGGCGACACGGTGGACCCGACCACGGTGCAGATCGTGGGGACGACGAATCCCGGCGATCCGCTGGTCGTGGCGAACGAGGGTACTTGGACGGTCAATCCGTTCACGGGCGCGATTACGTTTACCCCCGAGTCCGGCTTTACGGGCGACCCGACGCCGATCCAGTACAGGGTCAAGGACGCCGAGGGCAATCTGTCCAACCCGGCGACGGTCACGATCGACTACAACCAACTGCCGCCGCTGGCCGGCAACGACGTGTCGACCGGGAACGAGCCCGGCACGACCGTCACGCTGAACGCGCTCGTCAACGACGGCGATCCGAACGGGGACTTGGATCCGACGACGGTGGACTTGGATCCGAGCACTCCGGCGATCGACACGACGCTGACGGTGACGGGAGAGGGAGTTTGGACGGTGGACGGAGCTGGGAATGTGAGCTTCGACCCGTACGACGCGTTCACTGAGGACCCGACGCCGATTTCCTATGCGGTCAGCGACGAGACAGACTTGGTGTCCAACGTGGCCACGATCACGGTGGACTACGCCCCGGTCGCGAGCGACGACAGCTCCAGCGGCCACACGCCGGGCGATCCGGCGACGGTGGACGTGGTGTTCAACGACACGACGGGCGACACGGTGGACCCGGCCACGGTGCAGATCGACGGCACGGACAATCCGGGTGAGCCGCTGGTGGTGCCGGGCGAAGGGACGTGGAGCGTGGACCCGGCGACGGGGGCGATCACGTTCACGCCGGAGGTGGGCTTTACGGGCGATCCGACACCGATCGAATACACGGTGGCGGACGACGAAGGCAACCGGTCCGATCCGGCCACGGTCTCGATCGACTACACTCAGACGCCGCCGGTCGCGGTGAATGACGAATCGCTGGGCAATCCGGCCGGTCCGGTGACGATCGTCGTCGTCAGCAACGACACGGACGTGGACGGCGATCTGGATCCGAGCACGGTGGACCTGGACCCGACGACCGATGGCCAGCAGACGACGCTGGTGGTGTCGGGCGAGGGCACTTGGTCGGTGACGCCGGAAGGCGCCGTGACCTTTACGCCGGAGCCGACGTTCAACGACGATCCGGCGCCGATCACCTATACGGTCAGTGACGTGACCGGCGAGGTGTCGAACACGGCCACGATCACGATCGACTACGTACCGGTGGCGTCGGACGACGCGTCGGGCGGGAACTCGCCGAACTCGACGGTGACGGTCCCGGTGCTGGACAACGACGGTGCGGGTGACCTGGTGGACCCGACGACGGTGCAGATTGTGGGCACGCCCGAGCCGGGCGATTCGCTGGTGGTTCCGGGCGAAGGGACGTGGAGCGTCGTCGCGGGCGAGATCGCGTTCGACCCCGAAGAGGACTTCACGGGCAACCCGACGCCGATCCAGTACACGGTCGATGACGCGGATGGCAACACCTCCGAACCGGCGAACGTGACCGTGACGTACGGCATGTGGCCGCCGGTGGCGGTGGATGACGAATCGCTGGGCCATACGCCGGGCACGACGGTGACGCTGAACATTGTCGATGGCAGCAGCAGCATCGGCAGCACCGCGGACAGCGATACGGACGGGGATTTGGATCCAGCCACGGTCGACTTGGATCCGAGCACGCCAGACCGGCAGACGACACTGGTCGTGGCGGGCGAAGGCACGTGGACGGTGAGTGATTTGGGCGTGGTGAGTTTTGCGCCGGAGTCTGGGTTCACGCTGGACCCGACGCCGATTCCCTACACGATCCGGGACGAAGAGGGCCTGATCTCGAACCGAGCCACGATCACGATCGACTACGTGCCGATCTCCGCCGCCGACACGTCCAGCGGCAACACGACCGGCACGCCGGTGACGGTCGACGTGCTGGGCAACGACACCACGGGCGACACGGCCGATCCGCTGACGGTCGAGATTGTGGATCCGCCGGCAGGTTCGACGCTCAGCCTGGACGGCAAGACGTTGACGGTTCCTGGCGAGGGCGTGTGGACGGTCGATCCCGCCACTGGCGAGATTACCTTTACGCCGGAGGCCGGCTTCACGGAAGATCCGACGCCGATCTCCTACACGGTGGAGGACCACGAAGGCAACACGTCCGACCCGGCGCTGGTGACGGTCAGCTACGACCAATTGCCGCCGCTGGCGGAAGACGACCAATCGCTGGGCAATTCGGCGGGGACGACGGTGACGTTGAGCGCCGTGGCCAACGACAGCGATCCGAACGACGATCTGGATCCGGCCACGGTGGATTTGAATCCCAGCCAGGAGGGCATCCAGAACTCGTTGACGGTGACCGGGCAAGGCACCTGGACGGTGAACAGCCTGGGCGAGGTGACCTTTACGCCGGCGGGCGGGTTCAACGACGATCCGACGCCGATTCCGTACACGGTCAGCGACGCCACGGGGCTGGTCTCCGACCCGGCCACGATCACCGTGGACTACGTGCCGGTGGCCACGCCCGACAGCTCGACGGGCCACGATCCGGGCGATCCGGTGACCGTAGACGTGTTGGACAACGACACGACGGGCGACACAGTGGACCCGACCACGGTGCAGATCGTGGGCACGGACAATCCGGGCGACGATTTGGTGGTGCCCGGCGAAGGGACGTGGAGCGTGGATCCGCTCGACGGGTCGATCACGTTCACGCCGGAAGCAGGCTTCTACGGCGATCCGACGCCGATCTCGTACACGGTCGAAGACCACGAGGGCAACCCGTCGGCCCCGGCGCTCGTCACACTGGACTACGACCAGGCGCCGCCAGTGGCGGACGACGACGAATCGCTGGCCAATCCGGCGGGCCCGGTAACGCTCAGCGTGACGGATAACGACAGCGATCCGGACGGCGACCTGGTGGTCAGCTCGGTGGATTTGAACCCGGCGACGGCGGAACAGGACCTAGTGTGGGTCGTCTCCGGCGAGGGGACGTGGACGGTCACGCCGGACGGCGACGTGACGTTTACGCCGCTGCCGACGTTCACGCTCGATCCGGCGCCGATCACCTACCGGGTGTTCGATTCGACCGGGTTGTACGACGACGCGACGATTACGATCGACTACGTACCCGAAACTCGCGACGACGCTTCGGGCGGGAACACAGTGGGCAACAACGTCGAGGTCAACGTTCTGGCCAACGACACGACGGGCGATACGCCAGTTACGGCAACGGTTCAGATTGTTGGCACCGCCAATCCGGGCGAATCGCTGACGGTTTCGGGCGAAGGCGTGTGGAGTGTCAACACCTTAACGGGCGCGATTACCTTCGATCCGGAAGACACTTTCTTCGGCAACCCGACGCCGATTCAGTACACGGTCGATGACGCGGATGGCAATACCTCGGAGCCGGCTTGGGTCACGGTGACCTACGGCATGTCGCCGCCGGTGGCGGTGGACAACGAATCGCTGGGCCACACGCCGGGCACAGCGGTGACGCTGGGCGTGACGGGCAACGACAGCGACGCGGACGGCAATTTGGATGTGGCTACGGTGGACCTGGATCCGAGCACGCCGGGCCGGCAGACGACGCTGGCCGTGGCGGGCGAGGGCACGTGGACGGTCGATAATTTGGGCAGCGTGACGTTCACGCCGGCGTCCGGCTTCAACGACGATCCGACGCCGATCCCGTACACGGTGCAGGACAGCACGGGCCTGACCTCGAACCGGGCCACGATCACGATCGACTACGTGCCGGTCGCGACGGCCGACACGTCGGCGAACAACCCCACCGGATCGCCGGTCACGGTGCCGGTGCTGGCCAACGACACCAGCGGCGACATGGTGGATCCGACCACGGTGCAGATCGTCGGGACGGCCAATCCGGGCGATCCGGTTGTGGTGCCCGGCGAAGGCACGTGGACGATCCACCCGACGACGGGCGACATCACCTTTACGCCCGAACCGGACTTTACGGGCGATCCCACCCCGATCCAGTACACGGTCGAGGACGCCGAAGGCAACCGCTCGAACCCGGCCCCCGTGGTCGTGGACTATCTGCAGCAACCGCCGGTGGCGGAGGACGACAGCAAGCTGGCTCAACCGCCGGGAGCGGTCACCCTGAACATTACGGGCAACGACAGCGACCCGAACGACGATCTGCTGATCGCCAGCGTGGATTTGAACCCGGCGGTTCCCGGCCAGCAGACGACGCTGGTCGTGGTCGATGAGGGCACGTGGAGCGTCGATGCGCTGGGCAACGTGACGTTCACGCCGGCGGAGTTGAGTCCGGGAGTGTTCTTTACGGACGACCCGACGCCGATTCCGTACACCGTGAGCGACGCCACGGGCCTGATCTCCAACCAGGCCACGATCACCATCGACTACGTGCCGGTGGCCACGGGCGACAGCTCGACGGGCAACACGCCCGGCGCTCCGGTGATCGTGGACGTGCTGGGCAACGACACGACGGGCGACGACGTGGACCCGGAGACGGTCCAGATCGAAGGGACGGACAATCCGGGCGATCCGCTGGTGGTGCCCGACGAAGGCACGTGGACGGTCAATGAGACCACGGGCGAGATCACGTTCACGCCCGAGGAGGATTTCACCGGCGACCCGACCCCGATCCAGTACACGGTCGAAGACGCCGAGGGCAACCGGTCCGATCCGGCGACGGTGACGGTAGACTACGACCAGGAAGCGCCGTTGGCGGTGGACAACAGCTCGCTGGCCAACCCGGCGGGCACGGTGACGCTGAACGTGACCAACAACGACAGCGACCCGGACGGCGACCTGGACCCGGCCACGGTGGACCTGAATCCGGGCGCGGACGGCCAGCAGACGACGCTGGTCGTGTCCGGCGAGGGCACGTGGAGCGTCGATGCGGCGGGCAACGTGACGTTCCTGCCCGAGGCGGGCTTTACGGGCGACCCGACGCCGATCCCGTACACGGTCAGCGACAGCACGGGACTGGTCTCGAACCTGGCCACGATCACGATCGACTACGTGCCGCTGGCCGTGGACGATTCGTCCACGGGCCATCCGACGGGCATGATCGTAACGGTGCCCGTACTGACCAACGACACGACGGGCGACGAGGGCGTGCCGAGCACGGTGCGGATCGTCAATCCGCCCGCGGGCAGCACGCTCAGCGTGGACGGCAAGACGCTGACAGTCCCCGGCCAAGGCGTGTGGACCGTGAACGCGACGACCGGCACGATCACCTTTACGCCAGCAACCGGCTACACGGGCGATCCGACGCCGATCCAGTACACGGTGCAGGACGACGAGGGCAACACGTCCAACCCGGCGTGGGTCACCATCGACTACAACCAGATCCCGCCGGTGGCGGTCAATGACGAGTCGCTGGGCAATGCTCCGGGCGCGGTGACGCTGAACGTGACGGGCAACGACACGGATGCCAACGGGGATCTGTCGCCCAGCACGGTGGACTTGAATCCAGCTCTGGAGGGCATCCAGAACTCGTTGACGGTGACGGGCGAGGGCACGTGGACGGTCAACGCGTCGGGCGACGTGACGTTCACGCCGTTCTCCGGCTTTACGCTGGACCCGACGCCGATCCCGTACACGGTCCGCGACGCGACGGGACTGGTCTCCAACCAGGCCACGATTACGCTCGACTACGTGCCGGTGGCCAGCGACGACAGCTCGACGGGCAACACCACTGGTACGCCGGTCACGATCAGCGTGCTGGGCAACGACACGACCGGCGACGCGGTGGATCCGACCACGGTGCAGATCGTGGGCACGGACAATCCGGGCGATCCGCTGGTGGTTGCGGGCGAAGGCGTCTGGACGGTAGATCCAACAAGCGGCGCGATCACCTTCACGCCGGAAACCGGCTTTACGGGCGACCCGACGCCGATCGAGTACACGGTGGCGGACGACGAAGGCAACACGTCCGAGCCGGCCGCGGTGACGATCGACTATCTGCAGATCCCGCCGGTGGCCAACAACGACAGTTCGCTGGCTAACCCGCCGGGGGCGGTCACGCTGCCGAACGTGACGACCAACGACACGGACGCCAACGGCGATTTGCTGGTCGGCACGGTGAACCTGAACCCAGCGAGTGTCGGCGGGACCGGCACGGATAGGGACGGCGACGGCGACATCGACCAGGTAGCCGTCACCGGCCAGGGGACGTGGACGGTGGATCCCAGCGGCAATGTGACGTTCACGCCGGTGTCCGGCTTTACGCTGGACCCGACGCCGATCACCTACACGGTCAGCGACGCCACGGGGCTGGTTTCCAACCCGGCCACGATCACCGTCGATTACCGTCCGGTGGCGGCCAACGACACGTTGCCGGACGTCATCCCGACCGGGACGCCGGCGACAGTGAACGTGCTGACCAACGATACGGCCGGCGATACGCCGGTGGCCAACACGGTCCAGATCGTGGGTACGGCCGGGCCCGGCCAGCCGCTGACGGTGGCGGGCCAGGGCACGTGGAGCGTGAACACGACGACCGGCGCGATCACCTTCATGCCCCAGTCCGGCTACACGGGCGATCCGACGCCGATCCAGTACACGGTTCGCGACAACGACGGCAGCCTGTCCAACCCGGCTACGGTGACGCTGGACTACAACCAGCCGCCGGACGCCGTCAACGACTCGGCCAGCACGTACCAGAGCCAGCCGGTGACGGTGCCGGTGTTGAACAACGATACGGATCCGGAGAACGATCCTGTGAGTCTCGTGGCGGGCAGCGTGAGCGATCCGCCGAACGGCAGCGTGGCGATCGACGACAACGGCACCCCGGGCGATCCGACGGACGACCAGATCGTCTACACGCCGGATCCCGGCTTCTCCGGCACGGACACGTTCACCTATACGATTTCCGACGGCAACGGCGGGACGGACACAGCCACCGTGACGGTGACGGTGTTGCCCAACGCGCCGCCGGTAATCGACTTGGACGCCAACAACAGCTCGGGCGCGACGGGGGCCAACTACGTCACGTCCTTTGCCGGCACGGGCATTCCGATTGCCGACCTGGACACGACGATTACCGACGTGGACAGCGCGCAGATGAGCCAGGCGGTCATCACGCTGACGAATCCGCAAGTCGGGGACAGTCTGTCGATCCCCGGCACGCTGCCGGCCGGCATCACGGCGACGATTTCGCCGAGCGGAAACCAGGTCATCCTGTCCGGCCCGGCGAGCATCGAGGATTACCAGGTGGCGATCGAGTTGATTGTGTACGACAATTCTCTGGCTCAGCCCAGCTTGGTCAACCGCAACGTGACGGTGCAAGTAGCCGACCACTTGGGCGCGCTCAGCAACGTCGCGGCGACGACCATTGCGCTGCAGACCGCGTCGCTCTCCGGCACGGTGTTCAACGACACCGGCAGTCCCCCCAACGGCAGTCTGGACACAGGCGAGGTCCGCACGGCGGGTGTGACGGTCTATCTGGACCTGAACGGCAACGGTGCGCTGGATGCCGGCGAGCCGACGCGGGTCACCAACAGCCTCGGCCAGTACACGTTCACGGGGCTGATCCCCGACACCTACGTCGTCCGCGAACTGTGGCCCAACAACACGGTCCAGACGACCACGCCGAACAACGGCGGTCTAACCAAAATCCTGGAGGTGGGCGAGAACGCGACGGAGCTGAATTTCGGCAACCAGGCGGTGAGCCCCCAGGTTATCGACGACAGGGCCCCTGGCTTCACGGTCGTCAGCGGGCAGTGGCAGGAGCTTTACTGCAGCCTGTTCGTGAACTCGTGGATCCATTACACGTGCACGTCCGGCGGCGACAGCCAGGTGCAGTGGGAGTTCACGAATTTGACGCCGGGTGCCACGTATCGGGTGTCGACCACGTGGTATGCGACCAACTCGTTCACCAGCGAAGCACCGTTTACGGTATCCGGCGGTGCAGCGCCCGTGACGTTGGACATCAACCAGAAGGTTCCGCCCTCGGCCTACGCCGATTCGTTCCGGGCGGACGGGATTTGGTGGAAGGACATCGTCTCGGCGTACACGATTGATGAGGAGGGGACGTTGACCGTCAGTTTGAGCAACGACGTCATCAGCGGCTGTGTGCAGGCCGATGCGGTGCGGATCATCGAGGTGACCACGCCGGAGATCACGGTGCTGGACGGCGGCACGGGCATGGTCGACGGCAGCACGACGCCGCTGGACTTGGGCGGTTCTTCGGTGGGTGTGACTTGGACGCGGACCTTTACGATTCGAAACGACGGGGGCGAGCCGCTGCAGTTGGGCGAGTTGAGTGTGCCGTTCGGCTTCAGTGTGCCGACGGGATTGGGCTCGACGACCCTGGCGCCTGGCGCGCAGACGACGTTCGACCTGCAGTTCGACGCCTTGCAAAACGGCGTGACCTATACGGGCGACATCGTGATCGGCAACAACGACAACAACGAGGCCCCGTTCAACTTCCCGATCACGGCTCGCGTCGGAGCCGGTCTGACACCGACGGCCCAGAGCGGGTCGCCGGCGCCAGCGCCAACGCCGCCGCCGTCCGGCTTTGTCAGTCCCATCGAAATGACGGACCTTACCACGTCGACGCCGCTGGAGAACGTCTTCAGCACGGTGGATTACGGCTCCGCCAGCAGTCCGGCGAACGTGGCCCACCAGTACCGGATCGACAATCCGGACACGTCGGCGATCACGGTGGGCAGCATCGTCGCGCCCAGCGGGTTCACGGTCAGCGGCCTGACGCTGCCCGCGACGATCGCCGCGGACGGCTCGGCAACGTTCTCTGTTACGCTGGATTCGGACACCGTCGGTTCGTACGGCGGGGAGGTGCTCGTCAGCGCCGAAGGCGGCGCGCCGTTGTTCACCTTTACGGTGAGCGGCGAGGTCACCGCCGGCGGTCTGCCGCCGCTGACCGCGCCGTTGTACATCGACAACGGCGCTGTGGGCTATACGGACACGGTCGGGTTCTACAACCGATCGCTGGCGGGCTACCTGGGCGATTACGACCTGGCCAGCGGGGATGCCAGCGGGGATTATGCCCAGTGGGAATTCACGAACTTGCCCGGAGGCACGTTCAGCGTGGCGACGTCCTATTGGGCTCGCTACAACTGGACCACGGCCGCCCGGTACACGGTGACGATCGCGGGAACGTCGTATGGTCCCTACGAGATCAACCAGCGCGTGGCGCCCAGCGACATCTACGATCAGGGCATTGGGTGGGCGCGGCTGGGCACCGTCTTCACGGTGCCGAACGACGCGACGGTGACGGTCCGCTTGACGGACGAAGCCGGCGGATACAAGGTGGTCGCCGACGCGGTGCGGCTGGAGCAACTGAGTCCGCTGCTGGCGGACGCCCCGAATTCCGACGTTGCGGCGCCGACGGTGAGCGTGCTGGACGCCGTTCCCACATCGCTGGTCCGGCAGGCGGCGGCCCTGTGGTCGGCGGCGGACCCGCAGGCGGCGGGCCGACTGGCCAACGTCGAAGTGATCGTGGCGGACCTGCCGGGCGAAACCCTGGGTCTGGCGTCGGCCTGGACGCAGACCATCTGGCTGGACGCCGATGCCGCGGGGCAGGGCTGGTACTTGGCAAAGGACGAAGGGCGAAGGGCGAAGGACGAAATCTCCAGTGACTCGTTCGACGTTGTCAATTCGTCCTTCGCTCCTGTTTCTTCCTCCTTCGTCCTTCGTTCTTCGTCCTTCAACTCCTTCGACTTGCTGACCGTGATCGCCCACGAACTCGGTCACGTGCTGGGTCTGGACCACGCGGCGGACGAGGACGGGCTGATGGCCGAGACGCTGCCGGCAGGCGTGCGGCGGTTGCCGCTGCCGCAAGTCGACAGCCGCGGCGGTCTGTTCCTGCCGGGCTTTCTGTCGTCCCGTTCGGCGTCCGATACCGGCGACGATCTCGTGCGGGCCTTGGCACTGGGTGACTGGGCAAGCCTTTCGGACCAGGATGCAGCCGAACCGCTCCGGGCCTTGACCCGAGGCGTAGCGAGCGGTGTCCGGGCGGGCGAGGCCGCCGAGGATGCCGCCGACGCGGCCCTGCTGGCCTGGGCGGATGACGACGACGGGCAGGACGATGCTTCGGTCCTGGACGGCCTGCGACGCGATAACGAGGACGGGCACTCCGGCCGCGTGGACAGCGTGTTCGAGGCATCCGACGATTGGGCTTTGCTGCCAGGTTGGCAAACAGAAGACCGGCCCCGCGACGCGGCCAAACGCTGAGCATCGTTCGAGAAATAATTGTCCAGTGGCTCTTGCCGATCATCCCAGCAACGGTGGCCGAAATAACTTCCCGGATTTCGGCCACCACGCTGCTTGCCAGCGTGGAGCCATGTTCAGCGCCAGCGGTCGGCCCGCTCCGCGTTTTTTTCGGCCACCACGCTGCTCGCCAGCGTGGAGCCATGTTCAACACCAGCCGTCGTCCCGCTCGACGCTTTCTTCGGCCACCACGCTGCTTGCCAGCGTGGAGCCATGTTCAGCACCAGGGGTCGTCCCGTTCCGCGCTTTCTTCGCGGCCACCACGCTGCTTGGCAGCGTGGAGCCATGTTCAGCACCAGCCGTCGGCCCGTTCCTCGCTTTCTTCGGCCACCACGCTGCTTGCCAGC
>JAAYYU010000019.1 GCA_012515235.1 Candidatus Anammoximicrobium sp.
CTGGCGAGCAGCGTGGTGGCGAAGCAGCCGATTTCGTGGAGATATCTGGTCTTGAACACCGCTCCACGCTGGCGAGCAGCGTGGTGGCGAAGCAGCCGATTTCGTGGAGATATCTGGTCTTGAACACCGCTCCACGCTGGCGAGCAGCGTGGTGGCGAAGAGGAGGCGATCCCGTCCCAAAGTCGCTGTAGGCTCCACCTTGCGAGTCAGCGAGTGCCTTGGCTTGCTGCCGGGTTCCGCTGAAAAGCCAAAATGGCCCTTTCTTTCTTGTTCTTGTGTTTGGGGGCTACATGCCAGGGGGAAGTTGTTTCGGCGTCCGTTGCCGCGGAGTGTGATGGCTACTTTGACCAGGCGACAGTTATTTCTCGAACGATGCGAACTCGCACTTCTCCCGATTACTAGCTTGGGGCGAACTGGGCGAAACTGTCTGCTGGGCGTCCTGTTCGAGACGCTGGCCGGGCGTCTCTGATCCGGACGGAGCGCCGTGCGGTTGCAGCACCGCATCCACGCTGATTTCCGGCAGGACAGCGTGCGGCGTCACGTAACGGCAGCGGACGGCCGAGGGGCGGTCGCCCGGCGGCACGGCGTCGTTGACCTCGTAGAACGTCGGCGGTTCATACGTCCACCCGGCTGCCAGACGCCGTTCCTCCTGCCGAATCTTCCACCGCACGTAAGGCCCGCCCAAGGCCGCCGACAGCCGCGAAGTCCAGCCGAACTCGCGGTGGATCTCGTCCAACAGACTCGACATCCTCGCAGACAGCGTCGGATTCTTCAGGTAATACCGCCGCACCGCTGCGACAATCGCCGGCCAGCTGGCCGTGATCCCTTTGGTTTCCATCGCAAAACGCCGCCGGATTCTTGCATTGGGGTGGCTTTTGTAACGCTTCCAGCCGGCCAAGACGGTGCCTAGCATCCGTACGATGCTCGGA
Organism: Candidatus Anammoximicrobium sp.; assembly: GCA_012515235.1. Taxonomy (GTDB): domain Bacteria; phylum Planctomycetota; class Planctomycetia; order Pirellulales; family Pirellulaceae; genus Anammoximicrobium. Next base: position 930 of record JAAYYU010000019.1, read on the forward strand.
CCGTTCACCGCGAAATCGCGTTCGAACGCCCGCACGAGCAATTCGGATTCAAGGCCCGCAGCGAGATGGGCGTGACGGTAATTGAAGCGCGACTGACCGTGGGTATCGGCCAGGGGACATTCGGCCTCGTCCACCAGACGGCCTTGAGCGCAAAACTCGGCGTGCAGCGGCGTGCCGGGCAAAGGCATGTACAGCATGAATTGATGGAAGTCCGTGTTGTGCCGAACCGCGTAATCGATGACCGAATCGATGTTGTCGGGCGTGTGGTCTTCCAGTCCGATGATCGTCGAGCCCAAGACGCGGATCCCGTGTGATTGGAGCTGGCGCACCAAGGCGAACGTGTCCACGCCTTGGACCTTCGCATACTGACTGTTCTCGCCCTCGATGCCCATCCAGACCCAGGAGACGCCCAAGCCCGCCAGCTGTCCGACGTCGTACGACGCGAGCACGCCGGCCGAACTGAACACGTACAGAATCCAGGATTTGTCGTTCTGTTCCATCAATTCCAACAGCCGCAGGGCGCGGCGGCGATGAAACAAAAAGTTCTCGTCCATGACGAAGAACGAGCGGGTGCCGAGCGTTCCCTCAATCTGCCGCATGACGTCAAACAGTTCGTCGCCCGTGCGGTAGAAATCAAACCACTTCCCCTTGCCGCCGAACATCGCCGACGTGGCGCAAAAATTGCAGCCCACCGGACAGCCCACGGACGGAATCAGGGTGGCGGCCACATCGGCCGGATGTTCCCGGACCGCAATTCCCAGGCTGCGCGTGCCGATCCGCGTGGGAATCACGGGGTGCCGGATCGGTTGGTCCGGGTCTTCTCCCAGGAAGCGGCGAAACCACTGCACGCCCTCGCCGCGGACGATCCAGTCCGCATCGATCCGTTCTTCGAGATCGGGGAGATTGGCCACGTGGCCTCCGACCACGATCGCGGCCGCGGGCTGGTGCTGACGGACCAGCTCGCACATCCGCTTGACCTTCAACACATTGGTCGTGATGCTGCTGATCCCCACGATATCGTAACGGCGACTGCGGATCTCTGAGGTAAAGCGGTCCAGGCTGGGAAAGTCGAGCAACGTGCAGGGCGCGGCGAGGTTGGCCTGGATCAGCATCAATCCCCAGGAGCGGTGGAACATCCGCAGCGAGAACGGACCTTGCACCCGCGTGACCTGGTTGTGGTACAGTTCCATCGGGTTGATGAGCCGGCTGCCGTACTCGTCATCCTGCGCGTAGGGGCCGAAGACGCTGGTCAACAGCACCTGGGCCCGGCGTCCCAGAGGATGAGGCAGAACGCGTTGTGCGCCGGTCGATTCCGCGTCGCAGACACTTCCTGTGGCGTCCATGATCGGTGCCTTGCCTTTCTCGCCGCTTCGCGCGGCCCGCCCAGTATACCCGCCGCGGCCCACGCTCAAGAAGCGGTCGTCCGGGGCAGAAACTTCCCCCGCCGTCGCCGACGCAACGGCGCACCGCGGGCGTCAGCCTGGCGGTTCTTCGGCCATCAGCCGGTATCCACCACTGTTCCGCAACTCCGCCCTGCACCAAGACGTCGTGATGGACTCCGGTCAGGCTTCGCACATCCTCTGCCAGACCGGAACTGGATGGACTGGCTCGCCAAAGCGGCGGATCGCACGGCCGCACTTGGCCGGCAGTCTGCAGCTGGCCGTCGATCATCGTCAGCCAGCGCCGATAGACTTCCTTGGGATGGATGCTCTCCACCTGCTTCTGCAACTCGGGCCCGTCGCGCACGGCCACCGTGACCGCCTCGCGCGGTTCGGTGCTCACCGGCGTTTGCCGCGCAGAGAGACTCCACGAGCCAGACAGCCTGCACACCGTCTCCCGTTGCTGGGCGACGGCCGCCCGGCGAAGCCAGATCAAAATCTGTCGAGCCAACGGCCCATCGAACGCTGCGATTCCAACGGGTGAACAAACCGGCGAATCCCCGGTGCATCCGGCAGCCCTTGTCGCGGTCCGGCTTTCCGATCGCGATCTGGCCGGGATGAGATCAGCAGACTCAGAGCAACGCCTCAGACGCCCGACGAAGCCAGGAATCCGCCGTCGACCGGGACGGTGATGCCCGTGACAAAGCCGGACCGCTGGTCGTCCAGCAGCCAGCACACACAGCCCAGCAGATCGTCGGGTTCCCCAAACCGGCGCAGCGGCGTGTGACCGATGACGTTCTGGCCGCGAGCGGTGCGGTTTCCCGCCTCGTCCAACAGGATCTTGCGGCTGCGATCGTTCAGAAAGAACCCTGGCGCGACCGCGTTCACCCGGACACCCGCCGGAGCCAGATAGGCGGCCAGCCACTGCGTGAAATTCACCACCCCGGCCTTGGCCATGCCGTAAGCGGGCACGCGGGACAGCGGGCGATAGCTGTTCATGGAGGCAAAGTTGACGATGGCGCCGCGGCCCTGCCGGGCCATTTCCCGGCCGAATATCTGGCAGGGAATCACCGTGCCCATCAGGTTCACCCGGAGCACATCCAGAAAGCGGTCGAGGTCCAGATTGAAAAAGCCGCGCAGGCCCTCCGCTCCGAGCGGGCTGATTTCCTCCGGCGCAAACTCGGTGATCGTCGTCACCGCCTGCATCTGGTTACCCCCGGCTCCGTTGACCAGCAACTCGCACGGACCCAATTTCTCCGAAATGGCCTTGCACGCGGCGGTGAGTGCTTCGACATCGGTCACGTCCGCCGCAATCGGCAGCGCGGCGCCGCCGGTTGCGCGAATGTCTGCAGCTACCGAAGCCAACTTGTCGAACGAGCGTCCCAGCAAGGCGACCTTGGCGCCCAGTCGGGCCAGTTCTTTGGCGACGGCGGAGCACAGCGTCCCTCCGGCGCCAGTCACGACGGCGGTCTGGTCTTGGAAGCCGGCGTTACCCATTGCATGTCCTCATCGTCTTTCCCTCAGCGTTTTTCGGTTACATCCAGAAACAGCCAGCGGCGTGCGTTCTCGTAAGCGACCGCGCGGACCAGCGGGCCGAGCAGTTGGTCGTCCTCGGGCAGCGTGCCGGCTTGCACTTGATCCCCCAGCCAGTCGCACAACACGCGGCGGAAGTACTCGTGCCGCGTCATCGACAGGAAACTGCGCGAGTCGGTCGTCATGCCGATGAACGCCGACAGCAATCCGTAACTGGCCAGCGCGTCCAGCTGCTGGCGGATGCCCAACGCGTGGTCGTTGTACCACCACGCCGGACCGAACTGGATCTTGCCGCGCAGGCCGTCCTCGGCAAACGAGCCGGTCAGCGTCGCCAGGGCGGCGTAGTCGGCGGGATTCAGGGGATACAGAATCATTCGCGGCAGGCACGCGTCCTTCTCCAGATCGTCCAGGAATCGGCACAGGCCCGGAATGTCGCACGAGCGGCCGATCGTGGCATAGCCGCCCGCCGGCCCGGCCAAGCGGCGCAGGCGGCTGCTCGTCTGGCGTTGCGCGCCGATGTGCAACTGCATGATCCAGCCGCGCTGTCGATAGGCACGTGCGAGGAACCGCAGATTGTCCGATCCGAAATCGTCCAGGGCGTGGTCGGCCAGGCGGCAGCCCGCCTGCTGAAACACATCCAGTCGCTGTGCCACCAGGGCGCGGTCGACCGTTTCGCAGTCGTCCACGCGCAGCGACGGCAGCACGCGCGCCGCAAAATCGGACTGCGCCAGCCGGGCGTGCGAATCCAGATCGTCCTCCAGCCGATCGGACGTACACAGGCATTGAACGTTAGCTCGCGTGATCAGCCTGCGGGCCGTGTAGCCCGGCGAACGAAGCAGGGCGTTGCAGGTCTCCCACACGCGATCTGCCGACTCGGCGGACAGCCGTTCCGTGATGCCAAAGTACCGTTTCAGTTCCAGCGCCGTCCAGTGGAACAGCGGGTTGCCCACCGTCTGCGGCACGGTCGCCGCCCAGGCGTCGAATTTCTCGCGGTCCGTCGCGTCGCCCGTGATCAGCCGCTCCGGCACGCCTGCGATCCGCATCGCCCGGTGCTTATAGGGATCGCTGGCCAGCCAGACCTGCGTCAGGCTCTCAAACGGGCGGTCGTCCGCCAGCTCGTGCGGATCGAGGTGGCAGTGGTAGTCGATGATCGGCAGGCCCTCGGCAAACTCGTGGTACAGCCGCCGGGCCGTCTGGGTCTTCAGCAGAAAATCGTCGTGGATGAATTCGCTCATACAGGCCATCTCTCAACGATCATACAATGTCTCCCTTGCTCGATGCTAGCTGCACGTAACCCGGATTGAGCACGGAAGCCCACGCTCACAAGATTCCCGACTTCTCCCAGCGGGCAACCATGAAATCCTGGGGCGACAGGAATGAAACTTAAGCGGCCACATTCGTCCTGCCTAGCGGTCACCAGCCGTCTGCTGCGCCACCAGGGCCTGAAATTCCGCCACGTCGTAGATTTTCTGGGCACCTTGGGGATCCTCGACGACGTAGACCAATTCCTTCTCGGCCTCGGCGCTGCTGGTTTCGATCTTGCCGTCGGCGGTGATGCGAGCCCATTGATCGTTGGGCAGAAACACCGTCGTGGCCAAGATGCGGCCAGTCCCGATATCCCAGTAGCGCAGCGTCTGATCGGTATTGAACGACAGTAAGTGCTGGCTGTCCGCGGACCAATACACGGCAAAACATCGCGAATTTCCCTGCAGATCGTGCGAAAAGCGGTTCGCCTCGACGTCCCACAAGCGAATTGCCGAGGGCGTATTGACGGCAAACCACCTGCTATTCGAACTCCAGCGATGCCTGTCACGTCGCCAAAACTCATACGGGACATTTTCATAGAACACACCGGGACCAGGACGTGGGATGGCATCGTGTCCGAAGATTTGCACCGCGTGAAAGTGCCCTTCCGCGTCAACCCCGGTAGTCAGCCACTTACTGTCCGGGCTCCACTCAAGGAAGTGACGGCTTGTGTTTCCGACTTCGAGCACCCTTTCGCCCGCCGTGTCGAAAAGCTGAAGCGGGCCCTGCTCCGGCATGACGGCAATCTGTTGGCCGTCGGGACTCCACGCGAACTGGCGTGCGGGACCTTCGCCAGAGTTCAGGACGGGACCCGCCGTCGCGTCGGCATTCCACAAGTGGACGCAATTGTCTCCGCGACTGAGCGAGGCGAATCGTCCGCCATCCGCGTTCCAGGCAAGTTGGTCCACCGAACCTTCATGCGCGACGACCGCTTGCACGTGAGTGCTCTCCTCGACATCCCAGACATCGATCGTCTTATCCGCGCCGCTACCAACCAATCGTTTGCCGTCCGGGCTCCAGGCCAGAATTGTCATGGCCGGCTCCCGGCGTGGCCATTGTGCAAGCAGTTCTCCGTCATTCACGTTCCAAACCCGGACCATTGTCTCATGGGCGGAAGCCAAACGCCCACCAGGCCCCCAAGCCAGAGCGGTCAATCGGTCGGAGAGTTCTGGCAAGACTGGCACGGGCCGGCCATCGCCGTGCCAGAGGAGACAGTTCGGCGCACTCGCTCCTTTCGTTGCCAACCACTGGCCGTCCGGACTGGCGCCGAGCAATGTAAATGCCGGCGAGCCACCCGCGTTGATCGTCGACCGGGGGCTTTTCGCTCCGACGTCCCAAAACCGAATTTCGTTTTGAGCAGGGATGTCCACGATCTGATCCCCCTGCGGACTGAACGCCCAGGTGCCTCTGACACGCCAATCTGGTTCGACGATCTCATACGAATTGTCGTCGATACACCAACTCCTAACCTTCATGGGTTCCGACCAATCCAGAAATACCAGACGCTGGTTAACGGGATTCCAGGCCCATTTTAAGAGAAAGGTTTCTAGTTCAACGGATTGCCGTGCAAGTTTCCAAGTTTTGGTGTCCCACGCGAATATGGTGCTGCGTTTCTGAGGAATTCGGATGTTTTCGGCCGCAAAGTAGCGACCGTCGGGACTCCATGTGGTATTCGACGGATTGAGGCAATTGGCGAGATTCCCAGCCTCCTCGATTACGGGGCCCTGTTTTCCATCTGGAGCCCTGAGTCTTGCGGGAACACTTCGCCCTCCGTCGATCAACAGCAGCCATTTCCCATCACGGCTCCAGCCGCACAGCCAGTCGTACGTTTCGCAGTCCCACGAATGAATCAGACTTCCATCAACGCTCCAAATCTCAACCTTCCCGCCAGCGCGATGAGTCGCTAAGTGGCGGCCATCTGGACTCCAGGCCCAACTCGGCTGGTCTTTACCGCGCGAGGCCAAGACAGGTCCGGCCTTGCCCGACTCGACCTCCCATAGACGAACCTGGCCATCACCGTAGCGGATAGCGAGCCATTTGCCGTCTGGGCTGAACGCGGCGTCCATGCACTCTGTGGGACGGTGCGAGAAGACATAGACGAGCCGGCAGGTCGCCGCCTCATACACAAGTACGGACTCGAGCGACCGGCAGGCGACCAAGCGGCCATCCGGACTCCACGAGACGCTCCGCACTTCGCTGCGCGGCGACCGGGTGTCGATGTGCCATCGGCCCACGCCCGGCGTCTCGAATCGTCGAGGAAGCAGGCTCAGGCTGGGCTCCTCGTCGGCGATCGGGAAGGACTGTCGGCGCGCGGCGACGGCTGGCGGCGTCACGCGATGTCCCGTGTCGTCGGGAGCCGCCGACGGTTTGGTGCCTATTTCGCCCTGTACACCTGAAAGGTCGACTTCCACTTCGCCGTTCGGCCTGACGGTCGCTTTGCTTCCGGCGGGAACCTCGACCACGGTTTCGCGACCGGATCGGTCGCGGATGCGGAGGACGATCGTGCCGGCCAACAGCGCCACGCCGCACAGGGTGAGGGCGATCAGAGCGGCGGGGCGGCTGCGAATCCGTGACGGGGCGGTAGCCGGAACTGCGTTCGTCGCTTGTTCCACTCCCTTCGACTCCTCGCTCCGGAGTATCGGGACGAGGGGAGTTGCGGCGGCGCCGTCGGGCGTGGTGCCCGTCATGGCGGACGAGAGAAGAGGGTCGGTCCCCGTGCGGGATGGTTGTCGCCCGTGGATGCTTGACAGCCCACCGTCGGACCCTATGCACAGCCGCGCGACATCGGCGCCGACGGCAAATGGCGTCAAGGCTTCGGCGACTTCCTTCGCGGTGGCATACCGTTGCGTCGGATCCTTGGCCATCATCCGCTCGATGATCGCCGCCAGCTCGGGTGGAACGTCTGGGCGGGCGACTTGGACCGAAGGCGGCGCGTCGCGCAACTGGGCCGCCATTTTGTCCATGTGATTCTTGTATTGGGGGCCGGCGAACGGCGGCCGGCCGGCCAGCAAGGTGTACAGAGTGCAGCCCAAGCTATAGATGTCCGCCCGGATGTCGACCGAGTGGGCATCGGAGATCTGTTCCGGAGCGACGTAGTCGGCCGTACCCATCGCTGCACCGGTCTTCGTCATGTCCCCTTGATCCGGCTCCGCAGGACGCTCGGCATGGAGCAGTGCCAGTCCCAAGTCCAGGATCTTGACTTGCCCGGTTGGCGTGAGTATCACGTTCGAGGGCTTGACATCCCGATGGATCAGACCGTTGTCGTGGGCACACTGCAGCCCCAACGCCACCTGACGTGCCAACTCGCAGGCGTCCGGGATCCGCAGGGCCCCGCGATGCCGCACCAGTTCGGCCAGATTCTTGCCCTCCACGTATTCCATGACCAGAAACCGGGTGCCGTCGATTTCCCGTGCGTCCATGGCGCGAACCAGATGGGGATGATCCACTCGGCCGACGGCCTTCATCTCACGCTCGAAGCGAGCGACGCTGCGCGGGTCGGCCATCTGTTCCCGCCTCAGGACTTTCACGGCGACCAGTTTGTCCAGCCGCGTATGTCGAGCCTTGTAGACCGTCCCCATGCCGCCTTCGCCGAGCTTTTCCAATACCTGGTATTCCGCCAAATCAATTGGTGCTATCGGCTCGTCGGCAGCCTGGCGGAGCGATGGGTCGCAGGCATTGGCCGCTGTACCGACCAATGCTTGAATCCGCGCGATCGCTGCTTGGTGTTCGGGTTCCGCGCCGTACGAATCTTCCATGCGGACCGCTCGCAAGCGGGCGACCAGATCGTCGTCGCCATCGTTCAGCGTCCGCAGTGTGTCCGTGCAACGGGCGCAGGACGCAAGGTGCTCGGAGACGGTCTCCGCCACGTCGTCAGGAAGCGTCCCGACCAGGTAGCCAAATAACTCTTCGTGGCTCAGACAACTCGGGTTGGGCATGACTGCTCCTCTTCATCCCCCAGGGATGCCGTCTTACGTCGCGTTGTCGACAATGTTTTCACGCGGGATGGCCCGTCCACGTAATTCCGTGTCCCGGCAAGGCCATCTGGTATTCGCACGTCAAGAACAACGGGGAGATTACCCACGACTTTCTTGAACCACGGGACGCGGCCGGGCCGACCGGTCAGATTTCCTCCGGCAAGTCGTGGACGACGTTGCGAATCTGACGCAGAACACGATATTTGGCCTTGTACACGGCCGGGACGCTCATTCCCAGTTCCCGGGCCACGTCGGCCACCTCCTGCCCGTCGACCGTCAGTCGCCAAAAAGCCTGCCAGGTGCGATCCTGAACCCCGGCGCGGGCCAACTCCATGACGCGCTGCGTCAAGAACGCCTGATCGTCGCCACGGGGGGCTGTGTCGGACGCATCCCATTCCGGATCGGGGATTTGCGTCCATCGCTGCTGAGCGTCCGTCCCGCCCTGAGCTTGGTCGCGCCGGCGGTGGAAGTGGTCGCGGATCTTGTTCTGGCAGATCGTCCACAGCCAACCGCGGAAACTGTCACCCGGCCGATTCCGGCGAAAGCCGCCGACGTTGGCCAACACGGCAGCGAACACGTCTTGCACGACGTCCGCCGCGTCCTGGGGCTGCAGTTGCGACCTTCGGCACCAACGGTAGACGACCGGGCCGTACAGCTGGGCAAACTGCTGCCAGCCAGCCGGATCCTGCGTCCGCAGTCGCTCGAGCAGGGTTGTGGATACCGATGACGGCTCGAAGGAAGGCCGGACGCTCGCACTGCTATTGTGGCTCATTACACGACTCCGCGGGATGATTCACAAAGGGGAAACGGGTTCGGATCGGGGCTTAATCCACTGTTTCGATCTGCTTGTCCAGAATACGTCACACCAGTATACTGTTAACTCAATCTAGCCGGCAACAGACGGACGAATCTGGGGAGCGACTTATTCCCGTTCTTTCGACGATTCCGCAAAAGGCTGAAGAAAGATCGCGGGTAGTCAATCCGTTGTTCTCGTGAGGCGGAGAGGGATGCAGCACGCGTCGTCCCACCGCCGACACCGAAACCACCTGATACGAAAGGCTGACGTTATGTTTCGCCGGACAAAAAACCATCCTTGGAAAAGGTCTCAATTCCTGACGCGTCGCCACCAGCTGGAACACCTGGAGACGCGGCTGATGATGGCCCAGATGGCGTGGGACGGCGGCGGAGACGGGACGAACTGGACGCACGCACCTAATTGGTCAGGAGACACGTTGCCGGGGGCCAGCGACGATGTGACGATCGACGTGGCCACGAATCCCACGATCCGCATTGCCAGCGGTGCCCAGTCGATTCGGAGTCTGGTCAGCAATGAAGCCCTCAATATCACGGGCGGGAGCCTGCGAGTGGCCGACACCGCCGAAGTCAACAACGCTCTTACGCTCGGCGGCGTCACGCTGTTTGGCGGAACCTGGGACGTTTCCGCGGGAATTCAGGTCACGGGCACGGGGACTTTGGACGGGACCACGGTCAACAGCAACGTCAGCGTCCAGGAGGCCACTTCATTGACGGTGAAAAACGCCGCGGCGTTGAACGGCGAGTTGACGCTGGGGGCGAATTCAAACCTGATCGCCGGGGCACAGGTCACGTTGGCGTGTCCGGCGGTGTCAACGTTGGAGAACGTCAATCTGACGGCTACGGATGGTGCGGTGATTCATTGCGATTTTGTTCAGACGGTCATAAACGTGAATCTGGCAGCCGGCTCGGGCGGTCAGATCTTGTTTCCCGCAGCCACGAGTTACACGAGTCAGTACATCGGCAACCGTGTCGAAGCCAGCGGCGTGGGAAGCAAGATCGGTCTGCCGGCTTTGGCAACCTTTGTGGGCGCAGAAAAAAGCACGAGCCAAACTCAGATTTGGGCGCACAACGAGGGAGAAGTGGTTCTGGCAGGACAGTTCAGCGGCAACACCACCTGGACACTCGACGCCACCGGCGGGAAATTGGATGTTGCGAACGTGACGAAATTGGCTGACGCCACGCTTAACGTGAGCGACGGAGCATCGTTGTCGTTTGAACGCGTCACGACGCTCTCCTCGGTGAATCTGAATGCTACGACGGGCGGGCAGATCCTGTTTCCCGTAGCGACCAGTTACACGAGTCAGTACATCGGCAACCGTATCGAAGCCAGCGGCGTGGGAAGCAAGATCGGTCTGCCGGCTTTGGCAACCTTTGTGGGCGCAGAAAAAAGCACGAGCCAAACTCAGATTTGGGCGCACAACGAGGGAGAAGTGGTTCTGGCAGGGCAGTTCAAAGACAGAACCGTGTGGATATTGGAGAACGCCGGGAGCGAATTCGACGTGCGTGGGGTGACCAGCCTCAGCGGCGCGTCCCTCACCGCCGCGAACGGTGCCTCCTGGCTGTTTCCGGAGGGTTGGGCTCCGGAATTGGGCGCCGGCAATTCGCTGTCCACGAGCGGCGGCGGGAGCTTCATCAATCGGGCGACGCTGGCCATTGCGGGAACGTCGCTGGCGATCAATACCGATGCGTTCACCAACGAAGGCACGCTGAATCCGCTGGCGGGCGGCGTGTTCGATTTCAACGGCAGCTTTTCCATTGATGATCCCGGCATCCTCACGTATGTTTCAACCGGTCGCATCTCGGTGGCTGGCGATCTGCTCGGCAGCACGCAGAACGCGGAGCAGTTCGCTCCGCAGGCGGAAGTTCGCTTCGACGGCGCGGGAAATGACACGAATCCGCAGCGGTGGGAAGCGATGAGCCGCGATCTGGGGCCGTTCGAAAGTGGATTCACCCGCAATTTTGCGTTTGGAACCGTGAAGCTGGCGAACAACACGTATGTCCGGCTGGTCGACGAATCCAGAAACACGGCCAGCGGCGCAGCCCCGATTGTCGACGAGGCCGTTTACGTCGATACGCTCGACGTTCCGGCGGGAACCACGTTGGACTTGAACGGCTTGCACCTGTACGCCCGGACGCTGCAGGGTGACGGTACGATCCTCAACGGGACGGTACGGACGGACATCACCGACGACGAAATGGCCGACGTGTCGTTGCTCATTACCTGCGATTACCTTGAGCCGAACGTCGGCCAGAACGTTACTTTCACCGTGACACTGAGCAACGCCGGCCCCAGCAAGGCCACGGAGGTTGCCGTTGCCGACCTCTTGCCGGCGGGTTTGCGTTTCGTCCGCGACACGAGTTCGCAAGGGGAGTACAACCCGACCACGGGCGTTTGGTCGGTGGGTACCGTCACCATGGGCTCCTCCGCGACTTTGCAGATCGCCGCGGAAGTCACCGGCACCGGCACGATCACCAACACCGCCGAAGTGACGGGCGCCGACCAGCCAGATCCCGACTCGACGCCCGGCAACCACGACCCCGACGAAGACGACCAAAGCAGCGTCATCTTGGAACCACAGGTCGCCGACCTTTCGCTGGTCAAGACCTGCAATGACGGCACGCCGTTCCTGGACCAGAACGTGACTTTCACCGTGACCCTGGAGAACGCCGGCCCCAGCGAGGCCACGGGGATCGTAGTCACCGACCTCTTGCCGGTGGCGCTGCGTTTCGTCAGCGCCACGAGTTCGCAGGGCACTCACAGCCCGGTCGCCGGCATATGGTCCGTAGGCACGGTCGCCGTCAACTCCAGCGCCACGCTGCAGATCGTCGCGACCGTTACCGGCACCGGCACCATCATCAACACGGCCGAGGTAACGGCGGCCAACCAGCACGATCCCGACTCAACGCCTAACAACCGCGAGCCCAGCGAAGACGACCAAAGCAGCGCCAAAATCGAGGTGGTGCATTCGCACCCCTGGCGCAATCCCGCGCAGGCCGAGGATGTGAACGGCGACGGTCTGGTGACACCTCTGGACGTGCTGATCATGATCAACCGGCTCAATGCGTCCGGCCCAGGCGACTTGCCCGTCCCGCTCCCGGTCGATGTAAATCCACCACCGTACTGGGATGTCGATGGCGACGACGCGGTCAGCGCGTCGGATGTGTTGGCGGTCGTCAACTTCATCAACAATCACGCAGCCTCTGGGCTGGCTGCGTCGGAGGGCGAAGCGAATGCCGACGCAGGTCTGACGACGAACAGCCCCATCGAAACGTCGCCGTTCGCGCCACAGCATCTACCATTGGCCGCCGGGCAGGCCAGCCGGGATAAAGACGCCGTCCTGGTCGATCAGGTGTTCACCGAATTGGCCGAAGGTAACCTGCATGCCTGATGCGTCCTACCAGCAGTTCACTGCGTAACGAGTGGCGGTCGTCCGGCGTCCATATCAGTTCGTCGGGTGCAGCCATCGGACGCTTTGCACGAAAATGGGCATCTCCCTTTTTTGCGGTCACCGTCAGCTTCGCGGTCCACTCGCTCAACTGAGGCAAGTTCATCTTGCGATCGCCCCGGTACCAGTCCTGGAATTCGCCGCGGCTGGCGAGCGATTTGCCGGCGTCGATCAGGGCCAACGGTTCCCGCAGAGCTTGCACGTGCCGGGAAACGGCCGGCCGGTCGCCGGCGTCCAGCGCGCTGCTGGCTTCGGCCACGTGCTCCACCCAGCGCAGCAGGCCGAGCATAATCTTGTGCTGGGCCAGGTAGTTGCTCTCGAACAACGCGCGGCTTGAGCCGTCCAGCCTGGCCGCGATCGATTCGGCCTCCGCGCCGGCTTGTTCCACCTGCGCGCGTTGGACTTGCACTCTCTTCAGCAGCCCCGCCGTCTTGCCGTCGGACTTGCCGCCGGGCTTGCCGCCCTTTTCCAGCCGCGCGGCCAGCGTCTTGGCCAGCCGGACGCCCGTGTGGACGCATTCGCCGTCCAGCAGCGCTCGCTTGCCCGTCGCCGGGTCGGCGACGAAACTCGCGAAGTGCTTGCGGTAGGCCGCCTCGGCGGCTTTCGCCTGCGCGCCAAATCGGGCCTCGCACCATTGGGTTAGAAACCGGTCCGGATCGAAGCTTGGGAAATCGCGCAGCATCCGCGCGCTGGCGTCGACGCCCAGCACAAACTCGCGGACGTTGGACACGTTCAGCATGGCGTAGTGCGTCGAGCCGCGTTGGATCGCCAGCTTGAAGATCTCGTGCGTCTTCTGCGGCGAGACGCCCTGGACCAGGTGCGGGCCGCTGCCCCAGAGCTGATGGTGATAATAGATGCCGTATGGCCGGCCCGGCTCGCGCGCCACGGTGTGAAAATCGCTCTGCAATTCCCACCCCGGACTGTTGTCCGAAAAGATCACCGCCACGCTCGGTGGAAACCTCAAGTGCCCCGCGGCATGCAGCGCCGCGCCTTCCATCCACAGCGTCGTCGTCGCCAGCGGCTCCGGCCGCAAGTCCGCGTTGCGGATGATTTCCCATTGCGTAGCCATCGCGTCCGAGATCAGATTGCCGCGGCCTTCGTCGGACTTCGGCACACCGGGATCGGCCAGCCAGACCGGCCGGTCGGCGATGCCGCGCAAGCCGAGTTGCCAGATGACTTGCGGAGCGAACTTTGCCCACCGACCGGCGTACTCGCGCCAGACTTCCAGGAACTTGTCCCGCTGTTGCGTGATCGCGAACGGCACCGACTGGCCGCGGTCCTTCCAGAAGTTGTCGAACCCGAACGCACTGACGCCCAGCGGCTCGACGTGGTGCATGGTGACAAACAGCCCTCGCCGCGTGGCGTCCTCGATCAGCCGCGCCTCGGCCGGATTGCGGATGTCCACAAACGACGCCGGAATCACCACGTTGTACTGCAGCCGCAGCAGGGCCTCGAAGACGCGGGCCGAGACCGACGGCGAGACGACGCGGTGGTAGTACGGATAATCGAGCCGCCGCTGGCCCCCGTCCAGCCGGAACTCCGTGAGCAGATCCTCGTCGTTGATGAACCAGCCCCGGAAGCGGAACGTCGGCTCGTCCGCCGCCAGCTTGACGTCGTCCCACGCCAGCGTCGCCCGACGCTCCGGCGGCCGCGAGGCCCAGAAGTACATCGGGTCCACGCCCAGATAGCGCTCGATGAACGCGTACAATCCGAACATCGTCCCGCGCTCGTCGCTGCCGGCGACGATCAGCCGCGAGCCGACGTTCTCCACTCGATACGCTTCCCATTTGCCCTTCAGCCCTTCGCCGAATCCGGGGGCGAATCGCTCCAGCAACGCCGCGGACTCCGGCCGGTCCAGCGAGGCCAGCACGACGCACGCCGGGCCGCAATCCTCCCCGCGCCGCACGATGGCCGGCGTTTGGCCGGTGATTTTCCGGATATCGCTGACCAGGTCTTCCGCCGCCAGCCGCACGCATTCCGGCTCGCTGGCGGGTACGAGCACACGGGCCGTCTGCGTCGGCGAGGCTAGTTCAAATGCGGCCGGCGCGGCGGCCGGAAACGACAGGAGGGCAAGCGTGCAAGCGAGTTGCATCATCGTTTTTCGTCCTCTGGTTTTCAGAACGACAGCGTCCTTCTTCTTCACGGCCCCAGACACAGCAGGCGGCCGTCGCGGGTGGTGACCAGCAGGCGTCCGGCGGCGGCGGCCAAGCCGTCCCAGGCGGGCGGGGGCAGGTCCGCGCGAGACAGCGCGCGGCCGTCCTCGGTGGAGGCGGCGAGCAGGCCGCCTTGCGAGCCGGCCAGAAAGACGATGTTTCCGGCCCACACCATGCCTGCCACCGTCTGAGTCGGCGGGGCGGCCTCGAACAGTGGCACGGACCACTTGGCGTTCTTGGCCAAACGCTGGCTGCGGTAAACCTCGCCCTCGCGTTTGCTGAAATTCTGGCTCGCCGCCCAGCCGGTGATCCAGGTCGTGTCGAATGTCTCGCCGCCCGCCAGATCGAAGTCCCGCCGATACAAGGTCTTCAGGTCGTCCAGGCAACTGACCAGCGTCTGGCCGCGGAAGACGGCCAGCGGACGCATCGCAGACCGGTCGCCGCCGTGCCGCGGCTGATGGCGCGGCGCGTAGGTCCAGCAGCCGCGGTGGACGACGACCCCCAGGTCGTCGGTCCTGAGCACCGCAAACGCGTCCGCCGCTTGGCACGTCATCTCGCCGGACGAGCGGCGGAACAGCCAGCGGGACATGGCCACCGAGTCGCCTTCCAGATTCAGCAGATCGAAGTTGTCGTATTCCAGGGCGTTACAGGCGTAGAAGTTCTTCGTGGGGACCGTGTCCAGCCGCTGGACCCAACGTACCTGGCCGCTGGCACAGTCCGCCGCAAACACCAGGATGCCGCCGTCCGCCAACGGCTGGCGGCCCGCGGCAAAGTAGACCGTGTCGTCCACCGCCAGCACGCTGCCCGGCACCGGCCAGGGCGATTCGATTTGACCGTACGCCACGATCCGCTCCTCGTGCGGGGCCGCGCGCAAACGCCAAACCAGCCGGCCGTCGTCGGCCCGCAACGCATACACCCAGCCGCTCTTGGTGCCGAACAGGCACAGCCCGCGATGGATCGTGGGCGGCGTGTCGATCCGGCCGTTGGCCGTGTATCGCCAGCGCGGCTGACCGTTCTGCAGGTCCACCGCGATGACCTCGTGCGCATCGCTGCGGGCCACGTACACCAAGCCTCCGGCGGCGACCGGCGCCGTCACCGGCCCGTGGATGAACGGATTCTCCCGCCAGTCGTCGGCGACGACGCCCGATGGCCAGTCGCCCAGTTCGGCGGACCACAGGACGCGCAACTCCGCCGACACCGCGCTGCCTGTCGCGCTGGAACGCCACGCATCGTGCCGGTAACACGGCCAGTCGTCCGCCGCCGCAGGGGGCGGAGCGTCCGGCGGGGCGACGCCCGTCTCGGGCACGAAATCGGCGGGCGACAGGTCCTGCAGTTCGGGCCCGCGCGGAGGCTGCGGAGCCAGCGCCGAGTAGCCGCGCAGCATGGGCCAGCACACGCAGTGCTTGGGCGTGACGTAGATCAGCCCGTTGGCGGGCACCCAGCCGGCGTCCCGGCCGCAAGCCGCTTTGCTGATCCGGTTCGCGTCGTACTGCCCGGTGGCCAGGTCGGTCAGATCCAACTCGCCGGCCACGTAGTATTTGCACGTCGCCACCGGCGGGAAGCAGTGGCAGAAGCCCGCCTTCCAGCTCTGTTGGACTTCGCCGGTCAGCGGATCGAGCCCGACGCATTTCAGGTGCTCCAGGATCCAGAGCGCGTCGCCGGCGAACATGGCCCGGGCCTGCTTCATGTGCTGCTGGCCCGGCACATAGACGCGACTCCACAATTCCCGCCCGTCGTCGGCGGACCAGACGTGGATCGCGTTGCCCTCCTTGTCGTCGTTCAGCGTCGAGACTTCGAATACCAGCAGCTTCGGGTGGCACACGGTCCGGCGGACCAGGGGCAGCCACGGTTCGCCCGTCTTCTTCCAGCGCACGTTGCCGGTGGCCAGGTCCAGGCCCGTGGCCGACACGGCTTCTCCGCGGCGCACGGCGCCTTCGAGCAGAAACACCCCCTCGTCGCCGGCCACGACGCAACGCGGCTCCGAGGCTTCGTAAGCCCACCGCAGCTGTCCAGACTCCCTGTCCACCGCGCGGATCGAACGTGCGTCCACGGCCAGCAGCGTCTGGCCGACGACCATCACGTCGGCCGGCTTGCCGGCTTCCGGATACTGGCGGAGCGGCGCACCCGTCGCCCCGTCCAGAGCCGTCACGGCGTCATCGGCGAAAACCAGCAACTGGCCGCCCGTCGCGATGGGCCGCACGCTGCCGGGCACGCGCTGAAAGCCGAAGCCGCCCTGCGCCGGCGACGGCTTCAGGTCGCGCCGCCACAGCCGCAACCCGTTGAAGGCGTCCCGCGTCCACACGCCGCCGTAGTAGTTCCGCCCGGCGGCGCTCACCAGACTGCTGATCTCCTGGGCCGGCCCCGCAACCCAGCGGACGCGCCGCGGCGGGCCGACCAGCGTGTCTTGCGAAACCGCGTTGCCGTCCGCCCCGTGCCGCGACTCCGGCCATTCATCCATTTCGGCGGGCCAAGGCTTTCGGGCCACGAGCCAGCCCTCGGCATCGGCCGGCGGGTTCCCGATCTCGAATCCGGCCGCGCGAAGGGCCGCGTCGGAAACACGGCCCGTCGCGGCAATCAAAACGCCCCGCGGGCACAGCACGCGAAACAGTTCGTCGGCCGGCGACGCTTCAGCCACGCCCGGGGCGACAATCAGCAGATTCACGAGATTCTCCGTGAACGGCAGGCGGTTGCCCGCCGGCAGCAGATCGGCCGACACGGGGCCGTAGGCGTTTTCTTCCGTCAGTTGCCGGCGAAGGGCCGCGACCGCGGCGGGGTCGCCGGCCAGGATTTGCACCAGGAATCGGCCCGTCGCGGCGAGTTCGGCGGCCACGAGTTTTTCATCGCCGCCGATCTGGACCGCCAGACCGCCCTTGATCTCGAGCGGATCGACGACCGCGCCAAGCCGCGAGCCGGGCTCTGCGGCAGAGGCGACCAGGGAGCTTGCCAAGAGGTACGCGGCCGCACATGCCGCCGTCCACGAAGAGCGTCGAAACCCGATCGTCCCGTTGCGTTGGACCATGCGCAGACTCCTGCCAGGGGTTGATGTAGGCCGCCAGTATACTGTGCTGCAGCCCCCATCTCCACTACGGGCAGAGACACGGGGCCCGGCCTCGTTCCGGCTATCCTGTCGAGGTCACGTCCGTTTCCGGAATCCGCTTGACGGGGCCCAGCCAGAAGAACAGCGACAGGCAGGCGATCATCGCCAGACTGCCCACGACCCAGAAGACCGGCGCGTAGCCTGCCCTGTCGACGACCTTGCCGACTGCAAACGTAAACGCGGCGCCGCCCAGACTGGCCGCCATCAGCGTGGTGCCGACCGCCGAACCCATCGTCTCCGCCGGAAACACGTCGGCGTGCAGCGCCAGGATGTTGGCGCTCCACATGCCGAAGCCGAACGTGGCGACGCACACCCAGCCGATGGCCGCCGCGGGCGTCGCCGCGCCGACCACCTGCAGACCGCCCATCATGGCCAGGGCCCCGACCAGCATCACGCTCTTGCGGGCCCGTGTGACGCTGTGCCCGCGCCCCAGCAGCGCGTCGGACACCGCGCCGCCGGCCATTTTGCCCAGGTCGACCGTCAAGTACGGAATCCAGCCATAGAAGCCGATCTCCTGCAGCGAGAACCCGCGGCCTTGACTCAGGTAGTCGGGCAGCCAGAACACGTAGAACCACCACACCGGCGTGGCCACCATCCGCGTCACCAGCAGGCCCCACAGCTGCCGCGTGCCGACGATCCGCCGAAACGGCTCGCCAAAGACGGGCGGCTTGGCTCGCACGGGTCCAAGTTCCCTCGCCGCCTTTGCACGATCCTCCGCAGACAGCCACGGGTGCTTCTCCGGCGAGTCATAGATCAACAGCCAGGCCGCCAGCCAGCCGAAGCCCGCCAGGCCCGTCACCACGAACGCCGCTCGCCAGCCGAAATTCAAGGCCAACAGGGCGACCAGCGGCGGCGCCGCCACCGCGCCCACCGCCGACCCGCTGTCGAACACGGCCATCGCCAGCGCCCGCCGGTGCTGCGGAAACCAGCACGCCACCGCCTTGGTCCCCGCCGGCCAGTTCCCCGCCTCGCTCAGGCCCAGCAGGCCCCGGAAAAGCCCCAGCGTCCACGGCCCGCGGGCCAAGGCGTGCAACACGGCGGCCAGCGACCAGGCGACGATCGACACGCCAAACCCGATCCGCGTGCCGATCCTGTCGATCCACATCCCCACCGGAATCTGTGCCAGCGCATACGCCAGCATGAACACGGTGGTGATCATCCCGTAGTCGGAGCTGCTCAACCCCAGTTCCCCGCGCAGCGTCGGCAGCAACACCGACAGCGCTTGCCGGTCCACGTAGTTGATCACCGTGGACAAAAACAACAGCGCCAGAACCAGCCCGCGCAGCGTTCCCAGTCGCATTAGAAATAGCCGCCCTTCTCCGTGATCTCGTGAATGGTCTGGCCTTCGGCCACCCAGCCGAAGATCTTCTGCTCGTTAACGCGGATTTCTTCGGCGCGGAGCAGCACGTCGTAGGCGATGTCGCGGGGGACGCAGAGCACGCCGTCGATGTCGGCCAGGATCACGTCGCCGGGCTTGATCGTGACGTCGCCCAGCTTGATCGGCACCTGGTAGTGCGTGATCTGGCAGCGGCTGAGGCTGCCGTTGGACGTGCGATAGCGATAATACACGGGGAAGTCCTGCGCCAGGATCTGATGCGTGTCGCGGATGCCGCCGTCGATACAGGCGGCGCGGACCTGCTTGGCCTTGGCCGTCGCCGTCATCACGCCGCCCCAGAGGGTCGCCTTTTCGTCGCGGCTGGTGTCCCACACCACAAAGGCGTCCGCGTGCATTTCGTCCAGCATCTGGGCGCGGAACGTCATCTCGCCGCGAATGACGCAGTGAGGCGAACTCTTGACGGTAAAGGCGATGCCGGCCACCGTGTCCTGGTCGCGGAGCGGCACGATGTCGTACGGCAAGGCTTGTTCGAGCAGGCAGAATTCCCGCAGCACGTCGTTGATCGCGCCGGTGTACAACTGCTCGTAGCGTTGCAGCAGTTCCGGCACCGGCACGGGAAACGGCTTGCTGGAGATGCTCTCGCGCTCGGCGATCAGCGCCTCCAGTTTCATCATCTTGGCTTCTTGCTGAAAGAGATTCTCTTGGGGCATGTTGGTTTCCGTTCTCGGGGTTCAGGGGTCAAAGAGGCGGCATCCGGCCCTCACGGCAGTCCCATGCCGCCGTCGACGAACAAGTTCTGGCCGGTGATGTAGCGGCCGGCTTCGGAGCACAACAGCACGGCCAGGCCGGCACAGTCGCCGGGATCGCCGATGAATCCGGCCGGGATCTTCTGGAGTACGCGCCGTAGATACGACTCGTCGGCCAGCACCTGCTCGTTGCGCACCGTGGCGATCGCTCCGGGCGCCAAATTGTTGATCGTGATTCCGTCGGGGGCCAGTTGCGGGGCCAGATTGCGGACGAGATTCTCCAGGCCGGCCTTGGTGGCCGAGTACACGAGCATTTCCGGGTGCGGACGCGCTTGCTGGACGCTGCCCAAGGTCACGATCCGGCCCCACTTGGCGCGCTGCATGTCGGGCACGAACTGCTGAATCAGCCAGAGACTGGCCCCCAAGTTGACATCCAGCTGCTGGCGATACTCCTCCCGCGTGATCTCCGGCCAGGGCTTGCGAATCTGGACGGACGCATTCAGCACCAGGACATCTACGGGACCGAGCGCGGCCAGCGTGTCGGCGCGGATCTTCGCCGCGGCCTCCGGCTCTGCCAGGTCGGCGACGGTCACGCCGCTGCGCACGCCGAAAGCTTCGACCTCTTGGCAAACCGCCTCCGCCTTGGCGACGCTCCGCGCGCAATGGACCATCACGTCGGCTCCGAATTCGGCCAACGCCACCGCAATCGAACGGCCGATGCCCTGGCTCGAACCCGTCACCAAAGCCCGCTTGCCTGCCAGACTCAATTTCTCTTTCATCCGTCGAAACTCCCGACGCGCTGTTTCGAACCTGCCGCGCGCTCCATTTTCCGCACGCCGGCCCGCGCCGCAACCGGGGGCAGCCGAGGCGGAGAAAAGCTTCCGTTGCGAACAGGCTGCTCGGCGGTCCGGGTCCCGTGCGGCCCCGGAGCCAGAAACCGGCTCCCCCGGGGATTCCGCCGCGTTCGCTTTGACCTATAATCCGGGCGTCGGTTCGAAGCCCTCGGACCCGCCTCGCGGCTGATCGGTCAAGCGAACCGTCCGGCGGACTCACGCACGTTTCCCGCAAATCCTGAAGGAGCCCCAACCATGTCTGAACCTACCTCGCGACGGTCCTTTCTGAAAACGAGCGGCTTCGGTGCAGCGGCCCTGAGCTGGGCGGCGGCCGCCCGAGCCGCCGAGCCGGCAATCCAGGGATTCGAGAAGGACCAGGCCGGCCCGGCGCCGGCAGGGTCCTGGAAGCCCGTCTCCGACCGAAAGATCCGCATGGGCATCGTCGGGTTCGGCGTCTGCCGATTCGGCCCGCAGTTCTCGCTGCAGCATCATCCGAACGTCCAAGTGGTGGCGGTCAGCGACCTGTTTCCGGACCGCTGCCAGGCGCTGGCTCAGGCCTGCCAGTGCAAAAAGACCTATCCCTCGCTGGAGGAAATGGTCAAGGATGACTCGATCGAAGCCATCTTCGTGGCGACCGACGCGCCCAGTCACTGCCGCCATTGCATCGAAGTGCTCCAGCACGGCAAGCACGTGGCCACGGCGGTGCCGGCGGTCTGGGAGAATCTGGAGGACGCCGACCGGCTGTTCGAAACGGTCAAGAAAACGGGCTTGAACTACATGATGTTCGAGACGTCGTATTTCCATGCCGATCTGTACGCGATGCGCCAGATTTACGCCGCCGGCGGTTTCGGCAAACTGGTCTACAGCGAAGGCGAGTATTTCCATTACGCCTGTGCCGTCATCCCGTCGTACAAGGACTGGCGGATCGGGCTTCCGCCGCAATGGTACCCGACGCACTCGAACGCCTACTATGTGGGCGTGGCCGGGGGGAGTTTCACCGAGGTCTCGTGCCTGGGGATGCCGAGCATCCGGGATGAATTGCAGCCGCAAAACAACCGCTACAAGAACCCCTTCGGGACCGAGATCGCGCTGTTCCGGACCAGCGAAGGCGGGATGTCCCGGATGGCCGTGAGTTGGGACACCGCGGGCCACGGCGGCGAAGTCGGGCGCGTCCGGGGGCAGAAGGGCTCGATGGTCGGCATGGCGTACCAGGGCCTGGAGAAGACGCTCCCGGACCTGGCCCGGCCCGCGCTGCCGCCCGGCGTCGAACCCGGCGGACACGGCGGCTCGCACGGCTACCTGGGCCACGAGTTCGTCATGTCGATCCTGGAGAACCGCCAGCCGCTGGTGAACGTCGCGGCTGCCCTGAACATGACCGTCGCCGGCATCGTCGCCCACCAGTCGGCCCTGAAGGACGGCGAACGCATGAAGATCCCGCAGTACAAGTTGTGAGCCGTCGCCCGGTCGTTCCGGGACGCTTCACGAGGCCGCCAGCCCGGCCCGTTCCGCCAAGCCGGGCCGGTTTTCCGATTCACGGGACCGGCGGAAGCTCCCCCAGCGGATCGTAGCCGGCGATCGCAAAAGGCGACATGCGCCAGCGGTCGCCGGCCACTTCGAAGTACGGCTCGACGATCGCTTGCTGGATGCGTTGCTCGTCGGTCCGGGACGGGTCGTAGCTGACGCGGACCTGAGCCGGCTCGTCTCCGGGCCAGGCCTCGACTTTCACATAGCCCGGCACGGCGAACATGTCGTCGCGGTCCAGGAAGTAGAACAACAGGTTGGCGTTGCCGCGGCATGCCAGGTTGCTGACGCTCAGCTTCACCGTGGCCAGCTCGGCCGGCGCCTCGCCACGCGTCTTGACGAACGAGGGCAGGGGCCACAGGTACGACGCGGCCACCGCGGCGGACGTGCACAGCAGCACGGTCAGGATGATCGCGATTTGCGGCCAGTTCGTCCGCCAGGGCAGCGGCGGGCCCCAGCTCAAGGGCCGTGTCTGGCGGTGCGGGCAACTGTCCACGCATTGCAGGCAGGCGATGCAGCGCGCGTGAGTCACTTGGGTGACTTGATCCACGGGGATCAAGACGGGACAGGCTTTCGCACACAACCCGCAATCCCGGCACGCCTGGGCGTCGCGCCGCACGCGGGCCAGAGCGAAACGCGAAAACGGGTTCAACACGGCCGCCAGCGGACAGAGCCAACGGCAGAACGGCAGCGTCAGGAACAGCGATGTGACCGCGACGGCGCCGGCCACCACGTAGGTCCAAACGGTAATGTCTTCGCCGTGCCGGCTGATCAAAGCGTAACACGGATCGAAGCCGCGAAAGATCAATTCACCGGCCCGCCAGGTGAACCACAGAATGACCGCCAGCAGCGGGTACTTGAGCAGCGCCAGGCGGCGGTCCAACCACAGCGGAACGCGGAGTTCGGGCAGCCGCAAGCGGCGAGCCGCCGCCCCTAGCCACTCGGAGATCGTCCCGATCGGGCAGGCGTAGCCGCAAAAGGCGCGGCGCATCAGCAAGGTCATCGCCAGCACGCCGCCCAGGATGAAGAAGTTCGCCGTGCCCAGCGAACAGACCATGTTGCCTTCATGGACGTACGTGGACAACGCTTCGACGCCCCCGAACGGGCACCAGCGTTCGCAGTTGCCCCCGACGACGTAGACGCCGACCAGGACCAGCAGCAGAAAGCCGAATTGAACGAATCGCCGCGTCCGTGCCATGAGGTCTGCTCCTGCGGAGGCGATGGTTCCCAGACCGCGCGGTTCCATTCTGGAGTGCGGCGCCTTGTCGCCGCTTTGGACGGGGGCGTCCAGCCCGCGGCGGCCAGGGTTCCGGCGCCAGTTCCGAGCGGCGACGAGGCGCCGCACTCCAAGACAACCGCCACACTTCGAAGAATCCGTCCTACTGCGCTCCCGATGCGCACTTGCCGCGCATCGGACAGCCGGCGCAACTGCTGCCGCCGCTGCACTTCGACTCGGGCACCTTGGACTCGGTCCGCAGCGCGGCCGTGAAGTCGGCGCGGGACGCCAGCGCGGCGAACTCCGGGCTGGTCCGGGCGTGTGACTTGAAGCCTTCCAGGCGACTCGGCGCCGACGCCTCGAAACAGCGGACCAGCATCCGGCAGGCTTGCTCCGCGTTGCCAAGCGCCGCGTAGCAGCGGGCGGCGGCGTAGATGGCGCCCGGACCCGCGTTGCCAGCCAACTGAACGGACTGGGCCGTCGTTTTGGCTTCGGCCACCTTGCCCTGCCGCGCCAACGCCAGGCTGTGAATGGATCGAGTCGTGGAGTCGTGCTTGTCGGCCGCCAGACCGCCCAACACTTCAGCCGCCTCCGCCGGCTTGTTCATCGCTAACTGAGTTTCCGCCAGCAGCAACGCCGACGACCCGGTGTTCAACTTGGCATGCATCTGTTCGGCAACCGCCAGCGCTTCGCCGTGCAGCCGGTTGCTGATGTAGAACGAGTGCAGCGCACGAGCCATGTACTCCCACTGCGCCAGGTTCTTTTCCTTCGGCAAGCTGTTGCGCATCATCACCACTTGCCGCACCATCGCGTACTGCTGGCGATAGTCCTGATTCGTCTGGTCGGCGCGAACCGCGGCGGCAAATTGCTGCAGGGCACCCGGCAAGTCGCCGGCCGCCAGCCGCGTTTCGCCGGCGCGGAATGCGTCCTCCGCTTTCTCGGCCGCCGCGATCCACCCCGGCGCGACACACACCGACACCGACAACCAGACAAGCACTCGCAATCGCATGGATTCTTCCTCCCGCTTACAGGCTCAATCGTCAATTTCCATCGTCCTAGCTTCGCCTCTGCCGCCCGACTTTGTCAACCCGGATTCCACACGGAAGACGGGTCTCCGACCGTCCTGTGTCAACCGGCGGCGATAGCGCGCAATTCTTTCACACTGCCCTGGCCTGAAATGCTGGCAGTGCCTGCGACTGCGCGCTGCAGCCGCAGGCCGCGGCCTTGGGTTATCGTCCTTGATCGCCACGTTTCCCAACCTTTTCGCGTTGATTTTGCCAGAGTCTGGGGGCGTCAGCGTGCCGAAAAAATGCACGCGCAGCGCTAGCACGCATGGACCGCGACTCCCGCACGGATACAATCGACCTTGTGCCCAGCGGGCCGTGGCACGGCTTGCGGGCCAAAGCCTCAGGGGGTTCGGGCTCGCGGTGCTTTCCGGCGGTTGGGCGGAAGACTCGATCCAGCGACAGGAGAAGGATGTATGAGCCAGAAACAAGTCCGGGTGGCGATTGTCGGTTTGGGCTTTGGCGCGGAGTTCATTCCGATCTATCAGAAGCATCCCGGCGCCGAGATGTACGGCATCTGCCAGCGCAACGCGGAACGGCTCGCAAAGATCGGCGATACCTTCGGCGTCCCGCAGCGGTTCACGCGGTTCGAGGACGTGTTGGCCGATCCCAAGGTGGACTTCGTCCACATCAACTCGCCGATCCCCGACCACGCCTGGATGTCGATCGCAGCCCTGAAGGCCGGCAAGCACGTGCTGTGTACGGTGCCGATGGCCACGACCGTCGAGGAATGCCGCCAGATCGTCGAGTTGGTCCAGCAAACCGGCTTGAAATACATGATGGCCGAGACGGTCGTGTACTCGCGCGAATTCCTGTTCCTGAAGGAACTGTACCAGCAGGGCGAGTTGGGAAAGATCCAGTACCTGGCGGCGTCGCACCCGCAGGACATGGACGGCTGGCCCGAGTACTGGGAGCGGATGATCCCCATGCACTACGCGACCCACGTCGTCAGTCCCTGCCTGGGGCTGATGAACAGCCGCGCCGAGTACGTGTCCTGCTTCGGTTCGGGCACGGTCCGGGACGACATCCGCAACAAGTCGGGCAACCGCTTCGCGGTCGAATCCTGCCATCTCGCGATCAAGGACTCCGACGTCGTGGCGCACATCTGGCGGTTCCTGTACGACACGGCCCGGCAGTACCGGGAAAGCTTCGACGTGTACGGCACCAAGAAGAGCTTTGAATGGACGCTGGTCGAGGGCCAACCGCACATCCTGCACACGGCCAAGCAGCCCGAGCCGGAAATCCCGTCGCCCGTGACGGTCCCCGACTACGCGCATCGGCTGCCGGAACCGATTCGTCCGTTCACGCGTTCGATTCAGGACTCCGCGCATCTGTCGTTCATCCAAGGAGCCGGGCACGGCGGTTCGCACCCGCATTTGGTGAACGAATTCGTCACGGCGCTGCGGGAGGGGCGCGACCCGTGGCCCAATGCGGTCCAGTCGGCGAACTGGACCTGCGTGGGGCTGTGCGCCCACGAATCGGCGCTGGCCGGCGGCCAGATCGTCCGCCTGCCGGACTTCACGCTGGCCTGAGCTTCGCGGTCAGGCCGCGCTGGCGGGAGGCCGCAACCGCGTCACATCCGCGCCACACCGTTGTGGATCAGAGCCCCTTGGCTCGTTCGATTCCGCCCAAGGCGAACTCGGTGATCGTGTCGGCCAAGGACAGCAACGCCGACTCGGTGCGCGGCGCCGGGTAGCCGAAGCGGCGCAGGACTTCCCGCCCCTGCTCGTGCATGACGCACAAGGCCAGCACGAAATTGGCGCACTGGCCCCGCCGTCGCGGCTCGTCACGGTCCGCCAGCAGCGCGGCGATCACCCGCTCCAGCGATTGCCGCACCGGCCGCATGACCCGGGCGACCAGCTCGTCCAACGCCGGCGTGGGGTCCCGCAGTTCCCAGGCAAACAGCCGGCCCGCGTAGGGGTGCGCGGGGCGGCGCAGCAAGAACAGCCTCAAGGCATACCGAATCCAATTCCGCAACGCGGTGCGTGGATCGTCCCCCGGCGCCAGTTCGGGGACCGGCTCGACGTCGACCAATTGGCGGTGCGCCAAAACCAGCACCTCGCGGTACAAGGCCTCCTTCGTCCCGAAGTAATGGCTGACGGCCCCCAGGTTGGCCTTGGCGTCCGCACAGATCTCCCGCACCCTGGTTTCCTTGAACCCGTGGCGTGCGAACGCGGCCGCGGCGGCCGCGAGCAAGGCGGCGCGGGTCTGAACAGCGTCTCTTCGCTTGGGCTGCCGGCTGGGCATGCGGGCGACCTTCCCGGCCAGCGGAGCTGGCCGAAAACCCTTTCGTTTGACATGATCTCCGGGGAAATTATACTTCAGTAATGTCACACAAGTGTATGACATAAGATTCGGGGCATCAAGAAACGCCGATGCAGAAACGCGCCGTTCTTCTGCTCATCCTGGTCGTCGCGTCGGCCGCCAGCTTTACGTGGTGGCGGTCCCGCAGGCCCTCGGCGCAACCGGAATGGCTGACGCTTTACGGCAACGTGGATCTGCGCACGGCGCAGCTCGCTTTCGACGGCGACGCACTCGTGACCGCGATGCGGGTCGAGGAGGGCGCGCGGGTCGAGGCCGGCCAGATCCTGGCGACGCTCGATTCGTCGCGGCTGCAGGCCGAACGGGACGAGGCCCAGGCCCTGGTCGAGGCCCAGGAGGCGGTCGTCCGCCGACTGGATTCCGGTACACGCCCGCAGGAGATCGAACAGGCCCGGGCGCGGGTCGCCTCCTGGGAAGCCCGGCTGGCCAACGCGGAACAGAATCTGCAGCGGAGCCAGCAGCTTGCTCCCAGCGGGTTGAGCCAGCAAGAGTTGGACGCGGTCCGGACGCAAGTCCGCGTTGAGCAAGCGGGGCTGGATGAGGCGAAACAGGCCCTGGCCTTGGCTCTGGAAGGACCGCGGCAGGAGGACCGCGACGAAGCGCGCGCCCGCCTGGAAGCGTACCGTGCCCGCGTGCGGTGGCTCCAGCGCCGGATCGCCGACACCGAGCTGCGCGCCCCGTCCGCGGGCACGATCCGCAGCCGCCTGCTGGAGCCGGGCGACTACGCCAGCCGCGGCCGCGCCGTCTATACGCTGGCGCTCACCGACCCGAAATGGGTTCGGGCGTACGTGCCGGAGCCGAACCTGGGGCGGGTTCGGGAGGGAGCGCGGGCCTGGGTCAGCACGGACTCCTTCCCCGCAGATCGGCTGGAGGGCTGGATCGGGTTCATCTCGCCGATGGCGGAATTCACGCCCAAATCGGTGGAGACGACGGAACTGCGCACCCAACTGGTGTACGAGGTCCGGATCTTCGTGAACGATCCTGACGACCGGCTGCGTCTGGGCATGCCGGCGACGGTGGTGGTCGCTGACGGGACTCCGCCCGCCGCTGGGCCGGCGTCTGCGGTGCAGTCCAAGCCCGAACCCTCGGCCCTGCCGAAAAGGCTGGAGCCATGATCCCCGCTGCAGCCGAATCTGTTGCCGAGCGTTTTGGCGAAGCTGTGTTGTGCCTGCGGGATCTGCACAAACGCTTTGCGGTGCGGGACGGGCCGCCGGTCGAAGCGTTGCGGGGCGTTTCCTTGGACGTGCGCGGCGGCGAGGTGGTCGGACTGGTCGGCCCGGACGGAGCCGGCAAGACGACGCTCCTGCGGATTGCGACAGGGCTGCTGGTGCCTGACCGCGGAACGGCGACCGTCCTGGCCCTCGACGCGGTCCGCGATACGTTGCAGATCCGCCGCCGCATCACCTACATGCCGCAGAAGTTCGGCCTGTACGAGGACTTGACCGTGCAGGAGAACCTCGACCTGTATGCCGACCTCCAAGGCGTGCCGCCGGTCGCCCGGACGGACCGCTACGCCCAGCTTCTGGAAATGACGGGGCTGGCCAAGTTCGCCGGCCGGCTCGCGGGCAGGCTCTCCGGGGGCATGAAACAGAAGCTCGGCCTGGCGTGCGCTTTGATCAAGAGCCCGGAACTGTTGCTGCTCGACGAGCCGACCGTCGGAGTCGATCCGGTGTCCAGACGCGAGCTGTGGCGGATCGTGTACCAGATGGTCGCGCAGGAAGGAATCGGCGTGCTGGTGGCCACGGCGTTCCTGGATGAGGCGGAAAAGTGCCATCGCGTCGTCGTACTGCACGAGGGCCGGAAGCTGGACGAGGGTGCCCCGGCGTCGTTCCGCGAGTGGATTCGCGGTCACACCTTCCTGGTGCGGCCGCGGCCGGGCGTGCGGCCGCGGGCCATTCAGGGCCGCTTGGCCGGACAGCCCGGCATCATCGACGCCACCATCCGGGGCGGGCGGGTGCGGGTGGTCACCGAGCAGCCGGACAGCGCCGCCGTGGCGCGGGCGATGCCGGACGGGCTGGCTGCCGAGATCGAAACGGCCAGTCCGACGTTTGAAGACGCCTTTCTGAAATGGCTGGCCGATGCGCAATCCCGTCCACGTCCCGCTGTCTTCCCCGCCGCCCAGACAGGGACCGGCTCCGCTCCCCGCCCGCGCCAGGGCGGGCCGCTGGCCGCTCCCGCCGCGGCTGCCGACTGTGTCGTCCACACGCGCGGCCTGACCAAGCGGTTCGGCCGCTTCACCGCCGTCTCGGAGATCAGTTTCGACGTCCAGCGCGGCGAGATTTTCGGGCTGCTCGGCCCCAACGGAGCCGGCAAGAGTACGACCTTCCGCATGTTGTGCGGGCTGTCCAAAGCGTCCGGCGGCGAAGTGCGCGTCGCGGGCCGCGATTTGCGCCGCGCGGGCTCGTTTGCCCGCCAGCGGCTGGGGTACATGGCCCAGCAGTTTTCGCTGTACGGCCAGCTCTCGGTGCTCGAAAACCTGCGGTTCTTTGGCCGGGCTTACGGGCTGACCGGAAGGCGGCTGGCGGAGCGGATCGAGTGGGCGCTGGAGGAATTCGCCCTCCGCGGCCAGCGTGACACGGCCTCGGGCAAGTTGCCCGGCGGTTACAAACAGCGGCTGGCGATGGCCGCGGCCATGCTGCACGAGCCGGAGATCCTGTTTCTCGACGAGCCGACCAGCGGCGTGGATCCGCTGGCCCGCCGCGATTTCTGGCGGCGCATCAACAGCTTTGCCGAGGCCGGGGTGACCGTGATCGTCACCACGCATTTCATGGAAGAGGCGGAGTTCTGCGACCGGATGCTGATCATGTCGCAAGGCCGCGAGTTGGCGACGGGGACCCCCGCACAGATCCGCGCCCTGGCGCGCTCGGCGATGCATCCTGACCCGACGATCGAGGATGCGTTCATCGCCTTGGCCGAAGGCGCCGGCCAGCCTCCCGCACCGGAGGGCTCGCCATGAATACGTGGCACACGTTCCAACGCAGCCTGATGCGGCTGCGCGGATTCCTCCGCAAGGAATCCCTGCAGATCCGCCGCGACTTCAGCAGCATCGCGTTGGCGCTGGTGATGCCCGTGGTCTTGCTGTTCCTGTTTGGCTTTGGAGTCTCGCTCGACGTCAAGAACGTGCCGATCGCCGTGGTCCTCGACGACCGTGGTTCCGAGGCCCATGACCTGGCTGAGCGATTCGCGCTGAGCCCGTTCTTCGATCCGGTCCGCGTCGACCGGCTCGCCACGGCCCGGCAGTTGCTTGACCGGCGGGCCGTCGATGCGATTGTCCACGTCCAGTCGGATTTCTCGGAGCGGCTGGCGCACCACGCCGCGGCCCCGGTCCAGGTCATCGTCAACGGCACCGACTCCAACCAGGCCCACCTGGTGCAGGGCTATGCGCTGGGCGTGTTGAACCTCTGGTCGCGGCAGCGGGCGGCGCGAGGGCTGCCGGTCCGCCCCCCGGCCGTCATGATTCAGCAGCGGGTCTGGTTCAACGACGCCGTCAACAGCACCCATTTCCTCGTCCCCGGCCTGGTCGCCCTGGTGATGACCCTGATCGGCGTCTTGCTGACGGCCCTGGTCATCGCGCGGGAATGGGAGCGGGGCACGATGGAAGCCGTCCTGGCCACGCCCCTGCGGGCCGGCGAGATCATGGTGGGCAAGCTGCTGCCGTATTTTCTTCTGGGGATGATGGGGTTGGGGCTGAGCGTAGGCTTGGGCCGCGTTGTGTTCGGCGTGCCGTTCCGGGGCTCGCCCAGCGTGTATCTGCTGCTCTCGACCCTGTTCCTGCTGGCCTCGCTGGGGCTGGGGTTGTTCATCTCCGCCGCCGCACGCGTCCAGTTTGTCGCCGCCCAGGCATCGATCATCGTCGGTTTCCTGCCCGCGTTCTTTCTGTCCGGGTTGCTCTTCGATCTGGAAAGCACGCCTTGGCCGATTCAAGCCATCAGCTACGCGATCCCGGCCCTGTACTTTGTCTCGGCCAGCCACACGATTTTTCTGGCCGGCGACGTGTGGTCCGTGCTGGGCTGGGACGCGCTGGCCCTGGCCGGGATGGCCTTCGTGCTGATCGTGCTGGCCAGGTCGCGTCTGGGCCAGCGTTTGGAGGGATGAGGCATGGCTCCCACCCTGGTCCGCGTCGGGACGCTCGTAATCAAAGAGTTTCTCGCCATCCTGAAGGACCCGAAGAGCCGCATCGTGGTGATCGGTCCGCCGATTATCCAATTCTTTGTGTTCGGATACGCCGCCACCTTCGACCTGAACAACGTGCGGTACGCCGTGCTGGACGAGGACCGCAGCGCCGAGTCGCGGGAACTGCTGGCCCGCTTCCAGGGTTCGCCCACCTTTCGCCTGGTGGGCGGACTGGACAGCAGCAGCCAGGTCGGTGACTTGATGGACCGGCAGGGCGCGCGCCTGGTGCTGCACATCCCGCCGACGTTCAGCCGGGATCTCCACGCGGGGCAGTCGGCGCAAGTCCAGGTGATCGTGGACGGCCGGAACTCCAACGTGGCCAGCGTGGCGCTGGGGTACGCCAGCGCGATCGTCGCCCAGTACAACGCCGAGCACGGCGGGAATTTCGCCGGGCGTGCGCCCGCCGCCGCGGAGCCCTCGCTGCAGTTGGTCAGCCGCGCCTGGTTCAACGCCAACCTGCAGAGCCGCTGGTTCATCATCTCGGCCCTCGGCGGCCTGATCGCGATGATCGTCGTGCTCCTGTTGAGCAGTCTGTCGGTCTCGCGCGAGCGCGAGTTCGGGACGTTCGATCAACTGCTCGTGGCCCCCTTCCGCTCCGGCGAAATCCTGGTCGCGAAAGCGCTGCCGCCAATGGTCTGCGGGATGTTCGACGCCTTGCTGCTGGCCGCCGCCGCGGTTCTCTGGTTCGGCGTGCCCTTCCGCGGCAGCCTGCTGGCGCTGGTCGTGGCGTTGAGCGTCTTCATCTGTTGCGTCGTCGGGGTCGGCCTGTTCATCTCGTCGCTCTCCGCGACGATGCAGCAATCGTTGCTCGGCTCGTTCATCTTCATCATGCCCAACGTGATCCTGTCCGGGTTCACCACCCCCATTGCGAACATGCCGCGCTGGCTGCAGTGGGGCACGCTGATCAATCCCTTGCGCTACATCGTCACGGCCTGCCGGGAAGTCTTTCTGCAGGGCGGCACGCTCAGTACGATCTGGCCGCAGCTGTGGCCGATGGCGCTGATCGCCGCCGCCACGCTCGCCTCCGCCAACTGGCTCTTCCGCCACCGGACCGCGTGAATCGCGTGACAGGAACGGAATACCTGACGCGCCCGGCCGACCTCGCTACGTCAGTCCAGTCTGGATGCCTCCCGGCCCTCCCCGTTCCATCGGTGCTCGAATTCCGTCATCGTCTCCGGCCCCCGATGCCGCCGTTCCCAGGATGCTTGCCACAGCGAATACGCGCCGGACAGCACGACGCCCAAACCGCCGGCCAGCAGCAGGACGCCGGGCGGGACGGAAGCCGCGGCCAGGACCATCCCGGCAGCCGAAGCGAGCAATCGGATCGCACCGTTCAGGAACACCATCACGCCCATATAGCGGCTGGTGTCCTCGCCGGGCGGAGCGAAGTAGGTGACCCCGACCTGCCACCACATGATCCACCAAGCCCCCTGGACGCTGCCGCGGAGAAGCCGGCCCAGCACGGGCAGCGCGACCAACGCCGGCGGGAACACGGCGGCGCACACCGGCGTAGCAGCCAGGAGGATCGCGTCCAGGCCCCAGAGCCCCCGAATCCAGGACCAGGAAATCCACGGATTGGTGCGGTCCAGAACACGGCCCAAGGCCCCCGTGGCAGCAAACGCCGCCAACGCCGGGACCGCGTGCATCAGAACACTGCAGCCCACGTAGCCGAACCCCAAATCGCGACTCAAAAACACCCAAATCAGCGGCAAATAGAGCATTTGGCAGAAGCCGTCCAGGAAACAGCCCAGCAGATAACGGCGAAAGCGGCCGTTGCCGGCGGTCAGCACCCTCAACGCCTCGCGAAAACTGCTGCCGATGCCCCGCGGCAGATCGCAGCGGCGGATGCTCAAGTCCTCCTCCACCCGAATCTGACGAAAACAGAGGAAGCTGGCCAGATTCAATAACCCTGCCAGGACCATCAGCATCTGGGCCATGTGGTCGGCGGACCATTGCAAACCGCCGCCTCCCAGCAACCCCGGTTCGACGCCGCTGGCCGGGCGGGCGTGCCCGGCTCCCCAATGCAACAGCCAGGCCGACAAAACGCTGGAAACCACAAACGCCAGCGACGACCACTTCCGGACTTCGCCCACGGCATGCCCCCGGTGATCGACCGGATAATTGAGCCGCAGGATCGAGGTGATCGCGGGCCGGGCGATGATTTCCAGCATCGCCCCAAATCCCAGCAGCGTCAGAAACCAGAACGCGCTGCCGGTCGCGGCCGCCATGCTAACGGAACAGATGCCCGCCAAGACGCCGGGGATGAAGACAAAGGGCATCTTGGCCCGCCGGGCCATCCGGACGCCCAGATACAGACTGGCGATCATCCCGATGCCCGCGAATAGCTCGCGCAGCGGCAAATGCCAATTCGCCGCCTGGAAGGCTTTGATCGCCACGATGGGCGCGTTCAGCAGAATGCCCCCCGCCGTCGCGTCCAACAGCGCGTAACCCAAGTGCAGTCGGAACGTCCGCCGAGCGTTGCCCGACAAGGGCGGACCGCAAAAGAACTCGACGGCAACGCTTCGCCTGGCCATGCTCGGTTATCCTTGCGAGTGACTCGCCGGCACCGAAGCCGAAGCCGGCTCCCGCTGCCCTCGTCTTCGCTGGGCTTCCCGAATGACCGTCGCTCGCTCGCGTTCCTGCTCCGAATGCTCGCCGGAAATCAGCCGGATCAGTTGCTTGACGAGCGTCGGCTTGAGGATGTAGTAGCAGCGCAAAGAACCATTGACGTAGCGCTCGATCAGCCGCGCCTCGCGAAGCGCCGCGATGTGCTGGGACAGGTGCGGCTGAGGAATGTCGATCAGGCCGTTGATGTCCGTTACGCAGCGAGGCCCTTCGCAAAGAGACTCCAGGATCATCAGACGCACCGGATGGGCCATCGTGCGCAGCAGGCGAGCCCGCTGCTCCCAGGACCCAAGTGCGGGTTCGTTGTCAGGGGATTCTTCCTTCATGGGCGTACTATAGCGGATGGAGTCGTGTCGCTCCAGGGTCGTTCGCAAAAGGCCTCCCCGCGCGATTGCCGTCTGCTCCCACGAAGAGCAGCAGAACGTCCTTCCGTTCATCCGGATGCCGGTTGGCCCGCTTCGGCTGCGGCCGGCGTACCCATGGACGCAGCCCTGCGCTTGACAGCCGCCAGGTACATCGCCAAGGGGCGGTAGATCAAGTGCATCCACTTGCCGATCCCCACCTCGACATCCAGCATGGCGACCATGGCCATCACGTGAACCAGGTACATGCCGTACGTGGGCCAAGGCCATCCGGCGTATCGAAACACGTGCACCAAAATCCCCGTCACGGCACCGGTCAAGATGAAGCCAGGAAACAGCCAATCGCTCAACTGGGAGTGCTTGTGGACGGGTTCCCGCTTGCGGAATCGTCCCACCAGCATCGCCACGGAGCCGTAGATCAACGCCAAAGTCGCAACATAACCAAGCCAACGCTGCGGATGATACAGGGGGTAGATCGCGTCGGTCTGAAACCAGCCCAGCAATCCGACGATCAGTACGAGCATCGTCAGATACCCGGAAACCAGCACCAGATGCTGGACCCACTGACCGACGTGACGCGGGCCGCAATCCCGCCATCGTTTCTGGGTGAAGAAATGGAGCAGCAGGGTTTTCCATTCCGCCAGATAAGCGGCGAGCGGAATGGTGGTCGGACTGGCCCCGGCCCCCAACACAAACCGGCTCATCGTCCACGCGCCGGACATCACGCGATATCCCAGAAAGACGAAATGGATCAACACCGCGGCCCAGACCCACATCACGGGCGCAAATCGGTTCAATTCCACCCGCTCAGTGACGATCCAGCGAAAACCGGTCCAGAGATGGAACACGGCGAGCAGCACCAACGGAATCATGCCCCGTGCCAGAATCGAGAGCCAGAGCCGTTGCGGCGAGGTATACAGCCGTCGGCCAAGCCCCGAACGGTCGTAGTGCGCGGTCAGCCAGCGACGCACGCCCATCATGATCTCACCCGGGTCCGCCTGCCGCGGACAGGTCTCCGTGCACTCGCCACAGTAGTAGCAGAGCCAGGGTTCGGGCGACTCCAGAAGCTTGTCCTTCAAGCCCAGTTGCACGTAGCGGATGGTCTTTCGCGGAAAGACCGTGTCGCCTTGGGACAACGCGCAGACGGCGGTGCAGTTGCCGCAGTTGACGCATTGCATGATGTCGCTCGCACCGAAAGCGGCCAACTCGCGATGGAATTCAGGATCAACCGTTCGACTCACGATCTCGTCTCCTTGTGCGGGGCTTCCTGCACCAGGGCATACTCGAAGTAGTCCCCCTGCTGCTGGCCCTCGACCAACTTGCCGTATTTTTTCATGCTCATCAGGTGCCAAAGCGTCTCGTGGGGCGGCAGGTTCGCCTGCGCGGCGATCTGCGGCACGGTCTTGGGGCCGCTCTTGAGCGCGTCGACGATTCGCCGCCGGTCCGCCGCTTGCCGCCGATTGCGCTCGACCAGTTCCCGTGGCACGCCTCCCCGCCGCTGTCGCAGAATCGCGATCGGCTTTTCTACTTTCACGGCGTCCTGGTTCTGGGCCGTCTCTGACATGGCTTTCTCCTCACGCGGCCGTGGACTGCAACCGATCGTAGGCCGCTCGCGGAGCGAACGGCCTACGGTCATGCGTGCACGGCAGGCACCTCATCCGAACGGTAACTCAG
This sequence comes from Candidatus Anammoximicrobium sp., assembly GCA_012515235.1. Lineage (GTDB taxonomy): Bacteria > Planctomycetota > Planctomycetia > Pirellulales > Pirellulaceae > Anammoximicrobium. The sequence continues at coordinate 36,505 of JAAYYU010000019.1, forward strand.
ACCAAGGCAACCCGGCGGGCTCACGCCCGCCGTTCCCCCGGTCGCTACACCTCCTCCGCCGCCAACGCATCGACCATGGCCTCGAATTGATCCAGTCGCCAACCGGCCACCTGGATCGCGCCGGTCGGGCACACCGGGACGCATATCCCGCAGCCGTTGCACAGCGCCGAGTTGACCTGCGCCACGGTCACCGTTTGGCCGTCCCGCTGCGATTCGACTAACTGGACGGCCCGCTGGTAAGCGCAAGCCTCCACGCATTTGCCGTGGCCCCGGCAGCGGTCCGGATCAACGCGTGCGCGGAACGGATCGAGTTGGATCGTTCCCTGGGAAAACAACGCGGAAGCCTTCGCTGCCGCGGCTCCGGCGGCTGCGCAACTTTCCTGAATGTCCATCGGCGCCTGGCAGGTGCCGGCCACGAAGACCGCCCCGACGGCCATCTCCACCGGCCGCAGTTTCGGGTGAACCTCCTGCAAAAATCCGTCCTCGCTGCGGGCGATTTTCAGCTGTCCGATAAGGCTTTCGATATCGCGGGGGACCATCCCGGTCGCAAGCACCACCAGATCGGCCGGGACATCCAACTCTTCGCCGAAGGTGAGCAGGTCTTTGACGCGCACGGTGAGGGCGGGCCCGTCGGCCTGCGTGCCCGCAGCGACGGAAGGCGGTTGCTCGCCGGCATACCGCAGGAAGATCACCCCGCGCCGCGACGCCTCCGTGTAGTACTCCTCCTGACCGCGCCCGTAAGTGCGGATGTCCTGGTGCAGGTCGAAGACGTTCACTTCGGGGAACCGCCGCCGCACTTCGATCGCCGCGCGCAGCGACGCCGTACAGCAAACGCGGGAACAATGGGCATTGATCTTGCCGTTCGGACCCGGCGGATGAACGCCTTCGATCTGCCGGCTGCCGACGCAGTGAATCAGGCAAACGTTGCGGACCGGACGGCCCTGGTACTCCAAATGGCCTTTTGTCGGGCCGTCGGGGTCCAGGAGCCGCTCGAATTCCGCCAGCGTCACGACCTGGGGAAAATGCCGGTACCCGAATTCGCCGTCGGCCGGCTGATAGGGATCAAATCCCGTGGCCAAGACGATCGCCCCCGTGGCCAGGTCCAGGTGCGTCTCGATGCTGTCGAGCGAAATGCCCTGACCGCCGACCGCCATCCGGCATTGCCCACAGCGCGTACACGCGTTCCAGTCAATGGCCGGCATCGCGGGCCGACAATTCGTGTAAGGACGATAGATGGCTTTCCGCTCGGCCAACCCGAAATCGAATTCGGAGGGAACACGAACCGGACAGGCTGCCATCGCGGCCTCCATTTCGGCCGGCCCCAGATCCTCGACGCCCCGCGGCTTGACCCGGACGCGCAACTGGAAATTCCCGATACAGCCCGAGGCCTCGACGATCTCCGCCTGCGTGTGGACCGTGACGTTCGGATCGGCGAGGACGGCCTCCGCAAGCTGCGTCACAAGATCGCGCGCTCGAACCTCGCTGGGGTACACCTGGTGCCACTGACTTACCCTGCCGCCCAGAAAGGGAGAACGCTCCAGCAGCGTGACCGCCAGCCCCAGACGCGACAAGTCCCGTGCGGCCCGCAAACCGCTGACTCCGCCGCCGACGACCGTCACATGGCGGGTTGCCTGCATGGTGATCGCCGAGAGCGGTTCCAGCTTTCTTGCCTTGGCGATTCCTGCGGCCACCAGCCGGATCGCCTTGTCGGTGGCGGCCTGCGGATCGGAGGCGGTACACCAACTGACCTGTTCGCGCACGTTGACCGGCTCGTACAAGTAGGGATTCAGATCGGCCCGGATTGCAGCGGCGCGAAACGTGTGCTCGTGCAGGCTTGGCGTACAGGCGGCAATCACAATCCGGTTCAGCTTCTCCCGCTGGATGTCTTCGATCAGCAGATTCTGGCCGCCTTGGGAACACATGGCGGAGTAGTGCCGGGCAACGGCGACGCCGGGCAAACGAGCGGCCGCCTGCGCGACGCGTTCCACATCGACCACGTCCGAAATGTTGCCGCCGCAATGACACACGTACACGCCAACTCGGGGAGCGTCTGTCTGAGCAACGCCGGAGACGGCCTCCGCAACACCGGCCAGGGCGTCCTTCTCGTTTCGGGCAGGGATTGCTTCCATCGTGGTCAGACTCCAGCAGCCAAGGCGGGTTGGGGGACCGGAACGGCCGCGGCCGGCGGCGTCGGAGAGGATCGGCGGGCGCGGAGATAGGCGGCGGCTTCCGCGGCCGCGGCCCCCGCCTCCACCACGGCATCGGGGATGTCCTTCGGTCCGGCCGCCGCGCCGGCCACGAAAACGCCCTCCTCCCAAGTTTGAGTGGGCGCGAACGCCGACGGAGCACAACGCAGAAATCCGTCCTCGGCCGGCGCCGCCAAACCGGCCTCGCGCGGGTCCCAGCCCGGCACCAGCCCCAGCGCCAGAACGACCATGTCGTGCCGGCGTTCTTCCACGCGGCCGTCCTCCTCCAGCACCTCGATGCGCACCACCGGGTTCTCCTCGTCATCTTCGTCGATCCGCGCGACCTTGGCCTTGACGAATTGAATCCCCATTGCCTTGGCATTCTGGTAGAACTGCTCGAAGCCCTTACCAAAGGCGCGGATGTCCATGTGATAGATCGTCACGTCGGCCAGCGGCAGCGCCCCGGCCAGCAACATCGCCTGCTTGATCGCATACATGCAGCAAACCCGCGAGCAAGAGGCCACCCCTTTGCTCAAGTCCCGCGATCCGGCGCACTGCACGTAGGCGATGGATTCCGGGACCTTGCCGTCAGAGGGACGCAGCACGCGGCCGTACGGACCGTGCGGCGCCAGCAGGCGTTCGGCTTGCAGGGCCGTCAGGACGTTGCGCAGCGGCCCGGAGCCGTAATGCTGCTTGAAGTCCGCGGGCAGCATCTCGTAGCCGGTCGCGACGATGATCGCCCCGGCCCGCATCTGGACGGTTTGCGGCTGCTGCAAGTAATCGATCGCTCCCACCGGGCAAGCTTTTTCGCAACGGCCGCACAACAGGCAGTTGTCCATGTCCAGCACGGCGACCTGGGGAACGGCGTTGCCGAACGGAACATAAACCGCCTTGCGGGCGCCGAATCCGCCCTCGAACTCGTGCGGCAACTCGACGTCGCAAGCGTACTCGCACAACCGGCAGCCGGTACACGTCTCCTCGTTGACGTACCGCGGCTTCTTGAGCACGTCGACAAGGAAACCCGAGCCCTCGCGCTGGACGCGCTGAACCTCGGCGTAGGTGAGCGTCGTGATGTTCGCGTGGTGCTCCGCTTCGGCCATCCGCGGCGTGCAAATACAGGAACAACAATCGAGGGTGGGAAAGACCTTGCTCAAGCCGATCATCTTCCCGCCGATGCTCGGCTGCCGCTCCACCACGGCAACGCGCAGGCCCAGGTTCCCCAGGTCGATCGCCGCCTGGAGGCCGGCAATGCCTCCGCCGATCACGAGCACGTCTACGGTACTTGCTTGTTGAATCATCGTTGCTCGTCGCTGTCTGAAGTCTGGATGTGCGAAAGAAAGCCCGATCGTCGGGATGCTGGCGAAGGGCTTTGTCTCCGCCTGGGCAACTCACCCCGCGACGGCGCCCGCCAGCGGCAGGTTCGCCAGCATTTCATTCATCTGCTGGACCTCTTTGAGAAACGCTTTCGAACAGACCGTACAGACGGCACACAGCCGCAGACGCTGGGTGTCCAGACCCTGTTCGGCCATCCGTTTGTGCGTCCGGGCGATCCGCGCGGAGAGCGTCTGGTACGCGCCGGGGTAGGGGCATTCATGCCCGCAACTCATCACGAGAATCCCGCCGATGCCCTTCTCGAAAGATCGCAGATAGAACGACTCTGGAAACATCGCCGGGGCGGGCACCTTGAGGATATAGGTGTTGGCCGGGTACTCCTGGTGAATCTGGCCCACGTTGTCTGCGCCGGGATAGGCGCACTCGCTCGTCGCCAGAATCAGAATCTTCGGAGTCCCGCCGGACGGGTTCGCTGGCATGACTCGCATCCTCGCTTTACTTTCGCCGAGTGATGAAAATCCGGTCGTACCCTTCACCGGCCAGCGAGCCAAGAAATTCGTGCCCTACCTTGGCCGCCCATTTCGGCAGGTCGTTCTTGGTCGAAGCATCGCCCGACCAGACCTCGATGGTCTGCCCTACAGACACGCTGCCAATCGCCTTCTTGGCCTCCAATAACGGCCCCGGGCAGGCCGAACCTCGAGCGTCCACAACTTTGGCAGCCTGAACCGCACTTAAATCGATCGAACTCATGATGGATCTCCTTGATGTTCCTGAATTGGATTAGCAAAACGTGAGCACCACGTCGGCTTCTTCCGCCAACGACACGAACTCGGCGATGCCGCCATACTCGACGCCCTCAATGAAGTCGTCGCCCTTGATGCCAAGGATCGGGAAAGCGGCGGAACAGGCGATGAAACGCGCGCCATTTTCTTTGGCGATTTGGAGGAACTCCGGCAGCGTTTTGGGGGCGCCCGGCAGCTGAATTCTCTCGGCGTATCCCCGACGGATAATATTCAGTCCGCTGAGCGTGAAAAACAACGTCAGCTCCATGTCCATAGCCTGTGCGCCGCATCCTAACATAAAGGGAGGAAACGACTTGCTGGGATCGTCCGAGCCGCAGAACACGAGCATCTTCTTGTTGTTTTCCATCAACCCCCCCAAATCCTTTCCCGGTTGTACAGGTGCGTTTCGAAACGGGTCTTGTCTAGATCGTCAGCAAGACTATAAAGTCGCCACTATATTATGTCAATATGATATAGCAAGAGTTTGATGTTCGCGTCCGACAAAAGGGGCCTGACCCATTTTCGCGAAACGATGGGCGGAAAAACGGCCGCGGGTATTACACGGAGTTCGCCCGGCAAGTGCCTGAGGACGGTGTGATCCTGACACTCGCATGCGGAAAGTTCCGCTTCAACAAGCTGGAATTTGGCAACATTGGCGAGTTTCCCCGGTTGCTTGACATGGGACAGTGCAACGACGCCTATTCGGCGATCAAGGTCGCCGGGGCGCTGACGAACCGGAAACGGCTCGAGTGCGTCATCAAAGCTGAATCCGCGGGATGTGAGCGGCAGAGTTCTAGCCCGCCGGTAGCGGACATGACCGTCGGCTAGCGCCTTGCCGCTTACTCGGCGCAACCCCCAAGTTCAGTCTTGAGGACGCACTAGCGTCATTCCGCTCGCGGGCTTCCCGAATGAGGCTGCGAGCTTATCCGAGAACCGAATTCAACTCGCACGACGTCCTCGCCGGGCCGGCGTACGGGCCTTCCGGGATCGACGCTGGCCGGCCTTCCGCGCGCGAGGGTTCAGTGGCTCCGGCACTCGCTCAGCAGGGTCAGGTACTCGCCGATTTCGTCATGTGCGGCCAATTCCGTTTCCGCGCGGGCGCGGGCTGCGTTGCCCAGTCGGCGGCGGAGGTCGGCGGCGGCGACCAGGCGCCGGGCGGCCGCCTGGAACGTTGCCGGGTCGTGAAAAAAGAGCGCCTCGCGCTCCGGTTCGGCCATCGCGCGGTGTCCGGGAATATCCGCCAACAGCAGGGCCCGGGCGGTCAGCATGGCCTCGCGCACTGCGTGCGGCATGCCCTCGGAACGGCTCGCGGAAACGAACACGTCGCCTGACCGCAGGAAGGAATCCACGGTGTCGTGCGGAATCTCACCGGCGTCGTGAACCCAGGAAAGTCGCGCCACAAGCGTGCCCAGCGCGTCGGCCAGCGGCGTTTCCAGCGCCGGGCCCGCCCTGACGAACCGCAACTGCGGGAACTCCGTCGCCAGCGGCCCGAGGTGCTCGATGGGAAACAGCGGACGCTTGATTTCCCGCAGTCCCGCGAGGCTGACGAAGACCAAGGCGTCCGGCGGCAAGCCCAGCCGCGCCCGATAGTCCACTCGGGACACGGGCAGGCTGATTCCATTGGGCACGACCCGCACGCGGCCGTCGAGGCCGGGCACGTGTTCGGCAAGTTGCTGGTGCATGGCGGAGTGAAATACGGCAATCCGCCGGGCGCCGGCCAGGGCAGCGCGAACGGCGGGACCGCGGCGGGGGTCGGCCAGCATCTCGTTGGCGTCAGTGCCGCGTACGGAAACGAGGTAGGGCGTGCCGCGGTCGCGCAGCATCCTCGCTGCCTCGGCTCCGTGCGCGGCGTGCAGAATCAAGGCCACGTCTGCACCGCCCGCCGCGGCCAGAGCCTCGGCCAGAGGGCCGGATTCGGCGGCCGAACAGCCCCCCACGTCCACGACGACCGTGTCGTGCCCGCGGGCGTCAAAGCCGCGGGCCAGGCGCGCGGCGGCGACGCTGTTGCCGCGGGCCGCCGGACGCGGGAAGGGGCTAACGATGAGGATCCGCATGGGACGGCTCCGCCGACGTGTCCAGCCACTCCAGAACCGCGCGGACCAGGGGGGTGGCGAGATCGACCCCCGGCAAATCGGGATAGGGAATCCGCGGCGCGGAGTTGACTTCCAAAACAACCGGACCCTGCGAGCTTTCGATCAGGTCCACGGTGCCGGCTGGCAGCCCTACCGCGGCGACGGCGGCGGCACCCAGTCCCGAGCCGCCCTCCGGCAACGGGAGCACGCGGACGTCGCCGTCGCGCTGAGGCTCGCGGCAGGCTTCGATGGCCGGCAGTTCCCGCCCTTGGGCCACCGGCACAATCCACGTCCGAGAGTGCTCGACGAACCCTTGAGCGATGTAGTCTTCGGCGGGCAGCAGTTCCAGCGATTCCCGCTCCTGCTCGCTCCGCACCACGCGGTTGCCCTGCCCGCCCCAGCCGGCGCGGGGCTTGAGGATCAGCGGCAGGCCGGCGCGGTCCAACTCCAGCCCCAGGAACGTCCGCAGCGTCGGCACGGCGGCTGCGCGCAGGGCGTGGTACGTCTCCCACTTGTCTTCGGCCAGTAGGATCGCCGCCGGCGGCGGATAGACCCGGTGTCCGCGGCGGCGCAGACCGGCGGCGATGCTGACGATCCAAGAGAGTTCTTGCCGCGACCGCAGATCGTAGCGCAGCCAGACCCGCTCGGCCTGAGGCCGGATTTCCCGCCCCGCCGCGATCGGCTGGACGACCGTCTCCAGGCCGGCCGCCGTGGCCGCCGCGGCCAGCAGGCGGTCGCTATCCGCGTCGATCGCGTTGCCGTGAACGCTGTAGTCCAGGATCGCCAGGGACGCGCTCATGCGTGGCCTCCGAAGAGGGCCGGCGAACAGGGCGCCAGTTGCACCTTGGCCAGCAGCTCGCGGGCGGCAGGGGAACAGAAGGTCGCCCGCTCCACGTCGCGCTCGGTGCAGTACCAGATGCCGTCGATGGCCCCCACCTTGCGGCCGGGATGGCACATCCATTCGGTGATGCCGCCGCCGATCCCGTCAAGCTGCTCCTGCAGCCGCTCCAGAGTCCAGTAGGGAGCCGGACGGACGCCGCCGGCAAAGGCGTCCGTGGTCAGCGTCCCCAGGGCCCGGCAGGCGTCGCGCATGGCCGGATCCAGCGTTCGCAGCGGGGCACCGCACTGCCGGGCGATCTGGGCGGCCAAAGTCAACAGCCGCGGATCTTCGCGGTGCAATTGCTTGTGGACGCTGACGTGGCACGGCGCCTGGCCGGCAAGCTCCCAAAAGCGGTCCACCTGATGCCGCCACTCGCGCTGCGCGTCGCGCAGCTCGGCGCGTCGCAGCAGTTCCTCGCGCTGGCCCCAAAATCGGCCGCTGCCATCGGTCAGGGACGGGACGTCGGACACGGCCGCGCAGGGCTGGCCGTGCGTCAGGTTCAGGTGCAAGCCCACCGCCGCGCCCGCCGCCGCGATGGGCCTCATGTCCGCTGCAAACGGCGGGTTGACAAAGGCATCGACCGTCGTCACCGTTCCGGCTCGGACGGTCTCGATGATTCCGGCGTCGACCTCGGGGCTCAGCCCCCAGTCGTCCGCGACGACGATCAGTCTGGGGCGGCTCATCGGCGAACTCCTTCGTACAGGCGGGCCAGGAAGTAAAGCCCCTGTCCGTCGCACCGGAAATCGGCCTCGCCGCACGCTTTCCGGGCTTCGAGATACGCGAACATGCCGGGCGTCAGACTGTCCCACTCCTGGCGCGTGAAATGACGCCGCTTCTCGGCCACCAGATGGACGTCGAAGTCCCGTGTCAACTGGCCTGCCACACGATCGGGATTCGCGACGCTGTTGACGTACAGCACCAAGCGTCCGCCCGCGACGAGCCGCTCGGCCGCCTGGCGGATGACCGCCCGCAGCAGGTCAGTTCCGTCCGCGCCGCCGTAGTACCGCGGATCGAAGGGCCGCGGGGCCGGCTTGTGCGGCAGGTTGGCCACCACGAGGTCCAGGCCCGCGCCCACCGGCTGCAAGAGACTTCCCTGGACGAAGGAGACGTTGGCGATCCCGTTCAGCACCGCATTCTGCCGCGCGGCGGCCAACGCGTCCGAGTCCACGTCCGTGCCGACGACCGAATGGGCGCCCGCCAAGCCTGCGTACAAGCTGAGCACCCCCGTGCCGCAACCGGGCTCCGCGACGCGATCCCCGCGGCGAACCGTCAAATGCTGCAGGATGAAGCTCGTGGCGTGATCGGCCAGCAGAGCCGGAGGACCTCGCTCGACCAGGCGGCCACAGCGCGTCGCATGGCAGCGCGTCAGGCAAGCACGCTCTTGCGTGGCCTCGGTGCCGGAGTGTTGAATGCCATCCATCTTGCGTTCGACCTGGTCGCTGCCGCCTGGGACACAAGCCCGACGCCTGTTTGCCGACGGCCGGGGTGCCCGACGATCTCTCAGGCCCCAAACGCCCGCGGTTTCGGCTGAGACAGCGTTTGTTTTCCACCAAAGTCAACAGTGTTGCCGTTTCGCGGATCATTGGCAAGTGCCAAGCCGGCCATCATCGAGAACGGCGACTGGCCTTACAAAATCGGCGGTCAGTCTCGTTCACGAAATGAGTCTTCAGGATTTGTTGGGGACTGGGATTCCCGGCCCAAATCGTGCCGAATTGCAGCCAGACGGTTGCGTCAACGGCGAACAGGCTGCTTCGCTCATCCGCGGCAGTTCCCTAGGGCTCCTTTCGCGGTCTTGCGCTCTTGCCGCATGCGACCAGCATGGCGGTCCCGTCCTCGGCTTCGGGCAGCAGCGGCGCGAGTTTTCTCGGAAAAAGAAGCCACTGACCTGTGAAAGTTCCCGCCAGTGGAGCCAGGAGCAACAACGGCCGATCTCGCCAGCGCGCGCCGGACCGTTGCGTCGGCGACCCGTCCGTTGCAAAATGGACGGAGTGAACGCGCTTTTTCGACGCTCAACAGGCTGCTAACAGAACAAAGGTTGAACAACGATGACGTTCATGGGTGCTACTTGTTCGCGTCGGCTGACGTGTGGGTTGTTGGCCTTGGCTGCCGCCGGCCTGTTGTCTCCCGGCAAGCCATTGGCCGATGATGGCGTGGTTCGCATCGGCGACCGGGAGTTGTCGGCCGTAGCGATTGGCCGACAGGTGGCAGGCTTGGTCGAAGCGGACTGGATCGATCAGGACGAGGCGTTCCGCGCGGAGGCAGCCCAGCCGCCGACTCCGACTCCGGCCTCAGTCGTCGCGCTCGGCGTCCTCACCTGGCAGGACGCCGCCGGAGGTTGCGACGGGGTAAAGACGGGCCGTTGCGGGTTCCACACGGCCAGCAACGAGACCGACCCGTGGTGGCAGGTCGACTTGGGCCGGCCCTGTTTGTTGGACCGGGTCGTGGTGTTCAACCGCACTGACGGCGCGACGGCGGCGCGGACGCGCAACCTGCGCGTGCTTGTGGCCGACCGCGTCGAGGAGCCGGAATTCGTCGAGGTCTACCGGCACAACGGCGAGACGTTCTACGGCGTGCGCGAGCAGCGGCCCTTGACGGTCGATTTCCGCGCCCGAGGCGTGACGGCCCGCGTGGTGCGCGTGGCCGTGCTCGGCCGGTGTTCCTTGGCCCTGGACGAAGTCGAGGTCTACGAGCAGGAGAAACCGGATGTCAACCTGGCCTTGGGCAAGCCCGCCGATCAGAAGAGCGTCGGGACCGCTTCCCGTGCCGAGCCCGGAGCCAAGCCGTGGGGTTCGCGGCCCGAGCCGCTCGAGGCAACCGCACCGCCGGAGACGGAGGCCTTTTCCCTCGCTCACACCCGCGCCGTGATCGGCCGCGCGGAGGCCCTCGCCGCGCGGTTCGGCCGGTTCGGCGGCGCATCGGCGCGGCTCGCGCAGCTGCGGGACCAGTTGCGGCAGGCTGACGAGCGCCGCGCGAAGTTCGCACAAGCCGGTGCCGTTGCGGAAGAGGTGCGCCGCCAGTTGTACCTGGACGCGCGCCGCATCCTGCGGCAAATCGCCTTCTGCCATCCGCTGCTGGATTTCGACAAGCTCCTGTTCATCAAGCGGCACGATCCAGGCGGCTTGTATCACATGGTTCATCAGTTCTACGGCTTCGGCGCCAAGTCCGGCGGCGGCCTGTTTGTGCTGTGCGATCCGTTTTCCGACGAGCCAAAGCTGGTCGACGTGCTGCAGCAGGCGGTGATTCAAGACGGCCGACTGGCCGGCAGCCGCTTGGAACCCGGCAGCTTCCTGTCGCCCGACTTGTCCTTCGACGGGCGGACGATCCTGTTCGCCTATACCGAGGGCAGGGCCGAAGGGATCGAATGGTCGCCACGCGCCAGCTATCACATTTTCCGAGTGGGCGTGGACGGCACGCGGCTGACGCAACTGACGGACGGCGCCTGGAACGAGTTCGATCCCTGCTGGCTGCCCAACGGCCGGATCGCGTTCATTTCGGAACGTCGCGGCGGCTACCTCCGCTGCGGCGGTTCCGCGCCCCCGTACGATTCGCCGACCTACACGTTGTACTCGATGGTCGCCGACGGCAGCGGCATGACGTGCCTGAGCTTTCACGAAACGCAGGAGTGGCAGCCGAGCGTCGATCACAACGGCATGATCGTCTACACGCGGTGGGACTACGTGGACCGCGACACGAACGTGGCGCATCACGTCTGGAGTTGCTTTCCCGACGGCCGCGATCCGCGCAGCTATCACGGCAACTATCCCGTCAAGCGGGAGACCCGGCCGTGGATGGAGATGGACGTGCGGGCCGTGCCGGGGTCGAACAAGTACGTGGCGACCGCCGCCGCCCACCACGGGCACGCCTTCGGTTCGCTGGTGCTGATCGACTACCGGCCCCTGGACGACGGCGCGATGTCCCAGGTCGAGCGGCTGACGCCGGACGTGCCGCTGCCCGAATCCGAAGGCGGCAAAAAGACGATCCGGCAGCACATGGCCTACGGCACCGCCTGGCCGCTGAGCGAAGAGGACTACCTGTGCGTCTACGACCGGCGTGCCGCCAACCGTGGCATCTACTGGATCGATCGCTCTGGCAACCGGGAACTGCTGTATCGCGATCCGGAGATCTCCTGCCTGAGCCCGATCCCGTTGCGGTCCCGTCCCTGCCCGCCTGCGGTCCCGGACCGTACGGGACAGACGGCGGACAGCCCGAATGTGCCAACTGGCGAGGCGCTAGGCACGATCGCCGTGACGAACGTCTACGACAGCGATTTCCACTGGCCCGAAGGCACCGAAGTCGCCGCCCTGCGCGTGATCCAAGTGCTGCCCAAGACCACGCCGCCAGTCGATCAGCCCCGGATCGGGGCCGCGACGGAAACGAACGCCCGCGCCGTGCTGGGCACGGTCCCGGTCGAACCGGACGGCAGCGCGTACTTCGAGGCTCCGGTCGGCAAGTTGATCTACTTCCAGGCCCTGGACCGCCGCGGCTTGGCCGTCCAGTCGATGCGCTCCGGCACGTACGTTCATCCGGGCGAAACGCTCGTGTGCCAAGGCTGCCACGAGCCCAAGCACCGGCCGCCGGCGGCCAACCGCGGCATCGCCCTGGCGTTGCAGCGGCCGCCCTCGAAGCTCCAACCCGAGCTCGACGGCTCGAACCCGTTCAACTATCCCCGGCTGGTTCAAGGCGTGCTCGACCGCCACTGCGTCGAATGTCACCGCCAGCGCAAGGCGATCGACTTGTCCGGCGCGCCCGGCGCCAAGCACGGTTGGACGCGGTCCTACGAGAACCTGGCGCCCAAATACGGCTTCTACTTCACGGTTTCCAACGGCACGATCAACTCCGGCGTCCACGGCGGCAGCCGCACCACGCCCGGCCGCTTCGGCGCCCGCGCCGCCCCGCTGCTGCCCTATCTGGATGAACGCCACTACGGCGTGCGGCTCTCGGACGACGACTTCCACCGCCTGACGCTCTGGCTGGACTGCAACTCCGAATTCTACGGCGCCTACCACGATCCCCTCGCCCAAGCCCGCGGCTCCGTCGTCACGCCGCAGCTGGACTGATGCCAAGCGGGGTCTGGCACGAAACCAAAACTACGGCGCTTGTTACCACCCCCCAGAGAACGAGTTCGCTCGACCCAAAGGACATCCTGCAGGCCCGACTCCACTCGGCGGGAAGCGTCACGCGGCGGCCAGGCATTTCTCCAGATACGCTCGGGCTCGGTTGATCTCCCCGGTCACCGCGGCCGTGGATTCCAGGATCGGAATGCCGCGGGGGACGGGGTGCATGAAGATCTCGGTGAAGCCCTGGTAGTTGAGTTGCTTCAGGGCCCGCAACAGGGGCGTGAAGTCCAGCGGGCCGCGGCCGGGCATTTGCAGTAGTTCCTGGTCCTTGGGCAGTTTTTTCATGCAGCCCAGGCCGTGCTGCCAGCCTTGGAAATGGACCAGGTGTTCGCCCAGGTCGGCGATCAGCCCGGCGATCACCTGCTCGTCCTGCGGCAGGTGGTAGGGGGCCAGGGCGATGCCCAAGTGTTTGGAGGGCGCGAATTCGGCGAAGTAGCGGAGCGAGTCGGGTTCGTTGATCAGCGAGTTGGCGTGGTTCTCGATGCCGATCGCCACGCCCAGTTCTTCGGCCAACGCCACGTGCGGCCGAAGCTTTTCCACAAACGCCTGGACGCGGTCCCGCAACGTCGCACCGTCCGCGTTGCGCGCCCCCGTGACGATCACGCGGCCGCCTAACTTTTTCAGGACGCGCATTTCGTCCTGCAGGCCGTACGGTCCCAGGTCGTAGCGCGTGATCATGCCCAGGCCGACGCCGTGTTCGTGGAGCATCTCGGCGAACTGATCGAGGCCTATCTCGGCGACCTGTTCCCGATGGTTGGCGTGCTGTCGCGGCCAGATGTCGATGTGCGTGGCGCCCGTCTTTTTAACCTCCGGCAGCACTTCCGCCAGCGGCGTGGTGCCGTACATCGGCGAGGCCAGGATGTAGTTCAGCCGGAAGCCGGGCGTTGGTTCGGCCCCAGGCAAACGACCGTGGAGAGCTCCGGCCAGGGAAATGGTCGTGGCGGCAGTAAACTGGCGGCGCGTGATGCGGGTTTGCGTCATGGTGGAAACCTTGCGAGTTGAGTGGGTCACGGGTGACCGGTGATCGCGGACACTGAATTCTTACACCGCCAGCCAAGCGCGGATCGTCGTCCGGGCCTTTTCCAATGCTGCGGGCAGTTTTTCCGGGTGCTTGCCGCCGGCTTGAGCCATGTCGGGTTTGCCGCCGCCGCCGCCGCCGACGACCGGGGCCACGTCGCGGACCCAGTTGCCGGCGCTCAGCCCGCGCTGGATCAGGTCGCGGCTCAGGCCGGCGACCAGCAGCACTTTGTCCTCGCCGGTGGCGGCGGCGAACAGGATGGCCGTCGAGTCGGCTTTCTTGCGTACTTGATCGATCAATTGCCGCAGCAGGCCGGAATTAGCGCCGGGAATCTCGGCCACCACGACGCGCGTCGAGCCGATCGTGTCCGCTTTCTGCAGCAGCGAGTCGGCCGACAAGTCGCCGGCTTGCGCCAACTGGGACAGCTGTTTTCGCAGTTCCTCGATTTCGTCCAGCAGTCCGGCCGTGCGGTCGGGGACGTCGAAGGGCGAGACATTCAGCATTCGCGCGGCGTCGCGCAAAGCGGCTTTGATTTGGGCGTACTCCGGTGGGGCGCCCGGCTCGGCCGCCGTGGTGGACCTGACAGCCGCCTCGGCGGCCTTGGCCCCGGAAGTCAGCTGTTTTTTCAGTTCGCGGACGGTGTGGGTCAACTCCCGCACCGCGTCGGGCACCTCCAGCAGAGCGACGCCCAAACGCTGGGCCGCAGCTTGCAGTGCCGCCCGCGTCTGGTCGGCGTGCTGCTGCGCCTTGTCGCCGGTCAGGGCCACGATCCGCCGCACGCCGGCCGAGACGTTTTCCTCGCCGACGATCTCCAGCGCGCCGACTTCCCGCGTGTTGTCCAGATGCGTTCCGCCGCACAGTTCGCGGCTGAACTCGCCCATCGACACCATGCGGACGGGGTCGGGATATTTCTCGCCGAACAGCATCATCGCGCCGGCTGCGCGGGCTTCTGCCAAGGGGACGAGCCGAGCGCTGACGGGTTCGGCCGCGGCGATCCGTTCGTTCGCGTCGCGCTCGATCGCCGCCAACTGGTCCGCCGGGACGGGGGCCATGTTCGTAAAGTCGAACCGCAGCCAGTCGTCGTCCACCTTGGAGCCTTGCTGCCGGGCGTGCGAGCCGAGGTTCTTCTGCAGGGCGTAGTGCAGGATGTGGGTCGCCGAATGCGCCCGGCGGATGCCTCGCCGGCGAGACGTCTGGACGCGGGCCGTGACCTTCTGGCCCGTCCGCAGTTCGCCTTCGACCAGTTGCCCCAAGTGCAGCAGCAGGCCGCCGTCCTTCTGCGTATCGGTGACACGAAAGCGGAAATCGGGTCCGACGATCTCGCCGCTGTCGCCCACTTGGCCGCCGCTTTCGCCGTAGAAGGGCGAGCGGTCCAGGACCAGGATCAGAGAACCTTCGTGGCCGACCTCGCGGACGTGATCGCAGAGCCGGTTTTGGGCCACGATGAACTTCAATTCCGCTTCCGCCTCGGTCGTCTCGTAGCCCAAGAAGGGCGTTTCGTGCAAGGCCCGTTTGATCGCGTCGACCGGGCCCCGGTCGCCCATCACCATCTGGACCGCGCCCCGCGACGTATCGCCGTGCTGCGTCATCGCCCGGCGGTAGCCTTCCCAGTCAAAGGCCAGATTGCGCTCGGCGGCCATCGTCTCGAACATTTCCGGCGGCACGCCGTAGGTCTGATACAACTCGGCCGCCTCGGCCCCGTTGACCGTCGTGCGATTGGCCTTTGCCATCTCGCCGAAGATCGCCCCGGCCTTGGCCAGTCCGGCGTCGAGCGTGCCCAGGAAATTGGCCTCTTCGTTCTTGATCACGTCGGCCACGCGCTGCGTGGTCTCGGCCAGTTCCGGATAGGGGGCCTTCATCCTCTCGACCACGGCCGGCACCAGCTTGTGCAGGAACGGCTCGCGGAGGCCCAACTGGTGGCCGTCCAGCACGGCCCGCCGCAGCAGTCGCCGGATGACGTACTTCTCCTTCTGCGGCCCCGGATACACGTTCTCGTGAATGGCCATCGTGCAGGCGCGGACGTGATCGGTGATCCGCCGCAGTCGCCGGCCGTGCTCGGAACGATACTCATACCGAACGCCGCACACCTCGGCGGCCGCTTCGAGAATGGGCTTCAGGATGTCAATGTGAAAGTTCGTCGGGACGCCTTGCAGGCAGGCTGCCGCCCGCTCCAGGCCCATCCCGGTGTCGATGTTCTTGCTGGGCAGCGGGCGGAGGTTGTCCGGCGGGTCGCCCACGCGGTGGAATTGGGTGAAGACCAGGTTCCAGATCTCGACCGAATCGCCGAAATCGTCGTGATAGAAGATCTCGCTGCACGGCCCGCACACGCCGTCCGGACCCTGGCTGGGCGCCCCGGCCGGCCAGAAATTGTCATGCTCGCCCATGCGCTCAATGCGGTCCGGGCTCAAGCCGACTTCATTCTGCCAGATCCCGGCGGCTTCTTCGTCGTCCAGATACACGGAGACCGTCAGACGCTGTGGGTCGATCCCCAGCCACTGCTTGCTGGTCAGAAACTCCCAAGCCCAATGGATCGCATCCCGCTTGAAATAATCGCCAAAGCTGAAATTGCCCAGCATCTCGAAAAACGTGTGATGGTAGGCCGTCCGGCCCACGTTATCGATATCGCCCGTGCGCAGGCACTTCTGGCAAGTCGTGGCCCGCGTGAACGTCAGCTTGACTTTGCCCAGGAAGTGGTCTTTGAACTGGTTCATCCCGGCGGGCGTGAACAGCACGGACGGGTCCCAGGTGGGGACCAACACGTCGCTCCTCTGGCGGCTGTGCCCCTTGGATTGGAAGAACGTCAGATACCGTTCGCGGAGTTCGTCGGTTTTCATGTCTGGCTGCGATAAAGGGCTTGGAGGACACGGTGTTACGTAAGCGTAACATGATACTCGCTGAGGCGGCTTTGTACATGCCCAGATGAGCCTCTTCCACGCGGCACGTCGGGACCGTGACGCAGTTCTGACAAGGCCTGCTGCGGGACGCTTTCCGAGAACCTGCGGGCCGTCCGAGCCGGCAAGGCAGGCCGCTTGCAGACGGAGCATGGGACCGAGGACCATGCTTCATCCCCCATCCTTGATCTCACGGGATTCTCGGCTGTCAGCCAACGGGAAACTGACGCGGAGAGACATCGTCACGAGCAAAATGGGGTCAGGCTTACAGAATTCAATTTTGGCCGAGCAAGCTCGTACCACAGGGCGGGTGTCACGATCGGCCAAAATTGAATTCTGTAAGCCTGACCCCGGCAGCGAAACCGTGAGTTCATCAACAGCGCGTCAATTGGCCGCCGCGGACGGCGCGCACAGGGCGGGTTGACAGACTCGCCCATCGTCCGGTGTACTAAGAGGCGGGAAGGGCAGACGCACTCCGACTGAGCCGTGCGGTGCCAGTCGAAATCACGCACAGATCGGCGCGGCTGGGAGAGCCCTGCCGCGAGGAATGGCCGACCATCGCAGCCGCCACGTGCATCTGCCCCCTTGGAAGGCCTTCTACACAAACCCGGAATATCGCTTAACGTCTGTTAGCGAAAGGTGTTGCGATGCATTTATTGCTGGCCATGCGGGCCTTCTTCGCGGTTCTATTCCGAGGCGAGGTGGCAGCGCGAGTGAAAACGGCGCTGGATCAGCGGGTGCAGCCCGTCGGCGAGCCGCCGAAACCATCGGCGCCGACGGTCCGGATCGAGCGCCCCAAAGCGCCGCCGCGCAGCGAGGCGATCACGCTGCTGGCCGCCTTGCAGCGGGAGGCGCGTTTCCTGGATTTAGCCCAGGAGTCGCTGGACGAGTACAGCGATGCGCAAGTCGGAGCGGCGGCGCGAGATGTGCTGCGCGACGCGCGGAAAGTGCTGGATCGGCTCTTTGCCCTCCAGCCCGTTTTGAATCAAGAGGAAGGTGTCTCCGTCGAAGTGCCGGCCGAATTCGATGCGGGCCGCTTTCGGTTGACGGGAAACGTGACTGGCCAGCCGCCGTTTCGCGGCCGGCTGGTCCATCACGGCTGGCAGGCGACCAAGTGCGAACTGCCGGCTTGGTCGGGCAGCGAAGCGTCCGCCCGCGTCGTGGCGCCGGCGGAGGTGGAGTTGTGAGACGGTGATCGGCTGTCCGTGGTCCGTGGTTGCGGGATGTGAAGCACCAATGACCGGTCACGGATGACCGATGACCGATGACTGAACACAGAACGCACAGACGCTCAACAAAGGTACGTCAAACACATGACCGCTCGCTACGTCTTGGGCATCGACTTGGGCACGACCAACAACGTGATTGCGTATACGCCGCTGGACGCCGATCAGCCGGCGGTACAGACGCTGCCCGTTCCGCAGTTGGTAGCGGCCGGCACCATCGAGTCGCTGGGGTCGTTGGCGTCGTTTGCCTACCTGGCCCGCGAGCATGAACTTGGCCAAGGCACGTTCGACTTGCCCTGGGCCGAGGGCCGCGATTTTGCCGTCGGCGAATTCGCCCGCCGCCAGTCTGCGGAGGTCCCGGAGCGGACGATCGGAGCCGCCAAATCCTGGCTGTGCCACGGCCGCGTCGATCGCCGCGGCGACATTTTGCCCTGGAACGCTCCGGCGGGCGTGCTCAAGATTTCCCCCGTCACGGCGTCGCGCCGCTACCTGGAGCACCTGATCGCCGCCTGGGACCAGGCTTTCCCGGAGGCACCCGTCGAAGAGCAGTTGGTCGTGTTGACCGTGCCAGCGTCGTTCGATGCGGCGGCTCGGGAACTGACGCGCGAAGCGGCGCTGGCGGCCGGGCTGCCGGGCAATCTGCTGTTGCTGGAAGAGCCACAGGCGGCGGTGTACGCCTGGCTGGATGCGATGGGCAACCGCTGGCGGAGGTCGCTCAAGCTGAACGACATGCTGCTGGTCTGCGACGTAGGCGGCGGCACGTCCGACTTTACGCTGGTCAAGGTGGGCGAAGAAAAGGGCGAGTTGATCCTGCAGCGCGAGGCGGTGGGCAACCATCTGCTGGTCGGCGGCGACAACATGGACCTGACGCTGGCGTATCATGCCGCCGAGGTGTTCGGCAACAAAGGCGTCAAGCTCGATCCCTGGCAATCGGTCTCGTTATGGCACGCCTGCCGCACCGCCAAGGAAACGCTGCTGGCCGCGGACGGCCCGAATTCACACGCGATTTCGGTTCTGGGGCGGGGCAGCAAGCTGATCGGCGGCACGGTGTCGATCGAAATGAAGCGGAAGCAGGCGCTGGAAATCCTGGTCGACGGCTTCTTCCCGCGTTGTGCCGTCGGCGACCGTCCGGTGCGGCGTCGGGCGTCGGGCTTTCAGGACATTGGCTTGCCGTTCGAGCAAGACACGGCCGTGACGCGCCACTTGGCCGCGTTTCTCCAAGACCACGGGGCAGGGCAGGGGGGGGCAGTCCAGCCGACCCACGTGCTGCTCAACGGCGGCGTCTTCAAGTCCAAGGCGTTGGCGGACCGGCTGATGCAGGTCCTGGGCGATTGGGCCGACGGCCGGAAGCCCCGGTTCCTGGAAGGCTCGCCGGACCTGGACAACGCCGTCTCGCGCGGCGCGGCTTACTATGGCTGGGCCAAGCATGCCGGAGGTGTCCGCATCCGGGGCGGCACGGCGCGGGCATACTACGTCGGCATCGAGACGGCCGGGTTGGCCATCCCCGGCGCGCCGCGGCCGTTGCGGGCCCTGTGCGTCGCGCCGCTGGGCATGGAAGAGGGGGACCAGGCCGACGTGCCCTCGCAGGAGATCGGCCTGGTGGTCGGCGAACCGGCCCAGTTCCGTTTCTTCAGCTCGCCGATCCGCAAGCAAGACCAAGTTGGCGACGTGCTGCCGTCGTGGAGCGAAGAAGAACTGGCGGAAACCGATTCGATGGAAGCCACCCTGGACGCCGACGAGGCGATCGAGGAGCCGTACGTGCCCGTCAAGTTCCAGTCCCGCGTGACCGAGTTGGGCGTGTTCGAGCTGTGGTGCGTTTGCACCAAGAGCAAGAAGCAATGGAAGCTGGAGTTCAGCGTCCGCGAGGAGGACTGACAGCGGCTCAAAAGCCCGGCTTTTTCGAAAAGGCCGGGCTTCTTTGGCTTCCACCGCAACCGTGTTATAATTCGTCTGGCCAACTTGGCTGAGTGGAGGCATCGACTTTTATGAGCACGCAAACGCTGGTCCGCCGTAAGCCGGAAATCGAGTACCCTGACGGCGATGGCCAGCCCATGTCCGACAACACCTTGCAGTTCCAGTGGATAATGACGCTCCAAGGAGGGCTGGATGCCTTGTTCCGCGACGATCCGAACGTGTTCGTGGCTGGCGATTTGCTCTGGTATCCGGTCGAAGGCGACAACACCATCCGGGCCGCGCCGGACGTGATGGTGGCGTTCGGACGGCCCAAGGGATATCGCGGATCGTACAAGCAGTGGGAGGAGGACTGCATCGCGCCGCAGGTGGTGTTCGAGGTGCTGTCCCCCAGTAACCGCGTCGGCGACATGGCGGACAAGCTCCAATTCTATGATCGCTATGAAGTCGAGGAGTACTACCTGTTCGATCCCGAAAAGACCGACCTGGACGGATGGGTCCGCCGCGGAGAAAACCTCGTCAGGCTGGAAAAGGCAGACGGCTGGACCAGCCCCCGGCTGGGTGTGCGGTTCGACTTGTCGTCCGGCGACCTCCAGGTGTTTGGACCGGACGGGAGACCATTCGTGACCTACGTCGAAGTGTTCGAACAGCTGGAACGTGAACGTCAGCGGGCCGAACGTCTGGCCGCTCAACTGCGGGCGTTGGGCGTCGAACCCACCAGCTGATCCTTGTGGGAAGACGCCAGCTATGTTGAACGGACTGACGGCCTCTGCCGAAATCCCACAACCCAGCCGCTTCATCGTCGGCGTCGATCTGGGCACGACCAACTCGGCCGTGGGCTACGTCGACACCAGCCGCGAGCCGTGGCGCGTGCAGACGTTTCGAATTCCGCAATTGGTCGACGTCGGGCAGGTCGAAGCGTTGGACACGCTGCCCTCGTTTCACTACCAGCCGGTGGCGGACCAGGCCACCGCCGCTGGATTGCGACTGCCGTGGTGCCGCGAAGCACCGACGCACGCCGTGGGCGCGTTTGCTCGCGAGCAGGGCAGCCGCGCGCCGACGCGGCTGATCGCTTCGGCCAAATCGTGGCTCTGCCACTCCGGCGTCGATCGCACCGCCGACCTGCTGCCGTGGCAAGGCGCGGCGGACATCGAACGGCTCAGTCCCGTCGCGGCCAGCGCCCGCTATCTGCGGCACATGCGCGACGCCTGGAACGCGCAGTTCAAGACCGATCCGCTGGAGGACCAGGACGTCGTGCTCACGCTGCCGGCGTCGTTCGACGAAGTGGCCCGCGAGCTGACCGTCCAGGCGGCGGCCGCAGCCGGTTTGCCGCGCGTGGTGCTGATCGAAGAGCCCCAGGCGGCGTTCTATGCCTGGATCGACAGACATCACGCGGATTGGGAGCAGCGCGTCGAGCCGGGCCAGAAGATCCTGGTCTGCGATATCGGCGGCGGGACGACCGATTTCACGCTGATCCGCGTTCGTCGCGGCGAAGGGGACAAGGTCCAGTTTCATCGCGTGGCGGTGGGCGACCACCTGATCCTGGGCGGCGACAACCAGGACTTGACGCTGGCCAAGCACCTGGAAGAACGGCTGGGCGGCCATCTGCAGCCGCATCAGTGGGCGGTCTTGGTCCGCATGTGCCGGCGAGTGAAAGAGGACGTGCTGACCGACGGTTGCCCGCCGCAAGTGACGTTCAACTTGCCCGGCAGCGGCGCGAAACTGATCGGCGCTTCGGTGCAGGTGGACGTCGATCGCGACGAAGTTCGCCGCCTGCTGCTGGACGGTTTCTTCCCGTTGGTCGGCGTGGAGGAAAGGCCGCACAAAGTCCAATCGGGGTTCCGCGAATTCGGTCTGCCGTACGCGCCCGATCCCGCCGTCACACGGTATTTGGCTGCCTTCCTGAGCGTGCATCGCCATGCCGGCGAGGAGCCGGCGTCGAGCGGGCAGGGCAGGGCAGGGGGGGCCGATCCGGCGCGGCCGGATATCGTGCTGTTCAACGGCGGCGTGTTCAACTCTCCGCTGGTCCGCCAGCGACTGCTGGAGGTGATCGAGTCCTGGTTCCGCGGCGGCGATCCCGAATGGTCGCCCCTCGTGCTGGACAACGACCGGCTGGACCTGGCGGTGGCGCACGGCGCGGCGTACTACGGCACGGTGCGGCGGGGCAGGGGGGTGAGGATCGCCGCCGGCCTGGCCCGCACTTACTACATCGGCGTGGAAAGCGAGACGCTCTCGGCCGTCTGCCTGGTGCCAGGCAACGCGGAACCCGGACAAGCGATCGATCTGGTCCAGCGGCGGTTCGAACTGCTGGTGCATCAGCCTGCCGAGTTTCCGCTGTACGTGTCCAGCGTCCGGCTGACCGACGCGCCGGGCGAGTTGTTGCCGGTGGACCGCGAGCAGATGAAATCGCTGCCGCCGATCCGCACGGTGCTGCGGACACGGGGCAAGAAGCAGGCCGGCACGCTGGCCGTCCACCTGCACGCGCGGCTGACCGAGATCGGCACGCTGGATCTGTGGTGCAGCGAAGTCGGCTCGGATCGGCGTTGGCGACTGCAGTTCGACGTCCGCTCGGCGACCCAGACGGACCAAGAAGCCCGCGAAACCGCCGGCGAAGCGGAAGGGGTCATCGAGGAAGAGGCTTGGGACCGCTGCCAGCAACTGATCGCGACCACGTTCGGAGCCGATGGCGGCGACAAACCCGGCGTCCTGGTCAAGCGTCTGGCCGCCGTCTTGGACCTGGACCGCAACGAATGGCCCATGTCGCTGCTGCGGCGGATCTGGGAGACGCTGCTGGAGCACCAGGCGGGCCGGCGGAAGAGCGCCGAGCACGAAGCCCGCTGGCTGAACCTGCTGGGCTTTGCCCTGCGCCCAGGCTACGGCCTGGCGGTGGACGACTGGCGGGTCTCGGAAACATGGCGGATGGTGCAGGGCAAGCTCGTGTACCCCGCCGCGAGCGTCCGCACCGAATCGTGGATCCTGTGGCGGCGGATCGCGGGCGGACTGTCATCCGGCCAGCAGCGGGCGATCGCCGATCCGCTGCTGGCGGCCGTCCGTTCGCTGCACCGCCGGACGACAGCGGGCAGGGGCAGCACCGACGTGGGCTTCACGCCCCAGCAATCGATCGAGATGTGGCGACTGCTGGGCGGGCTGGAATTGCTGCCGGTGGGCGACAAGACGGAACTGGGCGACAAGCTGGTCGATTTGATGTCCAAGAAGTCCATGCAGCCGGCGCGGGCGGCCATGATCTGGACGCTGGGCCGCTGCGGCGCTCGCCAGCCGCTGTACGGGCCGCTGAACACGGTCGTGGCGGCGGAAACCGCCACGCGCTGGCTGGAAAAACTGCTGGGCACCCGCGATCCGGGCGACCTGGAGACCTTCTCTGCGATGCAACTGGCGCGTCGTACCGGCGATCGCTATCGGGATTTGGATGACAAAGCACGCCGCGAAGTGGTAGATTGGATGCGGAGCGTCAGCACGCCGCCGCATCTGCTGCAGTTGGTCCAGGTGGGCGGCACGCTGGACCGCGAAGAACAGGGGCGAGCTTTTGGAGAATCCCTGCCTAAAGGCCTGCGCGTGCAGTAAAGGGGGCAGGCTTACAGAATTCAATTTTGGCCGAGCAGGGTCGTTCCAGATGGCTGGACCTAGCATCGGCCAAAATTGAATTCTGTAAGCCTGACCCCAGCGTTGCCAGCAGAAGGGCAGGGGAGGGGGTAAACCATGAATCGCATCGTGCCCCTGGCAGGACTCGTGACGCTGTGCCCGTTTACCACACCGCGGAACGCCCGCCAGTGGCCCGGCGGCACCGGGGTATTCACCATCGAGGCCGCCGAGTTGGTCGAAGCGACTGGCGACAGCGTGCGGTTGCGAAAAGCGGATGGTCAGGTCGCGAAGTTTTTGTCCGATCGCACGACGTGAACATCCAAATCGATGGTCGTGCTTTGAAAACAAGTCGGCATCGTTCGAGAAGAAAGGAAGCGGACAGGAGACTTGGAGCAGAAACATGAAATGCGGGGCAGGGCAGGGGGGGGCCTGCTTTTTTGTAAAGTCGGGCGTTGGTTGAAAAGGGCCTCCTCCCGACCCCTTCCGGTTTCTGCCCCCATGCTTCTGCCAGCCTCCTCGATCTTCTTCGCGATCCAGTGGAGACATGAGCATGATTCGAAACGCTTGGATAACTGTTGTCTGCCTGGTTTCCGCCGGCGCGGCCTGGCAATCGGCCGCTGCCCAGACGGCGGCCCAGTTCGAGCAGGCTCGCCGCTACCTGGTCGAGCAGATCATCATGCCCGACGGCGTCAGAGATCCGCGGGTGCTCAAAGCCATGCGGACCACGCCCCGACACGAGTTTGTGCCGGCCGACCAACGGGCCAGCGCCTACTTCGACATGGGCTTGCCGATCGGCGAAGGCCAGACGATCTCCTCGCCCTTCATTGTCGCCTTGATGACCGAACAACTGGACCCGCAGCCGGAAGACCGCGTGCTGGAAATCGGCACCGGCAGCGGTTACCAGGCCGCGGTGCTCAGCCCGTTGGTCAAGGAGGTGTACACGATCGAGATCGTCGAACCGCTGGGCCAGCGGGCCGATCGGACGTTGAAACGGCTGGGCTATAACAACGTCTTCGTCCGCATCGGCGACGGGTTTCAGGGCTGGGCGGAGCACGCGCCGTTCGACAAGATCATCGTCACCTGCAGCCCGGAGAAAGTGCCTCAGCCGCTCGTCGAGCAGCTCCGCGAAGGTGGCCTGATGGTCGTGCCCGTAGGGGACGCATACCAGCAGACGCTGTACCTGCTGCGGAAGAAGGACGGCAAACTGGAATCCGAGAAGCTGCAGCCCACGTTGTTTGTGCCCATGACCGGGCGAGCTGACCAGGAGCGTCAAGCCCAGGACGCCACGGGACTGCCCGGCCTGGTCAACGGCAGCTTCGAGCAACCGCCCGGCGCCGACGGCTACGTGACCGGCTGGTACTATCAGCGGCTGGTGACGTGGGAAACCGGCGGCGACGCGCCCGAGGGCCAGCACTTCATCACCTTGCGGAGCCCCATGCCGGGCCGCATGGCTCATATCATGCAAGGCTTTGCAGCCGATGGCCGCACGGTGACCGCCATCGAGGCCTCGATTCGCGTCAAATACCGTGACGCGAGGCGGGGCCGAGGCCGGACGGAGATCCCCGCCGCCTTAGTGACGTTCTACGACGAGAACCGCAAGGAAGTCGGAATGTCCTTCCTGGGCGTGTTCCTGGGTTCGGCGTCCTGGCAGAAGCTGAGCAAAGAAATCCGCGTCCCTGCGCAGTCGCGGCAAGCCATCCTCCGCCTGGGCTTGTTCGGCGGCACCGGCGAAGTCTCCTTCGACGATGCCCGCATCGAACCCGCCGCCCGGCGGTAAGTTTTGGACTGCGGCGCCTTGTCGCCGCTTTGGCACAAACGCCGCCGCGACTCGCCGGGATGGGTTCAGATTCAGAGCGTCGGCTGAAACCGCCGTCAGACCGGAGCCAGCGGTGCGGCGCTGAGTGCGGCTCCAAAGCGGCGACAAGACGCCGCACTCCAACCTGCGCCCGCCGCGACGGGGCTTCCGTTACAAATCGAAGTTGTTCTCGGCCTTGGGCGCAGCAACCTTGATCTTCAACGGGGATGTTTCCGGATTGGTGTACTCGGCCGGCACATACTGCTTCATCCCTTTGGCAATGGCGTCGTTCTCGTCGATGATATCCGCCGGCGGTGGGCCGCCGTCCGGCATGGCGACCCGGCTGAGCACCACGGTGTACTCGCCGGGAATGACGCCCTTCGCCTGGTCTGGCGGCACGCCGGGAGCCAGCGTGGCCATCTCGTACGCTCCGCTTTCGTCCGTCATCGCCGACGCCTCACGCCCTCCCGTGCTCTGGATGGTCGGAATGAAGCGGACGGAGGCGCCGGGAAGCGGCTTGCCTTCCACCGTCACGCGCCCCGTGGCGGGCACCGCGTTCCTCATGAAACTAAGGTCGCCTTTGCCTGGGCAACCGACGATCCAAAGCATGGTTCCCACAGCAAGCACGAAGGTGGCAGTCTTTTTCCCGGTGCGCATTCCTGTTGATCTCCAAAACGAAAGAAGGAACAACAAACACGGTTTTCGCCTGCGGGCACCCAGGTGGCGTCAGAACTGGCTGATCGGCTCCCCGTCCGCAATGACGCTCAGCCGATTCCGCAGCGTGGCATCGGCTGTCTGGCTCATGAACCGGACGGAAGCGTCGCCCAGCAAAATGTGCAGCCCGCCCGGATGAAAGCTGCCCGTATCCATCCAATCGCTCAGCCTCTTTCCGGCGTATTTTTCATTGCACTCGTAAGCAGGGTTTCCCCAGCTGACGTAATAGAATGTGTAATTCGGCGGGTGCCGCGACAGCGACAGGCCGACCTGCGTGTAGCCCCGCTGCGCCCATTCCGCGTTCGACCCGTTGCAGCAGCAACTCCGGAATGACTCCGTCATCGCGACCACGTTGCTGGTGCCGTCGACGATGTGTTGGGTGCCGCAGGAACTGTTGTCCTCGAACATGGTCCGCGTCGTGGGGCCGTTCGAACCCCACTGGCTGCACCGGTTCCAGGCGCGGTACACGATGAAATCGTAGTTGGTCCTGCGACGATAGGCTTCATCGGCATCGCTGGGACAAACGAAGGGCGGGGGCGCATTCTGCGCGATAAAGGCTGAGTTCGCCGCGCTGACCCCGCCGCCGGCAAGCGGCGGCTGAGGGGAGATCGAAGAGTGAATGCCCGTGCTGAACGCGGAAAGAAAATCCGCTTGGTCGTACAGCGCCTGATGTTCCAGGAACGGCAGCAGCAAGACCAGACCGTTCAGATTCATGGCCGTGTAGCCCTGCGGCACCAACGTGGAGGCATTGCCACAGTCGCGGTTGGCCACCTGCGACGGCGGGAAGACTTTGTGCGTATCCAAGTAATTGTGCAGGGCCACGCCCAACTGCTTCATCTTGTTGGCGCACTGCGTCCGCCGCGCCGCCTCGCGCGCGGCCTGGATCGCGGGCAACAGCAGCGCGACCAAGATCCCAATGATGGCGATCACCACCAACAACTCGACTAACGTAAACGCCAGTTTTTTCCACCGTCGCATGGCTTGTCCCTCCGAGAGGATCAGATAATGAACGTTGCTCCGGGGATGAGATCCCCGCCTAACCAAGAAGAAGAAGGTTTCGACCTACGGAACGGTTCAACGAGAGCGGGCTTTCAGTATCTCGGGCGCACGCCCTACCTCCAACTCCAGAAGACCGCTGCTACACGCCCGTTATTTTAGCGGGCCGCCAAGGCACAGTCTACAGAAAGGGGGAAAAAATCTGCCGCCAGAGAGACACCAAGTCCAAAGACCGGGTGGCGGCAGTTCGTGTCTTCGTTCGGGTCCTGCACGCGCCGGGCACGCATCATTGCAGTAGGGCCGAATTCATTCGGCCTTGGGTGGAATGAATTTCTGCCTACCCGGTTGCGGCCGCGGGCCGCATTCGGCTTCTTGCCAAAGAACTTCCAGGCCGACACACGACAGCCCGGGCGGTTCAGCGGGCCTTTCTGTGCTGAAGCTTCTCGTACAGTTCCAGCATCGCCTCGATTTCCCGTGCGGCGTGCCGATTTCCGGCGGCGTAGGCCAGGTTCAGGGCCGTTCGGGCCGCTTCAGCGGCCTCGCGGAAACGGCCCGCCACGGCGTACATTCCGGCCAGGATTCGCAGGCCTTGCACGTCCTTGTGGCCCGTCAGATCGCAGGCTTTGCGGGCCATCGCCAGCGCCTGCTCGATCTGTTCCCGCTCTGCGTGAACGTCTGCAATGCACAACGACGCCAAGCCCAGCATGGCCGGGATGAACTCGGCATCCAGTTCCACGGCGCGCCGGTAGTGGACGGCGGCTTCCTGCGGCCTGTCGTTACGCTGCAGGATGTAGCCCCAGTAATAGTTTGCGGTGGCGTCTGCCGGATTGAGGCGGAGGGCTTCGCGGAGATGTTCTACCGCCTCGTCGAACTGGCCTGTCTCCAGCAAAATCCGTCCGAGATTCAAATGCGCGATCGGCGAATTCGGCGATTTCTCGAGCGCCCGCCGACAGTGGTCCGCCGCCTCCCGATGTTTCCCTTCCTTGGCCAGCACGACCGCCAGACAGTGATGGGCGTCGACGTCGTCGGGGTCCACTTCGAGCACGGTTGCAATATGAGCCTTCGCCTCAGCGAGGTCTCCCCGTTCGGTCAAGATCGTCGCCAACTCGAGCAGCGCCATGACGTTTTGCGGATTGATCTTCAGTGCCTGGCGGAGCAGGGGAGTGGCGGCGTCCGGGTCGCGGCCCCACTTCAGCAAGGCGTACGCGGCCCGGAAGTAATTGCTGTCGTCCAGAAAGGCCGCCGCGATCTGCCGGATCGCGCCGGGCCGGACGTTGACAAACTCCGGGATGTTGGCCGCCCGGTCGGAGGCGGCAAAACGATCGAGCAGCACCGGGACGCTGCTCTCGCCCGTCTCGTCGATGTGCGTGAGAAACAACTGCGTGTAGGGCGAGAACGCCTTCGAGGAAAACACTAGCCACTTGCCGTTGGGCGACCAGCTGTGCCACGAATTCATCCGCGACGTGTTGCACCGCAGCCGGCGCGCCTCGCCGCCTGAGGCCGGAATCAAATACAACTCGCTGTCCGGCTGCAGCAGCATGAAACTCTTGGCCCGGCAAAACACGATCCACTTGCCGTCCGGCGAAAACCTGGGGAAGTAGTTGCTGAGCCCGTTTTCGGAAGCCCCGGCCAGCGGCTCCGGCGTGCCGCCTCGGCCTGCGTTGAAGGGAACGCGGTACAGGTCGAAGCGAAAGGTCTTGCCCTCCTTGAGGAACTCCCGGCACTCGGCTTGAGTCAGCAAGACGTTCGTTTCCTGGCGGAGATTCTTCAACCGATAGGCTTCGCTGCGGGCGAAAAGCAAGTCCTTGCCGTCCGGACTCCAGACCGGATTGCTCTGCACCAGCCGCGGGTCGTCCGCCCCCGGCAGCGCGCGAAACTCCTTGGTCTGGCGGTCGTAAATGGCCACAATCCCCTTGATGGGAAAAAACAGCTGACTGAACGCCAGATCGTCCGTGGCGACGAACACCGAGCGGTCCTTGACCGTGCTGGCCACGTAGCGGCCGTCGGGCGACACCTGGGACAAGAGCCCGAACGTCGGCTCCTGGTTTTCCTTCTTATAGTCGCCCCAGGAAATCAGATGCTCCCGGTCCAAGATCATGTCCCGGCCCACGTCCGTGATCACGTACGAGCCCTTGTCGTTCGCATAGTCCACGTCCATGCCCAGGACCCGGCCGTCCGCAGAGAACGAATGGCAGTTGCCGCAGACAGGCAGTTTCTCCAGCACCACCGGCGGCCGCTGGCGGGCGGAGATCGCTCCGAACCGCCAACGGATGCGAGACGGATCCTTGACCGCGTCGCGGAACGGCAGATTGACTTCGCGATAGAAGAGCGGCGCTCCCACCTCGTCGTTCGACGTGCGGATGGAAGTGCTGCCCCTGGACAGAAACGTGTCCGGCGCGCCGCCGCTGACGCCCACCACGGTGACCAGCGCGTCGCCGGAACGGGAACGGTCCTTGATCGTCTCCCAATCCTCGTCGGCCGGCGTCCACTCCGGCGAATCGCTCTGGAATTCCAGCGGCGGCCCGTCCTGGAACGAGACCTCAATCCGCCAGGCATCGCAATTCGGGCTGTCGTCCTGCCAGCGAAACGTGGGCGCAGCGATTTCCGGCGGAAACAGCGCGCCGGCCGAGGGATAGATCATGTCGATCTGGCGAGTGTCAGCCTGACCCAGAGCAGCGGTGTCGGCTGTGCCGCCGCCGACGGAATTGACCGTGTCCGGCTCGGACCTCAAACAACCCGTTGCCAGAGCGGCGAGCATCGCCAAGACTATTCCGCATCCCAACCGCATGTCAGTCGTACCCCTGAAGACAGATTCACGTTGGGGTCAGGCTTACAGAATTCAATTTTGGCCGAGCAAGGTCGTTCCAATGAGCCGGACTCAACATCGGCCAAAATTGAATTCTGTAAGCCTGACCCCCCCCCCTACAAAAAATTTTTCGCGCGCCGCTTCGCGGCGCGGGTGAAGAGGAAAAGAGGAAAAGAGGTAAAGTTGTTAAGTGGTAAAGCAGTAAAGCAGCTAAGACACTACGGTGCGAGTCCTGACGCGCAAACACACAACACACGACAACCACCAATGAGGAGTTCCGGAACACGGGGTAGTTCCAGCTGCGGAAGGCCGCGCGACAGACGCGGGAATCGTAGTCCCAGCAGCCGCCACGCAACACACGAACTCCGGGGAGTTTTTTCGGATCGTAGAAATCGACGCACCACTCCCACACGTTCCCCGCCATGTCCTCCAGCCCAAACGGGTTCGACTTGGAGCGTGGGAACATGCCCACCGGCGACGTCGCGCCGAGTCCCGCCTCGTCGCTGTTGCAGATCCCGTCCTCCCACTTATCTCCCCAAGGATACTCGTAGCCCTGCGGCCCGCGCGCGGCGGCCTCCCACTCGCGCTCGGTGGGCAGCCGACCGCCGGCCCACTTGGCCAACGCTTCCGCCTCCCAGAACGAGATCCCGACCACCGGCTGATTGGGCGCGTTCCATTTGGCGTCCCGCCAGAAGCGCGGCTCGCTGACCTTCTCCTGCTGCAACCACTGCCAGCCCTCGTCCGACCACCAGCGGCGCTCCGTGTAGCCGCCGTTTTCGAGGAACACCGCGTACTGCGAGTTGGTCACGGGATAGCGGCTCAGCAGAAACGGCTCGTCAATCGTGATCGGCTCCTTGTCCTCGCCGTAGAAATACTTGCCCGCGGGAATGCGTACGTAACCGGGATGTTCTTCCGGCCGCGGGCCGATCCGCAAGTCGTTCGCGATGCGCTCGTCGCCCAGGCGTCCCAGCACGGTGGTCAGCGTCCACCGCGGCTTGGCCGGGATCTCCTGGGCGATCGCCGCCAGACCGATCTGCCGGTACCGCTCCTGCAACGGCGCCGGCAACTGCAGCTTCTTGCCCAACAGCATCTCCAGCCCGTCGGCCGCGACGACCAACAAGTGCTGATGTTCCGCCACGCTCGTAGTGCCGGCTTCAGCCAGTTCCCCGCTGGTAGTCGCAGCTTCAGCCGGTTCCGACCGCCTGAAGGCGGCACTACAAACATGCTCGACGATCCGCTCCACCAGTCGGATGCCCTTCTGGCTGGACAGCTTGTACTTGTCCAAGTAGCAACCGAAGGCGAACGACAGCGTGTTCCGCCAGGCGGCTTCGGCTCCGTGGGTCAGCAATGCACCGAGCAAGGCGCCTTCGCTGTCGCATTCGATCAGCACCAGCCGCTGGGCCGCCAGGAATTCCTGGATCGACAGATGGTAGAACGCCGCTTGCCGGTCGCCGCGGGGCAGCAGCAGACCGGTGCGGGACAGCAGCCGTTCCCGCGTATCGACCACGTCGGCTACGCCGTGGTCCGTTCCCGGGTTCTGCTCGCGGTACGCCGTCAAAATGCGGCGCAGCTCTTCGTAATCGGTCGCCGCGCGGGGTTGGCTGCGCGGTTCGCCCAGCCACTTGCCGGTGTGCATGGCGTAAGCGATGGCCGCCAGGTGGCCGTGGACGCGTTCGATCCGCGTCGGGTCGTTGTAGCGGTTGTACAGCACGTTTTCCACGATGCGGGCGTACAGATCGTACTTGTCCTGCGGCAGCCGCTTGCCCTCGTTGTAGACCACGCAGGTGGCGGTCAGCAGCATGGGATTGGTCACCAACTGGTCCAGCCCCTCGCGGCCGCGGGCGTCGCGCAACATGGCCGCCGCTTCGGCCGCCCCGGCTTCGGCGCTTTCCGGCCGGTCGGACAGCAGTTGGAACCAGCGGCAGGCCAGCAGTTGCTGCAGCTGCTCGTCCAGCGGATCGATGTGGGCGGCCGCCAGGCCCAGCGTTTCCGCTTCGCGGTCCGCCAGTCCGTAAGGCCGGCTGGTCAGCAGCACGCGGTTGCCCTGTGCGTGCCAATCCGGGGCTGCGGCGGCCAGGCCGGCCAGCAGCATCTGCCGCGGCCAGCACTCCTGGTCGTCCCCGCCGTGGGCCAGCGGGATTTCGTCCACGCCGTCCAGGATCAGCAGCGCAGTGCCTAGCGCCAGGTGCGCCGCCACGTCGTCCCAAGTCAACTCGCCGGGCCGCGTGGCGCGCAGCCAGCGGCCCAGCGACGCTTCCAGTTCCGCCTGGGTCAACTCCCGGCAGTTCGGCTTGGTGGGCAAGTGCTGCCAGAATTCCCGCAGCCGGACGAGCACCGGCAGGCGGCTGCGGAGCGATTCCGGAAACCGCTCCTGGTAATTCTCCGGCGGCGGCACGGCATGATCCGGCATCTGGCCGGCGCACGCCAGGTAGCCCGCCCAGCGGCAGAACGTCGATTTCCCCGTGCCCGCGTCGCCGGAGACGTACAGCGATTTCTGGTCCAGCAGATCCAGCAGCAGCTGCGGACGCTCCTCGCGGCCACGGCCCAGCATCCGCTGCTGCAAATCCTCCTCGGCTTCGGGCGACGTAACCTTCCGCCCCGCCTCCGGCCGCGTCGTCAGCGGCACGTACACATGGTTCAGCCGCAACGCATGGGCCTGCTTGGGCCGCAAGCCCAGCAACTGCATCTCGCCGCATTCACTCTGCAGCCAGCGGCGGTAGGCGGCGGGGACGGCGGGCGTGTTGTCGGCGGTCTGCGGCGGGGCAGGGCAGGGGGGCGCGCGCAGCAGGTCGTGTACGACCTGGCGCAAATGCTGGTCGAGCTTTGGCACCAGCGAGTTCTTGCCGCGCCGCACGCCTCGATACGTGTAGAACAGCCCCAGGCCGTGGAGTTTGGTGCGGAACTCACACACGCTCAGCCATTGCCGGGCGTCGTCCGGAGAGGTCCCCGGCTTGGCGTTCTCGTCGAAGTAGAACAGAATCCTCGGCCGGCCCGTTTCCTGCCAGCGCTGCAGCGCTTGTTGAAACTCCTGTTCCGTGCCCGACCCGAATTTGTCCGTCGCGTGCCCGAACCGAGCCGACATCAGCCCCAGGTAGATCTCGAACGGCGGCGTCTGCCAGTCGATCGCTTCTTGGGCCGTCGGCCCCATGTACGGCGCGGCGTCGGTCTCCCACTTCCAAGCCTCCAACCGGACCTGGGCCGCGACGGCCGGATCCCGGTTGATCCGTTCCAGCACCTCGTCCACACAGTCGCGTGCGCTGCCCAGGTCCCCCGGCGACGAGACAAACACGCGGATGACGCGGACCTGCAACGTGGTCATGGCATGCTCTCCCTGGTTTAGCCGCGACCCAACGGGGAGCGCGTGGCTGACGGCCGGCCACGCGCTCCCCGTTGGGTCGCGGTTAAACGATCCCCGGCTCCCCGGCTGCCAACGCCCCCAGGTACGCCGAAAAATTCGCCCCGCGAGGGCGGTCGAGCAAGTTGCCTACTGGTCCTCGCGGGGCTCGATGTCATTCGGCCAGCCGGGTTGCACCCGACCGACGCCGGACCGCGATCTGGACTCGCACCGCGGCACGCCCGTCCGATCCGTAAACCGGACAGCCCTGGCCTAGAGGCGGAACGGAGCCGCCTCGCGGAATGCTGACGCGCAAACACACAACACACGACAACCACCATTGTTGTTCCGGTTCTCGGGGTTGTTCCTGTTGCGGATGGCCGCGCGACAGTTGCGGGAATTGTTGTTCCAGCAGCCGCCACGCAACACACGAACTTTCGACCGCGTCCCGGCAGACAAGCTCACGCCTGCCTGCGAGAGAAGGTTGTCCCATAAAGCAGCCGCTTCCGCAAGCGGAGCGTGTTGGCATGACTGGCATGGCCGATCCAACTCTGCAGCCGCTGCCGCACCTGTTTCGCATCGAGTTCGCCCGCCGCATAGTTTTCCTGCATGTGTTTCAGCCGCCGCCGCATCCGCTTGACGTTCTCCTTGGCCAACAGCCGGTGGTACGGAAAGATGCGATAGCCCAGGAACTTCGTGCCGTCGCAGACCCGCGAGATCACGCTCTTGCCAGGGTGCAGTTTCAGCCGGTATCCGCCCAGGAACTCGCGGCACGCCGCCCGCACCTCGTGCAGCCAAGCCTTGTCGTCCGAGAAGATCACGAAATCATCGACGTAACGGACGTAGTACCGGGCCCGCAACGTTTCCTTGACGAAATGGTCGAACGGGCTGAGCACCACGTTGCCGAAAAACTGGCTGGTCTGGTTCCCGATCGGCACCCCGCGCCGCCGCTCGCCACGCGTCAGCAGATCGTCGCCGGGAAACCACTGCCAGACGGGCTCCTGCGGATTGCTGTGGTCGATGATCGTTCCCACCAGCCACAGCACGTCGGGGTCCTTGATCTTGGACGCGATCACCGAGCGCAGGACCTCGTGATCGGTGCTGGGAAAGAACTTGCGGATGTCGCACTTCAGTACGTACCGATTGCGGCGGGCGAACTCCGTGAACCGGTCGATGGCCGCGTGCGTGCCCTTGCCGCGGCGGCAGGCATAGCTGTCCTCGATAAAGGTCGGCTCGAAGACGGTTTCCAGCACCCGGCACAAGGCGTGATGCACGACCCGGTCGCGGTACGGAGCGGCGCTGATCAGCCTGGGTTTGGGCTCGTAGATGTAGAACGTCTCGTACCCGCCGGGCGTGTACGTCTTGCTGCACAACTCGTCGTGCAGCTCCCACAGGTTCCGTTCCAGGTCCAGGTGGAAGCGGGCCACGTTCTCCCGTTTCATCTTGCCGCGCTTGGCCTTTTCGGCCGCCGCTAAAAGATTCGGGAAACCGGTGACGAGCGGCCACAAATTGCCGTGGCGTTTCATGGTAGTCTCCAGTCATCGCTGACTCGCAAGGTGGAGTCTACAGCGATGTTGGGGGGGGTATCGCCTCCTCTTCGCCACCACGCTGCTCGCCAGCGTGGAGCGGTGTTCAAGACCAGATATCTGCACGAAATCGCCTCCTCTTCGCCACCGCGCTGCTCGCCAGCGTGGAGCGGTGTTCAAGACCAGATATCTGCACGAAATCGGCTGCTTCGCCACCACGCTGCTCGCCAGCGTGGAGCGGTGTTCAAGACCAGATATCTGCACGAAATCGCCTCCTCTTCGCCACCACGCTGCTCGCCAGCGTGGAGCGGTGTTCAAGACCAGATATCTGCACGAAATCGGCTGCTTCGCCACCACGCTGCTCGCC